>CANQFR010000006.1 GCA_947599905.1 uncultured Lachnospiraceae bacterium
CCGAATGACCGACTGCGCAGGCATCCCCGCCCGCGAGGATTACGCCGATTTCATCTACCGTCACGGAAATGCAAGTCCGGCCGAGCTGGACCGGCTCGCGGGAAACGGCTGCGCAAGTTATATCAATGAAGAATTTGCCGTACTTCATGTCCCTTTAAGCGGGATTGCGCCTGTATCCCTGCAGAATTATCCGTACTCTTCAATCCCAGCCCTCTACACACTCCTCGACAATACCGGCGCCGAAGCCGCCGGCATCCTGCCCGTCTTCCGCCAGCCGTCGCTTAACAGCCGCGGTGAGGGCGTAATCATCGGCTTCATCGACACCGGCATCGACTATAGGAATCCGCTCTTTCAGAGCCATGACGGCAATACGCGCATCCTCGGCATCTGGGACCAGACTCTCTCCGGCGAAGGATTCACTGTCTCGGATCCGAACGGATTTCTGTTCCGCTTTCTCTACGGGCAGCAATTTCTGGAGCCCGCGATCAATGAAGCCCTGCGGGCGGAAGAACCGCTGTCTGTCATTCCTTCCGAAGACACAGATGGTCACGGCACCTTTCTGGCCGGCGCAGCCGCGGGAGGAGAGGTTGCGGACATGGATTTCATCGGCGCGGCGCCGTCAGCATTTCTGAGCGTCGTCAAGCTGAAGCCGGCCAAGCAGTACCTGCGGGACTTCTACGGCATCCCCGACGACGCAGCTGCCTACCAGAGCAGCGATATTATGATGGGCGTCATGTGGCTGACGCTTCTGGCTTACCGCTACCGCATGCCGCTTGTGATCTGCCTGGCGCTCGGCAGCAATCAGGGCGGACACGACGGAACCACGCCGCTGGGTCAGGTTTTGAACCGTCTGCATATCTTTTCCGGCGTCTCTGCGGTCTGCGCCGCCGGCAACGAAGCCGGACGGCAGCATCATTATATCGGCCATGTCACAGAAGACACGATCTACGATGAGGCGGAACTGCGGGTCGGAGAAGGGGAGCGCGGCTTTATTGTTCAGTTGTGGGCCGACCAGCCGGAAATCTACACCGTCGGCTTCGTCTCGCCTACAGGCGAGTTCATAGAACGGATTCCGCTGCGGCCCGGACAGACGCAAACGCTGCGCTTCGCTGTCGATGCGACGACCGTCACCGTCGCCTACGAGACGATTACCGGCGGGCAGAGCAGTTATCTGGCAGCGATGCATTTTATGGATCCGTCTCCCGGCATCTGGCGCATCCGCGTCTACCCCACGGCGACAGTCACCGGCGTCTACCATCTGTGGCTGCCGGTTCACGGCTTTATCCGGGAAGACACGGTTTTTTTGAAGGCCGATCCGTTTACGACAATCACTTCCCCCGCCAATTCCTCCTTCGCCATCACCGCAGGCGCCTTCAATCACCGGAATAACAGCCTCTACATCCATTCCAGCCGCGGCAATACGCGCGACGGCAGAATCAAGCCGGATCTGACCGCTCCCGGCGTGGATGTCCCGGGGCCGGGCCGGGCGCTCGCGGACGGCATTTTCCCTATGGTCCGCATGACCGGTACCTCCGCGGCCGCCGCCATCACCGCAGGCGCGGTCGCCGATCTGTACGCCTGGGCTTATGTGCGCGGCAACGATCCCTACATCAACAACAGCGCCGCACGCGCCTATCTGACCCGCGGCGCAAAGAGAAATCCAGGCTACACATATCCCAGCCGCGAATGGGGATACGGTACCCTGGATCTGTATCAGTCGTTATTGTCACTTCGGAATTAGGTGCGAAACGACACCGCTTCGGAGAATCGTTCCGCCGGCTATCCCCGCATCTCGATGCGCGGTCCGCCGTTTTTCTCGAGATAGCTGCGCGTGATCACTACCGTACCGATGGACGGATCCTTCGGCACCTCGTACATAATATCCAGCATGAATTCCTCCATGATTGCCCGGAGCGCACGCGCGCCCGTCTCCCGCTTCATGGCCTCGGCCGCAATCCATGTGAGCGCGTCATCCTCGAAGACCAGCTTCACCTCATCAAGCGCAAGAAGCTTGATATACTGCTTGAGAATCGCATTCTTCGGCTCTTTCAGAATCTTCACAAGCATCGGCTCCGTGAGTTTCGTAAGCGTCACAAGAATCGGCAGTCTCCCCAGAAACTCCGGGATCATCCCGAATGCCCGCAGGTCTGCGTTCGTCGCATGGCTCAGGATATCCGGATCGTCGTCATAGCGGTCGCGGAGTTCCGCCCGGTAACCGATGGAGGAAGTCTTATTCAGACGTTCCTTAACGATCCGCTCCAAATCCGGGAAGGCGCCGCCGCAGATAAAGAGAATCTGATCCGTGTTCACCGTCGCTGTCGGCGAGAGTGCATTTTTCTGGTTCGTGCCCACCGGCACCTCCACCAGACTGCCTTCCAGCAGCTTCAGAAGCTCCTGCTGCACCGACTCTCCGCTGACATCGCGGCTGTTCATATCCTTCTTCTTCGCAATCTTATCAATCTCGTCAATAAAAACAATCCCGTGCTCCGCCCGCTCCACATCGTTGTCTGCCGCGGCCAGAAGCTTGGAAATCACGCTCTCGATGTCATCGCCGATATAGCCCGCCTCGGTGAGCGACGTAGCGTCTGCAATCGCCAGCGGCACATCCAGAAGCCGCGCAAGCGTTTTCACCAGATATGTCTTCCCGCTGCCGGTCGGTCCGATCATCAGGATATTCGACTTTTCGATGATAACATCGTCCGGGATGGAATCCGCGGACGCATTCTCGTCCGACGCGGTCTCCGCCTGTCTGGCCTGCTCGGCGAACACCCGCTTGTAGTGGTTATAAACCGCCACGGATATTACCTTCTTGGCCTGCTCCTGACCAATCACATACTGATCCAGACTGGCCTTGATTCTGTGCGGCGCGGGAATATCACGGATATCGAAGGCTGGCTGCTCCTTCGGCTTCTTTTTCTTAATCCGCTGCTTCTGCGGGATCTCCGGCTGCGGAATATTCAGCCCTGAAATATCGCTCAGATTCATATTCAGAAACGGCATATTCTGGATTTTCGAGAAATCAAAGCCGTTCTTCAGTACCGTATCAAATGCTTTCTGCATGCAGTCATGGCAAAGACACATGCCTCCCGGCATGTTGATCATCGGTCCCGCCTTGCTCTCACTGCGACGGCAGGAATAGCAGATCTTCTCATACTGATCGTCACTGCTATTCCTGTCGTTCTGACCATTTTCAGGCGTTGTCTCTTTTATCAGGTTCTCGTCCTTTTCGTCCAACTGTGTTCTCCCATTCGGGCGTTACTCCGTGCTCACCTTTTCTCCCAGGGTGATCGTGATCGTCCGTTCCACGTACTTGCCGTCCACAAGCGACATCACGACCATGTCCACGGTCTCGCCTTTCTTATAGTACTTCTGCAGATCCTGCAGGCTGGACATCGTCTTGACGGTCTGTCCGTCGAACTTCACAATAATGTCCTTCTCATGCAGATCCGTCTTCGACGCAGCGCCGCCCTCCGGAATCCGATAGACATAGACGCCGTCCGGCATATCAAGAATCTGCTTCATGGAATCATCCACGGTCACACCGACAATACCCAGATAGCCCGCTTCGTCCTCCTCAACGGTCTCGCCGCTGCGGCGCACCATCAGCGTATCCAGAATCTCCTGTGCCTGGGAAATGGGAATCGCAAAGCCCATACCTTCCACATCAGTATCCGAATACTTGGCTTCATTAATGCCGATGACCTCACCCTGCATATTCAGCAGCGCGCCGCCGCTGTTGCCGGGATTAATTGCCGCGTCGGTCTGAATCAGATGCTTGGTGCTGCCGTCTGTCTGCACTTCCCGGTTCAGGGCGCTCACATAACCCACAGTCACGGCCTGCCCATATCCCAGGGCGTTGCCGATCGCGATCACTCCCTGACCGATCTTAAGCTCTTCGGAATCGCCCAGCTCAGCGACCGTAATCTTGTTCATTGTATCCGCCGGAATCGTGTCCAACGGAACCGCTACAATCGCCAGATCGCTCTCCGAATCCGTTCCCTTGACCGTCGCATCCAGCTCCGTATCATCAATAAATACGACGGAAAGCTCATTTGCATTCTCTACGACATGGTTATTCGTCGCAATCAGCAGTTCCGTATCGTTCTGTCCGACGATGATACCGGAACCCGCGCTGGGCACCTCATAGGTCTGACTTCTTCCAAACCACGGATTCACACTCTGATAGACCATCGTATTATTAATCGCCACAACGGACGGCATTGCGTTTTCCACGATATCGGATACATCCATGGCAGCAGTCTGCGTGCCGCCGGTCCGATTGATACGGCCCGCGATCGCGTCCAGCTCCTCGTCGGAAAGCGTCACCTGCTCCTGTTGGGCAACCGTCTGAGGCACTGTCGCCTCCGGCTTCTCATTCATGGAATCCGCCAGCATATTGATACCGACCATCGTGCCGCCGGATACAAAGCCAAACAGCAGCGCCGCCGCGACAATACCGGCTGTTTTCCTGAACAGACCGGGCTTTTTGTCCTTCTTCTCTTTCTTCTTTTTCCCGGACGGCTGCTGCGGCATCTGATACTGCTGATACGTCTGACCCTGATAGCCGTAATTGCTCTGCGCCTGCCATCCGGCACTGCCGTTCTGCTGCGGCTGCCATGCCGTGCCGCCTGACGGCTGCGACTGATACGCCGGCCCGCCTGCCTGATAACCGGCCGTGGCTGCTGTCTCCGCCTGCGCACTGCCCGTCATCTGTGGGGCGGCTCCAGCCTGACTCTGACCGGACTGCTGGCCGGTGTAAGACGTGGCCGCGCTTCCCATCATAGAATTCACTTCCGCAGAAGCTGCGCTCTCTTCTGCATATTGACTGCCTTCCGGCTCTATGTTTCTGTTTTCCTCATCGTACATAATCGTTACCCCTTTCCAGCATCAGCTGTTTGATTTCTTTCAATGATCTGAGTATATCAGCGTTTTGTGACCAATCTGTGAAAGAAATACTATAAATCTGTGAAAACAGGGGTTCCGTTTCTGTCAGTACTGGCCGGGTTCAGGCGGATTTACCTGACCGTCCCCCGGGCCGGTAATCACCCCCGAATCTGCCGATCCCATCGGTCCGCCGCCGGGGCCAGTGGAAGCAGCGGTGCTTTCTTCAACCCTTGCACCGCCGGGACCGGAAACCATCGTTCCGGACGATGAGCCGTTCCCGGAGCCTCCGGAATTCCCGCCAGCCATCGGTCCTGCCTGCCCGGGCACCGTCCCCCCGGGTTCCTCATCCTCTCCCGGGCGCGCGTCTGTTCCGCTGGGACCCGAATTCAAACCGGGGCCTTCCTGATTCCCGCCGGGCCACATCTCTCCCGGACGGATTCCCGTATCACCATTATCACCATTTTCTCCTGGGCCTGCCGTTGTTCCTCCCGGTCCGTTATTCTCTCCGGGCGTATTCCCTCCGGGTATATTCTCTCCGGGCGTATTCCCCGGTTCATACCACTCATCCGGCTCCGGTCCGTCAATCAGTTCACCGTTCTCGTCCGTCTCACCGATCCCAGGCGCAGGCGCGATAATCACGCCGTCTTCATCCGTTCCTTCCTCCGGCTCCGATTCGTCTTCCGTCTCTTTTGTTTCTTTCGCTTTCGTTGTCTCCGTCTCGGCCGTGGCCGCCTTGGTCTGCACCGCATAGACGCCGGAATCAGCCGAAATTTTCTCACTGATCTTCTTCACCGCGTCCGTCGGCTCATAAGCCTCATCTCCGAAGAGGAACTGATGAAGCTGCGTCACATTCGATTCCAGCGTCTGCGGGATAATGCAGGCACCCCTGGCCTTACCCAGATTCGCCTCACTCCGATCGAAGGGGAAGCCGGCCGTATCCCCGATATAATACTTCGACACATTCAGCGCCACATTCGTCAGATCCGCAAAATCCAGATTCGTCATGACTTCCTTCAGACAAACGACCAAAATATTGTTCAGAACCGAATAGTCTGATTTCTTCGCCTTGGCAAACGCAACCTCTATGACCTTCTTCTGCCGCTCGACACGTTTATAATCGTTATCCATCAGACGCAGGCGCCCATAAGCCACGGCCTGGATGCCGTCCAGATGGTTCATGCCGGCGCTCTTCAGCTGATGGGAACCCACGCCGGTCTCCTGCACGGTCTCCGTGATAAACGCATTGATGAACTTAAACTCCGAGTTGGTAATATCCATATCGACGCCGCCGAGGATATTGATGCCGTCGGCGACCGCCTTCCAGTTGAAGATGATATATTCGGTAATATTCAGATCCAGGTTCTCATTGAGCATCTTCAGCGCCTGCTCGGGCCCGCCTTCGGAATACGCGTAATTAAACTTCCGGTAGGTTCCCTTGTCGCTGACTTTCAGGTACGTATCGCGATAGAGCGACACCAGCTTAATCTCACCGGTATCCTGATTGATGCAGGCGATCATGTTCACGTCGGAGGAATTGCCGCGGGAGCTGGAGGTTCCGGTTCCCGAATCCACCCCGAAGATCGCGATCATCCAGTAGCCCTGCATCTTGCTGATGGATTCCAGGGAGATATTCTCGTTCTCCACATTTGACTTGTCAAACTCCGGCCTTGGCATCAGGTTCCAGAGCCGGCTGAAATACGCGTACGAAAAAATGCCTGCCAGAACGAGACATTCCGCCACGATCATGATGATAATCCGCCTTCTGCGTCTTTTCTTGCGTTCCAGTTCAATCCGGATTCTGGCCACTTTGCCGCTGAAGGATTCTTCCTCCATATAGTCATTCCTCATAATGCCAACCTCGCCTGACGGCACCTGCCGCCTTCCTAATACGCATTTTTATTGATAAAACCTTTGAAAATTGTCAGGAACAGGATCTTGAAATCCAGTCCCGGCGTCCAGTTCTCGATGTAATACAGATCATGCTCAATCCGCTTTGCAATCGACGTGTCCCCCCGGTAACCGTTGACCTGCGCCCAGCCCGTCATACCAGGCCGGACCTGATGCTTGATCATGTATCTGGGAATCTGTTCCTTAAACTGTTCCACAAAGAACGGACGTTCCGGCCTCGGTCCCACCAGACTCATCTCGCCCTTCAGGACATTAAAAAACTGCGGCATCTCATCAATGCTGAACTTACGGATAAAACGTCCGAACGGCGTCACTCGCGGGTCATGCGGGGTTGTCCACTTATCCGCTTCGTCTTTCGGATTCTGTACTTCCATGGAACGGAACTTGTACATCTGAAACGGCCGGTTGTGAAGTCCGACCCGTTCCTGCTTAAAGATCAGCGGTCCCGGAGACGTAATCTTGATCACAAGCGCCGTAAGCAGCATAACCGGCGAAAACAGGATGATCCCCGCAACCGCGCCGACCACATCCACCGTCCGCTTCACAAACCGGTTAAAAGTAGAATTCAACGGCACATGACGGATATTGATCACCGGAAGCCCCTGCAGATCCTCCGTATAGGGTCTGGTCGGAATCACATTGTTATAATCCGGAATGAACTTTGTGTGGACGCCGGACTTCTCGCAGGCGGCCACGATGGATTCCAGCCGCCCGTATTCACCGATACCCAGCGTGATGGCGATCTCATCCAGCGTATTCAGTTCAAGGATCGAATCCAGTTCACCGACCGTACCGATCACACGGATGCCCTTATACTCGCTGCCGAGAGACGCCCTGTCGTCCAGAATCCCCCAGATATGATAACCCCATTCCGGATTCGCCTTTACACGGTCGATGAAGCCTTCCGCCGTCCGGCTCATCCCGATCAGCAGAATATGCTTCTGATTATAACCTTTGGCGCGCATCGCGCGCAGAAGCATACGAATGGCCGTCCGTTCCGCCGTCTCCGCCACAATATTGACAGCGAAGAAATAGAATACCATCCGCGTGGAGAATTCCTGCAGGTACGGATTCTTACGGAACAGGAAATAAAATACCGCAAGGATCATCAGGCCGAACAGGTTCGCCTTAACGATATTGGCAAACTCGAAACGCCTCGACTGGATCCTCTTGGGTTCATAAAGATGAAAGCATGTATATAAAATTAAATACAGCGGTATGATAACGGTCAGCGCCAGGAAATAATACCGCGCCGCGAGCAGTCCCCGTTCCGGCGTCAGAAGGCTGTTGCGAAACACCAGGATTCCCCAGGCCAGAGTGTAGGAAAGCGCCAGCACCAGTACATCCAGAGCGATGTGCAGCCGGTTCAGCATCTGCTGATTATTCTTTATCATAAGCGTTCACCTTAAGCTAATGTGGTGCCGTAACTCATACATTATACACGAAAATGCAGGATGTGGTATTAAAAATCTCTTAAATTTTTGGTATCATTTGCAGGTTTCCGCGCACAAACCGCGGGAAAGTCCGCCAGCCGCGTCTCTGCTTAACTCCGCCGCCGGGCCGCTTTCTTAAGCTGGCGCGCCGAAACCTCATACACGTAGACCGCCGTTCCCGCAATCATCTCCCACTGAATTGCCAGGTAATTGATCAGCCGGTCCGGCTCATACGGCACCTTTTTACAGCTGCGCGCGGTCGTAAGTCCCTCGCGGACACCGCCCAGGAACTCCCTTCCAAAGCCCAGCTTCCGGAAAAATCCGTACTTCACAGCCACCCCCGCCGCCATCAGCGGGAAGTTCACAAGCAGCTGCCCCGCCGGCATATTCTTATAGTTCAGATATACACTGTTGCGGGCCGCCAGACGCACCTTGAACGGATTGTACTTTGAGCCGCTGGTGCCGCTGCCCACATGGTAAACGAGCGCTTTCGGGCAGTACCGCACATGATAGCCGCGGATCTTCGCCCGCCAGCAGACGTCGATGTCTTCCAGATACGCGAAGTGCATCTCGTCAAACAGGCCGATTTCATCGAATACCGCCCGCCTGTAGATCGCAGCGCCGGCGCAGGCGGAGAAAACCTCCATAGGCCGGTTGTAACCGCGGCTGTCCCGTCCCACGCCGCGCTGATAGGCCCAGCCCATCAGGCTGTACATATCACCCGCGTCGTCCATCAGCTCCCGGTGGTACATCTGGACCATCCTGCTGCTGACCGCAAAGATCTTCTTCGACCGCCGGATGGCCGCGAGAAGTTCCCCCACGAAATCCGGCGCCGCCTCGGTATCATTGTTAAGAAGAAGGACATAGGGTGTCTTCGCTGCCCGGATACCGGCATTCACCGCACCGGAAAACCCGGTATTCTCCGGCAGGAAGACAGCCGGAATGCCCTGCGCCTTCAGCCACTCGACGCTTCCGTCGGTCGAGCCGTTATCCACCACCAGAACCTCAAAATCCTGGCAAGTCTGGCCTTCAAGTGCAGCCATGCATGTCCCCATAAACTGAAGGCCGTTATAATTCGGTATGATCACCGTTACCTGTTTCTCTGACATATCCCTTCTGCTCTCCCTTTCACGCCGCACAGCTTCTCCATTCTCTGCCCAAACCCGCAGCCGCGCCATGCTGCCCGCAGGTAGTCCGGGACATTCCGCCTCACGCTTCCTCCATCAGCCGCCTGATCTCTTCCGGCATCGGATACGGTTCGCCGATCTTTTCCTTCAGAAGATCGCGCAACGCGAAATTCGACTTGCGCAGCGTCAGGTTCGGATTATAATACGGATCGCCGTCCCGCAGGATCTCCGGCCACTTCTTCGCGAACTTCGCCACCTCGCGGTTAAAGCGTGCCACCTTTTCCGGCGTGTCCTCCAGCCCCCGCGACTTGGATTCATAGTGATACAGCTTCGCGTAGGGCGCGTAAACCACCAGTTTCCCCAAAGAACGCACCTTCATGCAGTAGTCGATATCATTGAACGCCACCGCCAGTTCCTCCGAAAAACCGCCGGCAGCGTCAAAAACCGACCGTTTGCTCATCATGCAGGCCGCCGTCACCGCGCTGTAATCCTGCGCGCACATCGCCCGGTGGAAATAGCTGTTCTCCGCCTCGTGGAGTCCGATGAACGTATGTCCGGCGATGCCGCCGAAGCCTACCACAACGCCGGCGTGCTGGATCGTTCCGTCCTCATACAGAAGCCTGGCGCCTACGGCGCCCACATCCTCCCGCTGGCAGAAGCCCAGCATCTCCTCAATGAAATTCTCCGCAACCGGTTCAATATCATTGTTCATAAACAGCAGATAATCGCCGCGGGCATACTGCACGCCAAAGTTATTGATCGCGGAAAAATTGAACTCCCGCTCCCAGCGGACGACGCGCACCTGCGGGAATTCCTTCTGAAGCTTCTCATAGTAGCCGAAGGTTCCCGGGTCGCTGCTGTTGTTCTCCACAACCACGATCTCCAGATTCTTATAGGTACATTTCGTAAGTATCGTGCGCACGCACAGATCGAGGTCAGCCGTATGATCTTTATTCGGTATGATCACCGACACCAGCGGCTCGCCGTGAATCGTAAACGTCGTATGGTAAATGCCATAGTCCACGCCTTTTTCAACCTTCTCCGCCGCAATGCCGGTACGCCGGTAATGATCCATGATGGCCCGCGAACCGGCCTCGAAAGCATAGAGCTTACTCTGCGGATTGCTGGCCGTGGAACCCTGATGGCAGCGCCAGTGGTACAGCACCTTCGGGATATGATAAATCCCGCGCGCCGCCTCCGTACACCGGAGAATCAGATCGTAATCCTGGGCGCCGTCATATTCCTTCCGGAATCCCCCTACGCGCTCAAGAAGCTCCCGCTTCACCGCGAACTGATGGCAGATATAATTCACACTGCACAGCAGATCCGGATTAAAATCCGGCTTAAAATGCGGGTCGAAGAGCGCCCCGCCATCCATATCCATCTTGTCCTCGTCGGAATAGACCACATCGCAGTCCGGATGCTCCCGGAACGCCTTCGCAATCTCATAGAGAGCGTGCTCCGGCATCGCGTCGTCCTGATCGGCCAGCACGACATAATCCCCGGACGCGAGGGCAATCGCCGCATTGGTATTGCCGGAAATACCTTCGTTCTTCTCAAGCGCCTGATAGCGGATCCGCTCATCACGGTCCGTATATTCCTTCACAAGCTTCGCCAAATCCTCTCCCCGGGGACTTCCGTCGGCGATGCACAGTTCCCAGTTGGGATAGGTCTGGGCAAGAATGGAATCCAGCATGACCCGCAGAAATCCGGCAGGCGCCTTATAGACCGGCATAACCAGGGAAAGCTTCGGCCAGGCGGGCGCGTCCGCTGCCCGCTGACGCATCGCCGCCCCGGTTTCCGCCCGCTGACGCGCAAGCTCCTCCTCCGACGGCTTCGTCAGATCATACCATTCCGCGTACTCGTAGTCGTTGTCAATCCCCTGCAGCTTGTGCTTTGATTTGAGAAATAATGCTTTAAGCCCGTGTTTCTTCCCGAAATCCAGTGCCACACGGACTGTCTCCATGTTCATTAGATCATGAATCTTCTCCAGACGCTTATGAGCCACGCTGGAACGCTTCGCAATCAGTTCCTCATTGAATTTGATCCGGCGCACGCTGCCGTCGCAGCGGATCAGCAGCCAATAGCTTCGTCCCCGTTCATAGGGGAACTGGACGTCAAATCCAAAATCCCGGTCATAGATCTGTTTGTAATAGATCTGACTGACATCGTCCCGACGCGTGGGGACGTATTTGATCTTCACCCTGTCACGGTTTTCGTCCAGCACGGCAAACGCCGGTTTCGATTCCGGCGTTTTACCGATGACCCAGCCGTTCAGCTGAATCGAATTCTCGCGGATCCTGACCACATCGATCTTGTATTTCATGCCTTCCCGTGTTCCCTTTTCTGTCTTATTTGCACTGTCCTTCGGATGCCTGCGGCCATCAGTCCCAGTTGTCAGCTTCGTCCAGATTGATATTCTCGTCGTCGTCCGGCTCCGCCGCCGGCGCAACCGCCGTCACACCGACCGGCGCCATATCTGCGGCGGCTCTGCTTCCCTTGCCGCCCTTGCCTGATTTCCCCGCCTTGCCGGGCTTGTCCTCCCGGCCGCGGTTCTTGCCGTCCTTTTTCTTTTTCTTCTTCTCCCCGGCTTCGTCCCCCTGCCGCGGGAAATTCAACCGTTCCTCCTCGACCACGAGCGGCCGCTTCATGACCCGCTGGTTGATCGACAGGACATATTCGCCGATCATACCAATGAAAAAGATCTGCACCGAACCCAGAAACAGCATGCCGATCAGCATGGGCGCCATGCCGGCCGGGAACCGGTCCCACCAGATCAGCTTCATGACCAGATAAATAACCGCCACCACAAAGCTGACTGCGCAGCTGAAACCGCCGATAAAGGTCGCCAGACGGATCCCTGCCTTCGTATAGGAGGTAACGCTTAACATTGCCGCGTCATAGAGCCTGTAGAAGTTATTGCTGGTCTTGCCGGCCCGCCGCTTCGGCTGCTCGTAGGGAATCTCCTTCCGCTTAAAGCCCAGCTCCGCGACGATCCCCCGCAGAAACGGCGTCGGATCATCCAGTTCCCTGAGCACCCGGATGAATGATGCGTCATAGAGCCCGAAGCCGGTAAACTGCTCGATCTGCTCCACATCGGACAGTTTCTTGATTATCTTGTAATAACAGCCGCGAAGCCAATACATGAAGCGGTTCTCCCGGCTGGATTTCTTGATGCCGATGACGATCTTGCTGCCGTTCTCCCACTCATGCACATACCGCGGGATCAGTTCCACCGGATCCTGGAAATCCGCCGCCATCAGAACCGTACAGTCGCCGCTGCTCTGCAGCATCGCGTAATACGGGGAATTGAACTGACCGAAGTTCCTGGCATTGAAGATACCGCGTACATCCGGATCCTCCGCGCAGATTTCGCGGATGATCTCACGGGTTTTGTCCCGGGAATCATTATCTATGAAAATGATCTCGTACCGGTAAGCGGGAAGCTCTGCCGCAAACATCTCCCGCAGGGCGTCCGCCATGGCCCTTACATTCTCTTCCTCATTATAACAGGGTACTACGACGCTGACTGTCTTCATCCGTGCCTCTTTTCTCGCTGACCATCACCTTGATCAGATCCTGTGGTTTATCTTTCATCAGATACAATGCTTCCTCTATCCTGTCCATTCCGCTCAACCGGTGAGTGATCAGCCGTTCCGGCGCGATCCGCCCGGCTGCCGCCATCGCCATCATCCGCTCGATGCGCACCCGGCCCCCTGCTGCCAGTTCCGTGTGTACGGTCTTGCCGGCCATTCCGCGGCCGCCCGAGAATTTGGGAAACGGCAGGCTGCCCGTACCGCCGTAATAATTCACATTGGAGACCGTACCGATCCCGTAACGCACCATATCCACCGCCTGAGTAAACACCTCGTCGCCGCCTCCGCAGACGATGACGCTGTCCGCGCCCCGGCCGCCTGTCCGCGCAAGCACCTGCTCCACGATATCGCCGTTATGATAATCCAGCACCTCCGTGGCCCCGAACTCCAGTGCACGCTCCACACAGATCTGGCGGCTTCCGACCGCCAGAATCCGGGCCGCGCCCCGCAGCTTCGCCCCGGCCACCGCCATCAGACCGATGGGACCGATACCCAGCACCGCCACCGTATCGCCGAATTTGATATCCGCATACTCTGCGCCCGTGAAGCCCGTAGTCACCACATCCACGCACATCAGCGCCTGTTCAACCGTCACACCGTCCGGTATCTTCGCCAGCGTGGTATCCGCATCCGGAATCGCGAACTGCTCCGCAAACACGCCCGGGCGGCTCCGCCCCAGACGATGACCGGAGAACGGCTCCGACGCATGCTTATAATTGCCTTCCTGAATCCCAAGATCACGCCAGTCCGGCGTAATCGCAGGTACTGCCACGATCTCTCCGAGCGCAAAATCCCGCACCAGACTGCCGACTTCAAGAATCCTGCCCACACATTCATGTCCCAGGACCAGATTCGGGGCCTTGCGCGAACCGCCGCCGAAAACCGTATGGACGTCGGAAGAACAGGGGGCTGCCGCGACCGGTTCCAGAATCGCCCCATAAGGCGTCAGTTCCGGCTCCGGCACATCCGCCCAGCCCGCGACTCCCGGTTCCTTCAGTACAAATGCTCTCATGAAAGTTCCTCCAGCTTCTCACTGCGCAGTGTCCATATCCCGATATCCTCGCCGTACCGTCTGCGGATCTCCCCGCGAATCTCCTCTGTATAACCGGGCGCCGCGATCAGGATCACATCCGGCGGATTGCCGGCCACCGATTCCGGAGATACGATCGGCAGATGGGAAGCGGGGGCGAAGCGTCCCTGCTTAAACGGCGCGGAATCAATGATATAGGCTGCCTTCTCCCCCAGACAGGTGGTAGCCGCCAGCGTAAAGCCCTGATGGCTGGCTCCCCAAACCGCGAGGGTATGCCCCTGCGCCGCACAGTCCGCGGCCAGCGCAAGCAGCTGGCTGCAGATTCGTTCATAGCTTTCCTTCCAGCCGGAAACATCCACGGGAATGAGCGGACGGGCCGCCGCATTACTGCCTGCCGCGGTCTGCTCCTTCAGGCCGCAGTCCCGCACCGTCGCTGCCGGATTGCAGGCCCCGACTTCGCCGGTCTTCTGCACGATCACCGCAAGCGTATCCCGGTTCACCACTTCCTCTTCAAGCACTGCAAACCCATTCCGCTCCAGAAGGTACCGCAGCGTCTCAAATGTATAGTAGGCGATATGATCCCGGATCAGTTCATAATAGCCGTCATATTGCAGTATATACTCCAGACTGGGCACCGTAATCAGCCCCATGCCGGAATCCGACAGATTATTCCGGATACAGGTGAGCATTACGCCCGGCTCAGGCTGGTGCTCCAGAAAATTAAAGGACAAAAACACATCATAAGGCCCCTTATCTCCCAGCACCGTATCCGCCGTCTCCGTAAAGCCGTCAAATACCTGAAGGCCGGATGCTCTTGCAGTATCCGCCAGTTCCCTCCGCTGCTCGATACCGTAGGCGTCTACCGCAAACTCTCCAAGCATCTGCAGAAACTCCCCGCGTCCGCAGCCAACTTCCAGAAATTTCTTCCCTTCCAGATGATACCGTTGAATCAGATGACTGTACTGTTCCCTGCGAAGCCGGGCCATGGTAGTCGTATACCCGCCGGAACGGATCACCTCCCGATAGTACGCCACCGGCTCACAATCCAGCTGAACCAGGCCGCAGGAGGGACACTGATACAGTCCGAGACCAATCCCATGGTCAGCGGCCAGATCCCCGGGCCCGGGAATATCCTGCGCGGAAGCCGGCATCCCCTCAAAACGCATCAGGGCCGCAGCCGGCAATTCGCGGCCGCATATGAGACACTGCGTTCTTTTCCGCTCTCCCTGCGCAAGCATTCTGCGAATTCCCTCCTCAAAACGGACACGCGGCTTCCAGCCGGTAACCGCCGTTATCTTATCAATGGAGGGCGCAAGACGGGCCGCTCCCTCCGCGTTCGGAGGAAGTTTCCCGTAGGCGCAGCTTCCGCGGCCGCCGCACAGCGCATGCATTTCCTCCACATAATCCCGCAGCGGTCTGGTCGCGCTACGGTCTCCCGCCAGATTATAGACGCCGCCTGCTGCCTTCTCACAGAAGGCCAGCGCCAGCAATCCCTCCACCAGATCATCTATATATAAATAATTCCACGGCCGGGCGCAGTCACCGAGTTCCATGGTCCGTCCCGCCGCAAAGGTCTTCAGACAGGTATTCACCAGAGAACCCTCGTGATCCCCCGGTCCGTAGACGCTGAAAATCCGCGTATGGATATACACCATCTCCGATACGCCGCTGCGTCTGCGCTGCTCCGCAAGAGAAAACGCCTGACGGCCGAAAGCCAGCTTCGCCCTGCCGTACTCGGACACCGGGCTGCACACCGTCTCCTCCGTCATCTCTCCGTCGCAGATGCCATACTCCGCCTGGGATCCGCTGAAAATAAAGCGACCGCAGCCAAGACGTTCGGCTGCGAGAAACGCCTTGACGGAATTCTCCGCGTTCCGCTGCTGAACAACAGCGTTCTTCCGGTTCTCGCTGCCGGATCCATCCCATCCGAAATGAAAGAAGAGCCCGCACGAACGGCCGATCACACTGTCGAGCCTGTCAAATCTTTCCATCTCCAGCTCCACCAGCCGCAGACCGGGATTGTCCCCCGCTTCTTTTTTCAGAAGTTCAAGATTCGAAGAGCCGGGACGAACCACGGCATAAACCTGATGACCCATTGCCAGCAGGCGTCCGACCAACGGACGGGCCAGAAAACTGGTAGCCCCCGTGACGACAATCTCCACTCCCGCGTCCTCCTTTTTGCATTCCCTCCGGGATATCACTATCTGTTTTATCATAACACATTTTCTCCCTACTTAAAAGCCTTTTTCTACATCTGCCCATTTCTGCGCTTTTCTGCTCCGTTTTCCAGCAACCTTCACTTTTCAGGGGCCGCCCCGATGGTATATAATCTGACCGTAATGCAGAGACGGATTTGAGGACAATCAAGTAAAGGAGCGTTGAATTTATGAGAAAATCCATCAAATTAAGCGCCGCGTTCTGCGCGGCGGCAGTTACCGCCATGAGCCTCGCCATCGGTTCTGCGGCTCTGGCGCAGGAGGCAGGCTGGGCAGAGGAAGACGGAAACTGGAAATACTACGATGCCGACGGGTACTCCCTGACGGATTCGTGGAAGAAATACGGAAACGACTGGTACTATCTGGATGAGGACGGCAATATGGCCGTGAACCGTCAGATCAATGAGTATTACACCGGTGCGGACGGAAAGCGCGTCCAGAACCAGTGGGTAGAAGTCGCAAATGACGACGACTGGGACGAAGATGCGCCTGAGAAATACTGGTACTACTACACGGCGAACGGCCAGATGGCCGCCGCGAAATTCAAGGAGATCGACGGCGTGACCTATTACTTCGATGAGGAAGGGCGCATGGCTACGGGCCTGACGGAAATCGACGGCGCGTCCTATTATTTCTCCGCCAGCGGCGCGATGAAGAAGGGCTGGATTCAGCTGCCGGCAGAAGGCGATGAATTCGGCGACACGATGGTATGGGCCTATTTCGACAGCCGCGGAAGGCGGATCGAGAACCAGATTGATAAAAAGATCAACGGCGCATATTACACCTTTGAAAATGGCGTCATGGTAACCGGCTGGTACAAGCTCCCCGAAACCGCCGCAGAAGAGAACACAGACGGCACGCAGGAGACCGCCGCCGCACAGGAGACCGGCGAGGCGCAGGCAGACAGTATGCAGGAAGGCGAGAGTGTACAGGGAACTGCCGGCGCACAGGAAACAGCCAATGAACAGGCAGACAGCATGCAGGAGACTGCAGGCGCGCAGGAAACAGCCGCCGTAAAGGAAACCACAGGCGCACAGGAGTCGGCTGACTCCGAAGAAAGCCAGGAAGCTGAGAAGGTCGTAACTGCCCCCGCCGCCGGCTATCAGTATTATGAGGCGGATGGACGCCGTGCCTCCGGCTGGCTCACCGTCGCCGGTATCCCCAGGATTTCTGCGGAAGATGAGACCTACCGTTTCTATTTCAAAGGCGGCGTGCCGCACTACTCGACGAACGGCGGCATCCAGATCTTCGGCATCGGCTCTGACCGTTACGCGTTCAACGACAGAGGCGAGATGCAGACCGGCCTGACGGTTGTAACCCTTGACGACGGTTCCACCGCCAATTATTACTTCGCCGAGAGCGGCGTCATGAAGACCGGCAAGCAGACCATTTACAGCGACGACACGGAGATGAACCAGGTCTGGTACTTCCAGACGGACGGTTCCGCCCGCGGTCAGGGCTTCCACGGTATCCATGCAAACGTGATCTATGAGCACGGCATGCGGCTGGAGGCGGACAGCGACCTGCGCTACGCGCCTGTAACATTTGAAGGAACCAGGTATCTGGTCAATGCCTCCGGCACCATTCAGAAGGCTTCCGCTTCCTCCCGTTCCACTGTGAAGCCGGAGCTTGGCAGCGGCTACCGAGACCTCCGCGACGCCAACGATACGGTCTGGACGGTAAATACCGACGGAATCGTACAGTAAATTGCATAATTATTGATAAAACCCGTTCAAAAAATGCCGGAATAGGAATATTCCGGCATTTTCCTGCATAAAAATATGATACTGCCCGCACATAGCGGTTCACAATATACCAAAATGCAATTAGAGGATCGACAACAATGAGTGAACTCTCTCCTTATTTTTGCCCAAAATGCGGTCATTATGCGTATTTTCAGCTCTCCAGAAACGCGCTCTGCCATCGGTGCCACATCCGGCTGCGCCGACTGGAAATGTCTTATCGAACATTTACGGATATGGATCTGATTGAACGGGACCGGCTGATCACCCGCAAGATCATCGAAGCGGCGCCCTCCCTCGCGGGGACAATCAGTGAAACGGAGGAAGCGGACAACCACAGACGGCTCATCGCCCGTCTGACCTCCGAATATGAGAATCTGACTGAGGAAAACCGGAAACTGAACCAGACTGTCGAATGGATGCATGACACGATCTGGGATCTGCTTCGCCAGAGAAATGAACTGAAACGAATGCTCGAAGATATGCAGGCAGCGCAGAAATAGCGGTTTTTCCGCTCCCGCGTCACCGGCGTTCTGCCCGCACGAAAACGATAAAGAGGACGGTCTTTTATCCGTCCTCTGAAACATATCTGAGAACCAGGCGATTTAACGTCGCCCGCATCTGTACCACAATCTCCATCAGTTTGTCGTTATCTTCTCTTAATCTTCGATTCTCCTCTTCCAGAACGGACAGTTTCTCCTCGTCAGCCATCTGGTCCCCCTCCTTCCTGACTGTTTCCAATATAAGGCATTTTTCGTGATTTGAAAAGTTGATTCGTTCGCGCGTTTCGACACGGCTCCACGGAGCCGCTTTCAAAAACCGGAAAACGACCACAAAATATACCCTCCGATTCCTCCGCGAATACTACTTCTGGATATGTTTTCGGCACCGAAAATGTCGGTTTTTGTCGAAATATTTTTGGTAAGATTTATGTCCGAAAATCGTAAGATTTTACCCGCTTTTAACACCTAGGCAAACGCGTTTCCCTGTGCTATACTGAGAGCGAAGACAGAGAGTTGCGGACGGATCTGTGTATATCAGTTCCGCTCTGCGGGTATTGATTCAGGAAAGGAGGCTGTGTGGGATGAAGAAGATACGGTTCTGTGCAGCCGCGACTGCTTTTCTGCTGCTTCTTTCGACGTCCGTGCCTGTATACGCCGGCACCTGGACGGCGCATGAGGATAAGACCTGGAGCTATGTGAATGATGAGGGCGAAAGCGTCAAAGGCTGGATCAAAGAAGACGGCAAGACCTACTACCTTGACGAGAACGGCGTCCTTTTGACCGGCTGGATCGAGGATAGTGAGAAGACTTACTACCTCGACGAAGAGGGCGTTCTGAAGACCGGCTGGTTTAAGCTCAAGGGTTCCTGGTATTATTTCGACGAGAAAGGTGTCCTGGCGAAAGATCAGTGGATTGATAATTACTATGTAAACAAAGACGGGAAGATGAAAGGGGTCCGCTGAAGCGGCCCCCTTTTCTAGTAACTTCGGATCTTATCATCTTTGTCGTCCGTGCTTTTGTCGATCGAACGGATTACCACATAGTAGCCGGCCGTCTCATTGACCCGGACATACACACGCTCACCGGCCTTATGCCCCAGCACGGCGCGCCCCAGCGGGGATTCCGTACTGATCAGGCCGTGCAGGGAGCTGCCGCGGATCGACGTAACCAGACGGTAGGTTTCCACCTCGTCGTCGTCCTCCATATAGAGTTCGACCGTATTGTTCAGTCCCACCTCGTCGGCCTTCGACTCGTCAGAGATGATCTCGGCCGTACGCAGAAGCTTTTCCAGATAGCGGATGCGGCTCTCGTTCTGGTTTTTGTCCTTCTTTGCCGCGTGATATTCGAAATTCTCGCTTAAATCCCCATGAGCGCGCGCTTCCTTCACCGCCTCCAGCGCCTCCTTGCGAACCACAAGCTTCCGGTATTCGATCTCCTCCTCAATCTTTTTCACGTCACTTTTTGTCAGCTTCTCTGCCATGATAATCTCCTTCTTTTCCAAGTCTTACCTCTTCCAGGTATTCCCGCAGCTCTCCGTCCGCGTGATTTAACAGGTAATTCCCGCCGCGGACCGACGGCCGGGAAAGTCCCGCCAGATGCTCCGCGCGAATCTGTTCATTGACATACACGACCGCTTCCCGCAGATCCTGCGCCGATAAAAGGCGGCAGCCCGCGCCGCGGATAATCAGCTGCTCCAACCCGTCGGAAGTCGCCACCGTGACCGTATGGCTCTTTCCCATCTGATGGGCCAGCTTCTCAATATATGCGTCGGCGGTCTCGGCCTCTTTCGTGTAGACAACATGGATATTGTGGTAGTTGATGGCCTGTCCGAGGCCCCCTTCCACTTTATATGCGTCAAACACGAGAATCAGAATACATCCCGTGTATCCCTGATAATTACACAGAATATCCATCAGCCGCTGCCGGGCTCCGTCGATCGTCGTCTCCGCCAGTTCGTGAAGCTCCGGCCAGGCGTAGATAATATTGTAACCGTCCACCAGCAGGTATTCTTCCTCCGGCGTCTCTTCCGATTTCGGCGTCCGCTTCCGGTCGAAGCTGATGTGCCGCGGTGAATGTTCCGACGGAAGACGGGTTTTCCGCTCCCCATAGGTCCGTGTGAAAATGGCCTCCAGTTCCCTGTCTTCGGCTCCCCACGCGGCGCTTCGCCCTGCATGACCGCCGGACTGACCGGAAGCTGCCGCATGACCGCCGGACTGACCGGAGGCCTGTTCCCTTCTTGCCGTCAGCATGAGCGGACTCTCCAGATGCATATATCTCCCGACATCCTTCCAGTCTACCGCGAAACCCGCGCCATGGGCGCAGAATACGGAGCCGCAGGGATTCTCCAGATCCGCCTGCGGGTCGTAAGCAGCCGCCGCAATCACTTCCGGCGCATTGTGGCACGGCTCGTAACCTTTCAGGCTGCAGCTGAGCCGGCCGCGCCCCTTCGAGTATGCAGCCACTTCCATCTGATAATTTCCCATCTCGGAAACCGGCGCATCACCGGTGATGACCGCCATTTCTCCGTCCACCTCGGGTCCAGCGAAAGCCGCGTTCATCCGTTCCAGATCCGAAAGCGCCCGCCCGGCAGCTTCCATCGGCACCTCCAGCCGAAAGTGGTAATACGGCTCCAGAAGCAGGTAATTTCCCGCTGTCAGTGCCTGCATCAGCCCGTGACGCACCGCCCGATAGGTGGACTGGCGGAAATCCCCGCCCTCCGTGTGCTTCAGATGCGCCCGGCCCGTCAGCAGAGTAATCTTCATATCCGTAATCTGCGCGCCGGTCAGCACGCCGACATGGCGTTTCTCCTCCAGATGCGTCAGGATCAGCCGCTGCCAGTTCAGATCCAGTACATCGGTGCTGCAGGCCGTGCCGAAGCTCAGGCCGCTTCCACGGGGCGCGGGTTCCAGAAGCAGATGCACCTCCGCATAATGCCGCAGCGGCTCGTAATGCCCCACGCCCTCGACAGGCGCAGTGACCGTTTCCTTGTATACAATATGGCCGGTACCGAATTCCACATCCGTACCGAATCGCTCCCGGATCAGATTCTTCAGTATCTCAATCTGCACCTGTCCCATAACCTGGGCCTGAATCTCACCCAGCGCCTCATTCCATGCGATGCGCAGCATCGGCTCTTCTTCCTCCAGCTGGCGCAGCTTCGCAAGCATCCCGTGGACATCGCTGCCCGGAGGAAGAATCACCTGATAGGTGAGTACCGGTTCCAGCAGCGGCATCTCCTGCCCCCGTGCCGCTTCTGCCCCGAGCGCCTGACCGGCATATGTAGCAATGGGACCGGTCACCGCACAGATCACCCCGGGGCCGGCTTCTCCCGCCAGCTCATACTTCGCGCCCGAATAGATCCGGATCTGATTGACTTTTTCATTCTCCGCCGGCGGCCTGCCGCCTGCCGCGGAAAATGGCGCGGACCTTACCCCAGACGCTGCCGCGGACGCTGCCTCCGGGAGCAAATCCTTCACCTTCAGGGTACCGCTTGTGATCTTCATATGTGTCAGCCGGTTTCCGGCATCGTCACGTGATATTTTGAAGACGCGCGCCCCGAACGGCGCAGCCGCACCGCCTGCATTCATGCCGTCCTGTGCATCCAGCCGACCGGCCGCGCTGCCGAACGCTTCAATCCCGTGCAGCAGTTCTTCCACGCCCTGAAGCTTCAACGCCGAACCGAAATAGCATGGGAAGACCTTCCGGGCCGCAACCAGCTGCCGGATGTCCTCCGCGCGCACCGTGCCGCTTTCGAGATAACTTTCCAGAACCGCCTCATCGCACATCGCGAGTTCTTCCATGATTTCGGCCGACTGGGATGCCATCCCGGCAACACTGTCCGCGCTTCCTACCGCCCTGCCTCCGGCAACATTTCCATCTTCGGATACGGTCAGGACATCAAAAGGGATACAGTTCGCGTCCAGCCGCTTCTGCAGTCCGGCAAGCAGCGCCTGCCGGTCTGTCCCCGGCTGATCCATTTTATTGACAAACAGAAACACCGGAACTCGATAGCGTCTCAGCAGCCGCCACAAAGTTTCCGTATGTCCCTGAACGCCGTCCGCGCCGCTGATCACCAGGACGGCGCAATCCAGCACCTGAAGTGTCCTCTCCATCTCCGCGGAGAAATCCACATGCCCCGGCGTGTCCAGAAGCGTCACACGGATATCCCCCAGATCGAATACCGCCTGTTTGGAAAAAATCGTAATGCCCCTGGCACGCTCCATTTCATAAGTGTCCAGAAAGGCATCCCGGTTATCCACACGGCCCAGCCTGCGGATAGTCCCGGTCTCATAGAGAATCCCTTCCGACAACGTGGTCTTTCCCGCATCTACATGGGCCAGCAGACCCACGCACAGGTGTTTCGCGGGTCTCCTTCCTTCTGCCTGTCCGCCCATTCAGACGCCTCCTCTATTTGCCGCTGACCGCGATCTCCTTCACCAGAAGGCTGGGCGAACCGAAGCCCCGCATACTGTTAAACTTCATATCATTTCCGACCGCCGTCACCTTCTTAAGCAGTTCGAAGAAATTGCCCGCAATGGTAAATGATTTCACCGGCCGGTCTTTTCTTCCGTTCCGGATCAGGAAACCGCTGCTCTGCAGCGAGAAATCACCCGATACAAAGCTGGCGCCCGCGTGAAGGCCCTGAACCCCGGTAATCAGGATGCCGTCCTTTGCTATCGCGCAAATCTCTTCCGCAGTTACCGTCCCCGGCCGGAGATAGAAATTGGTCGGCTGCACGGAAATCGGCGAACTGACCGACATTCTGGATGCATTGCCCGTCGATTCCGTTCCGGCCCTGGCGGCCGAAGCAAGATCGTACAGCAGCGTTTTCAGCGTCCCGTTTTCAATCACCGCCTTGCACCGGGCGGGCATCCCCTCTCCGTCAAACGGAATCTGCCGGAAACTCTCCTCATAAAACGGATTGTCCATAATAGTCACACAATCCGACGCTATCTTCGTCCCTTCCTTCCCTTTCAGCAGGGAAAGGCCGTTGACCGCATTCTCCCCGGAAAACGCCGGCGAGAACGCCGCCAGCAGACTGGTCATTGCTTCCGGGGCGATCACGGCCGGACAGACGCCGCTGTCGGGAGCCGATGCGCCCAGAGAGTCCAGCGCCTTCTGCACCGTCTCCCGGGCCAGCTCCTCCAGATCGATCTGATCCACGCTTCCGCAGCGAAAGCCGTACTCGCTGCTTACGTCCTCCCCATCCTTCGCGACCACCTGCGCAAACACCGCGCCTGCATGAAGTTCCCCTGTCAGATGCACCCCATTGGAATTATCCAGACAGATTTCCGAATGACTGGTCCAGGTTCCGGCCTCCGAATTACCGGTGACTCTCCGATCCGCGTCACGGCAAAGCTTAAGCTCCCGCTTTGCAAGCTCCGCCATCTGCGCCGTTGACACCTCGCTGACCATGCGCGGCTCCGCCTTCTCGTAAACCAGACCGCCCTTACAGAAAAGAACCGGTTCGTCTTTCTCGATGCAGGAGGCATTCTCCATGGTATGGGCTACCAGCCGCTCCGCCTCATCCTCCGTAAACAGGCTCGTCGAGGCGCTTCCGATATGCCCCCGGTAAACGCACCGAAAGCAGGCGGCCGCGTCCTCCGAACTGGAGAACCCCTTCACCTCTCCCTCAAACGCCCCGATATCCGACGACCGGGACCGCATATAATACAGCTCATATTCCGTCAGGCCGCAGGCACAGGCCCGCTCAAACACCTTATCCTTAAATTCCTGATAATTCATTTCGGACCTCTCCTTTACTGATTTCTTCCGCCTACCGTAATATCCGACACGCGGATCAGCGGCTGGCCGACTGTCGTGGGAATTCTTCCGCTGGAAGCGCCGCACATACCGGCCGCCAGCTGCAGATCCTTCCCGACCATATCGATCTTCCGGATCACATCCGAACCTTTGCCCACCAGACTGGCGCCGCGGACCGGCTCGCAGATCTTGCCGCCGCGGATCATATAGGCCTCGGCAACCCCGAAGTTGAATTCCCCGGTGATCGGATTGACGGACCCGCCGCCCATTTTCTTCGCATACAGGCCGTATTCGATGGAGGAAATGATATCCTCGTCGCTGTCCGTTCCCGGCGCGATATAAGTGTTTGTCATCCGGGATGTGGGTTCATAGTCATATCCCTGTCTGCGCGAATTGCCGGTCGCCGGCAGGCCCATCCGGCGGGCGTTGAATTTATCGATCATATAGGACTTCAGGATCCCGTTTTCGATCAGGACATTCTTTCTGGCCGGCGTCCCCTCATCGTCGATGTTCATGGACCCCCATTCGTTGGGAATTGTACCATCGTCGACCGCGGTTACTTTCGGGTTCGCCACCTGCTGTCCCAGCTTACCGGCGAATTCCGACTGACCGTAGGCCACGGATGCCGCCTCCAGCGAATGACCGCAGGCTTCATGGAAAATCACGCCGCCGAACCCATTGCCGATCG
This sequence comes from uncultured Lachnospiraceae bacterium, assembly GCA_947599905.1. GTDB lineage: Bacteria > Bacillota > Clostridia > Lachnospirales > Lachnospiraceae > UBA3402. Next base: position 24,891 of record CANQFR010000006.1, read on the forward strand.
CCACGGTCATCTTCCCCGCCGGGCAGTAACCGGCATTCAGCATCGTCACTGCCTGCGTCGCTGCCTCCACTCCTACAGCCCGCGGTTCGATCATTTCACAGAGTTCAAAGCCGACGCGGTGTCCGTGGGAACAGGAACCGCTCTGATTCTCACCGTTTAGGCTTGCCGTGGCGGAAACAGTCAGGCGGCTGCGGATCTGACGGTCGGAAGCGAGAAGCCCCTCGCTGTTGGCAACCTGAATCCGGTGATCCACATCGAGGAAGACGCCGCTGACCTGAGAAATGGTTTCATGCACAGTCCCCGCCGCCTCACAGGCCTCTTTCAGGACATCAATCTTATCCCTGTTTGCCGTATCAGCCGGCACAATCCGTACCGGATGAATATCTCCGAAAATGCGTTCCCGCAGATGAATGGCCGCCGGCTGCACACTTTCGGCCAGCGCGCCGGCCACACGGTCCGCACAGGCAAGCAGCCCCTTCCCGGTAAGATCGGAAGTGCTGGCAAAGACGCTTCTTAAGCCCATATAAATACGAATGCCGGCTCCGGAAATCAGCTGGTCGCTGATCGAATAAACGCTTCCGTTCATCAAATGAATGGAACGGCTCCCCGTATGTTCCAGATACAGCTCCGCATAATCGGCGCCCGTAGTCATAGCCCGTTCCAGAATCTGCTCCATCAGGGAACGGGGAATGGAATTGGGTGACATAGACGAAACCTCCTTTTCAAATAACAACACCTCCACGAATGCTGCATTCCGGAGGCATTATTCTGTCTGACTGTTCAGTCTCATTATACTTCACTTTCGCTTGGATATCTATAGTTATTTTGTTGTTTTGATGGCGGGGTGGTGGTGAGCCGCGGCGGCGGGTTATTGCGAAGACAGGAGAGGGCTTGATTCGGCTTGATTCGGCTCGGTTAGTTCTTGTCTTCTTATTTCTTAGCTGGCTGTCCGCGGACCGCGGCGGCGGGTTATTGCGAATCCAAGAGATGGCCTCGATTCCGCTTCGCTTCATCTCGGTCATCTCTTGTCTTCTTATGAATCAGGATATACAGAAAGAGTCCAAGGTATGCAAGCATCCCTGGGACTCTTTCTGTATATCCTGATTCGCAATAACCCTTATCTCTTTGAAAACTGCGGAGCGCGACGGGCGGCTTTGAGGCCGTATTTCTTACGCTCTTTCATTCTCGGATCTCTGGTGAGGTATCCGGCCTGCTTGAGGATCGGACGATACTCGGGATCTGCCTGGAGCAGGGCTCGGGAGATACCGTGACGGATGGCACCAGCCTGGCCGGTGAAACCGCCGCCGCGGACATTGACCAGAACGTCGAACTTGTCAACATTGTCCGTGGCTACAAGGGGCTGACGAACGACCAGCTTTAAGGTCTCCAGACCAAGGTACTCGTCGATATCCCTCTTATTAATCGTGATCTTGCCGGTTCCCGGCATCAAATAAACTCTGGCTACGGATTTCTTCCTTCTGCCTGTTCCGTAATATCTTGTAGCGGCCATGCTATTCTCCTCCTTTCAGTCCTTAAAACTTAAATTCCAGCACTTCCGGCTTCTGCGCTGCGTGCTCGTGCTCCGGGCCCGCGTATACGTGAAGCTTTCTGTACATGTCATGTCCTAAGGAACCCTTGGGAAGCATGCCTTTGACCGCCAGTTCAACTACGCGCTCTGGCTTCTTCGCCATCATCTCGCGCAGTGTGGTCTCTCTCATGCCGCCTACATATTCGGAATGATGATAATAAATCTTCTGATCCAGCTTGCGGCCGGTGACCTTCACCTTCGCGGCATTGACAATAATCACATAGTCGCCGCAATCCATGAACGGTGTATAAATGGGCTTGTTCTTGCCGCGAAGCACCTTGGCAACTTCCGCCGCCAGACGCCCTAATGTATATCCGGTCGCATCGACAACATACCACTTCCGCTCGATGGTCGCCGGACTAGCCATAAAACTCTTCATCGGTTGACCTCCTGTAATAACACCAATGTTACCTGATCTCGCAATATCGATACGCAAAACGCTTCTTCCGGGGCTTTGGCAAAAGCATTCGCCTAACGTCGCATTTACACATTATATAACACGTTTTCGGGCGTGTCAACCCATTTTTTCCAGAAAATATGCACTTCAGCGCAGTTCTGCACATGCCTGCGCGCCTTCTCAGTCCGCGCTTTCCCCGCTCCTCGGATACCCCGCGCCTGTCGTCCGAAACCACTCGCTATCCGCCGCTTTCTGTCTGCAGAGCGTCTTATGATATTCCTCATCATCCATTTTGATCCGCTGAAACCGGTAATATCCGTAACTGCGCTCCGGATCAATGCGTTCTCCTTCCTGATCGCAGGCATATACCTCCCGCGCCCCGTTGCGCACGGCCTGGTGCGTCACACGCAGAAGAAGCCGGTCGAAATCCCGCGCCGCACAGCGACGGATGGTCAGGTACGCCCTGCCGTTTGCCGCAATCTCCCGCTGGTCCAGCTCATAAGCCCAGTCCTTATTCTCACCGGCAATCCGCTCCCGCAGCGCCGTCTCGTACTCCATGCTCACAAGCGTCAGCCCTTTTGCCGGTGCGGTTGGCCCGGCTTTGCGCCGGTCACGCGCATCCAGAATCTCCTCCACATATTCCGGCGGATACATGCCGACACCCACACGGATCAGTGTCCCAGCGATAATCCGCACCATATTGTAAAGAAAGCCGCTGCCGCTTATGCGCAGCGTAATCATATCGCCGCTCTTGTCAATCGAAATACTGTAAATGGTCCTGACTGTTTCTTCCGCCTGCCCTCTCGGGGCGCAGAAACTTCTGAAATCATGCTCGCCAATCAGGCAGGCCGCACCCGCCCTCATTTTCTCCAGATCCAGCGAAAAATAGCAGAAATACGAATACAGCCGCTCGGTCGGCAGATTGATCTTCCGGTTCAGAATCCGGTACTCGTAGGTCTTCGTGCAGTTCTGCTTGCGGGGATGCCAGTCCGCAGACACTTCCTCCGAGCGAAGCGCCCGGATGTCCTCCGGCAGCCACTGATTAAGTGCCAGACAGATCTTGTCTGCCGCCATCGGATTCGCTGTGTCGAACACGGCTACATTCTCCAATGCGTGAACGCCCGCGTCGGTCCGGCTCGCACCGATTACCGCAATCTCCTCGCCTAACAGCTTCGAAAGCGACTGATTCAGCACTTCCTCGATCGTCAGCGCATTCTTCTGGAACTGCCATCCGCTGTAGTTCGTCCCGTCATACGCAAGTACCAGTTTGATCCGCCTCACACGCTGCCTCCCTTCTGCTGTCCGCTCTCCTTACAGCACCGCCTTCGTCAGCACAATGACTCCCAGATATCCTGCATAGACCGCGTACGCCGCATAGTCGCGTCCCGCGTAGCGAAGCGGTTTCATCTTCGTGCGGCCTTCGCCGCCATGATAACAGCGCGCCTCCATCGCCATCGCCAGATCCGTCGCCCGCCGGAATGCCGAGATAAACAGCGGCACCAGAAGCGGCACCATGCTCTTCGCCTTCTGGATCAGGCCGCCGCTCTCAAAATCTGCGCCGCGCGCCATCTGCGCCTTCATGATCTTATCCGTTTCCTCCACGAGGATCGGAATAAAACGCAGCGCGATTGACATGATCATCGACATCTCATGAACCGGTACCTTTACCTTCTTAAGAAAGCCCAGACTTTTCTCCAGACCGTCCGTCAGCTGGTTCGGCGTGGTCGTCAGCGTCATCACGGAAGACCCCATAACCAGAAAGATCAGCCGCACCGCCATAAAACCTGCCATACGCACGCCTTCCTTTGTTACATGCAGCACCCAGATGCGGAAAATCTCCTCACCTTCCGTCAGAAACAGATTGAAGCTGACGCTGATCAGAAGCAGGAACAGAATTGCCTTCAGTCCACGCACCATAAAAGAAACCGGTACATGGGACAGCCTGATCACAAGCGCCAGAAACAGGGCCGCAGCAGTATACCCCCAGACGTTATCCGTTAAAAACAGCGAAATAATATAAACCATCGTCCCAAACAGCTTCGTCCGCGGATCCATGCGGTGCAGTACCGAATCCACCGGATAATATTGTCCGATCGTAATCTCCCTTAGCATAACCATACCTTTCCCGAACGTGTCAGTTTCCCGCGGTACACGCCGGATTTCCATTGATTCGCAGTGTTACGGCTGCAGCCGAAGCGCCGCCAGAAGCGCGCCCCGGGCTTCCTCCACCGTAGTAATGTCCTCGTCAATCTCTACGCCCCGCTCCCGCAGCGCGTGAACCACATACGTCACCTGCGGTGCCGCAAGTCCCATTTGCTCGAGCTCCCGATAATGCTGAAACACCTCTTTCGGCGTCCCGTCAAATGCTTTCTCCCCATGGTTCATCACCAGCAGCCGATCCGCGTAACGGGCCATATCTTCCATGCTGTGCGACACCAGAATGATTGTCATGTTCCGCGCCTCATGCAGCGCTGCGATCTCATTCAGTATCTCGTCCCGTCCCTTCGGATCCAGCCCCGCCGTCGGCTCGTCCAGAATCAACACCTCCGGATTCATCGCCAGCACACCGGCAATCGCAACCCGCCGTTTCTGTCCGCCGGACAGTTCAAACGGCGACTGCTCCCAATACTTCTCCTTCATACCCACAAGCCGAAGCGCCTCTTCCGCCCTGCTGCGCGCTTCCGTCTCCGAAAGCCCCAGATTGCGCGGTCCGTAACACACATCGGAAATGACGTCCACCTCGAACAACTGATGCTCCGGATACTGGAAAACCAGCCCCACCTTGCTTCGAAGCTGCCTCAGACTGTAGCCCTCTGCGTATATATCCTCGCCGTTATAATAGATCTTTCCGCCGGTCGGCTTCACCAGACCGTTTAAGTGCTGGATCAGTGTGGACTTGCCGGAACCGGTGTGACCGATCAGGCCCACGAACTGTCCGTCCGGAATCTCGAAACTGACGTTATTAACCGCGCACTGTTCAAGCGCCGTTCCCGGATTATATACAAATGTCAGGTTCTCCACCTTGATTGCCATACTACTGCATCTCCTTCTGTGACCGGCAGTCAGTTCTCTGCCCGCCGTCTGCACAGTTCTCCCGGCCGCCCTGCGCCGCATAAGCCTTCATATAGCTCCCGACAAATTCCTCCAGCGACAGAATCCCCTCCGGTATCTCTGCGCCGGCTTTACGCAGCTCATACGCCAGTTCCGTCACCTGCGGCACGTCCAGCCGGTACGATTTCAGTTCGTCCACCCGCGAGAAAATCTCCCGCGGCGTTCCGTCCATTACGATTTTCCCTTCATCCATCACGATCACGCGGTCTGCGTGAATCACTTCTTCCATATAATGCGTGATCAGAATCACCGTGATTCCTTCCTTTTGATTCAGTTCACGCACGGTGCGGATCACTTCTTTCCGCCCGTTCGGATCCAGCATCGCGGTCGGCTCATCCAGAACAATACACGACGGCCGCATCGCCATCACGCCCGCTATCGCAACGCGCTGCTTCTGACCGCCTGACAGCTTATTCGGGGACTTGTAACGATATGCGGTCATTCCCACCGCCTCGAGACTCTCATCCACCCGCTTCCAGATATCGTCCGTCGGTACGCCGATATTCTCCGGACCGAAGCCCACATCTTCCTCGACGACATTGCCGATGATCTGGTTGTCCGGATTCTGAAATACCATCCCGGCCCGCTTGCGGATCTCCCAGACCTTACTCTCATCCGCAGTATTCATCTCCGCAACCCAGACCGTCCCCCCGGTCGGCGTCAGGATCGCATTGATATGCTTCGCAAGCGTCGATTTGCCGGAGCCGTTGTGTCCCAGGATCGCCACAAAGCTGCCCTTCTCCACATCGACGCTGAGTCCGTCAATCGCCCGGTCCACTTCCTCGATATTCTCTTCTTCATCGCGTCTGATATAATCAAAAACCAGTTTTTCAGCCCTGATAATTCCCATCGTTCCACCACCACTCACATTTTTTCAATTTTAGTAGAAATCTCTCCGTTCGTCAACCGGTAAATGCAGTCTCTGACAATAAAAGGGATGCAGTCCCACACGCTGCACCCCTTCATTCTGTACTCCCCGTCTGCTTCCTTCATCGGAATTCCCGGCCGCGCCCACCCCTGGCGCCCCGTTCCGTTTCAATCTTCTACTGAATCCAGGCCCCGTCGGCTCCCACGCGGAAATACGTATCAACCGTGGTGTTCGTCGCCATATAACCGTAACCCGGATAGAAATAGTAGTATTTATTACCGATTGCCGTCCAGCCTTCCGCCATCTCCCCGTTGCTGTTCAGAAAATAGGTCTTACCGTTCTTCGTCAGCCAGCCGGTACGCATCATACCCTCCACGCCGTCGGCGACCGTGTTCAGGTAGTACCACTTGTTGCCGGCCAGGATCCAGCCGGTCAGCATCGTGCCGTTGGGCTGCATATAGTACCAGCCGCCCTTCCACTGCTGCCATCCGGTCAGCATCCGTCCATTCCCGTCAAACAGGTACCAGATCCCGTTCAGCTGCAGCCATCCGTTCGTCTGATACTGCCCGGTCGGATACCGGAAATACCAGTCGCTGCCGGAGCTGACCCAGCCAACCTGCGTCGTACTGGCGGCAATACCATCCATCGCCACCTGACCGCTCCCGTCGGATACATGATCTTCGTCAATATAAAAATCGTCAGATTCCGTCCACTCACTCTTTGTACCGTACTGCTTCTGCTGCGTCGTATGAGGCACCGTGCGGACGCGGAAGAAATAGCTGCCCTTTTTCGTCATATACGGATAAAAATTGCAGGAAGTTCCGTAATAATCCTCCAGTTTGTATACAAGGGTGCTGCCACGGTACAGATACACATCGTAGTATCCGGACGTCGTCGCTGCGTAATAATCGTCATATCTGCTCATCTCCGTGTTCCACTCGGCCCGTCCCAGACCGTTGCTGCGCCACTGAGCGTCGGAGGGCGCCGCGTAGGCCCCCTTGACCGGTACGGAAACGACGACTGCCAGCATCCCGTCTGCTTCTCTGCGGGCACTGACGAAGGTTCCGCCCTTGACCGTGATACTTCCGGAACCATAGGAACCGCGGAAAGCATAACCTGACTCCGGTTCAAGATAAACCCGCATCTTCGGCAACTCCCCAACCGCGATATACCGGTCTTCGGAAGTCACCCATTCTGCAGAACGTACCTCGTATTTCGTTGAGTTCGTAGCGGCGTAGGCCTTCTTGTCCGGCTGAGCTTCGGTAGAACCAACAATACAGTCAATATATTCCGGCAGCGTATCTCCAGGGTCGATCGTCAATCCAACTCGTATCCCAACACTGGTGATCGCCACATCTTTCGCCCAGGCCGTCTCGCAGACCCCAAACGCCATCAGGCAAGCCAGAACAGCAGCCAGGACTCTGCCGTATTTTCGTCCTCTCATCTGAATTCCTCCCCAAAAGGTCTGGTAACGTCTTTATTTATCATTATACCCAGCTCATTCAGTACCGTCAACTTAAGATATTCTTTCTTTTTCATACCATTTTCCTAAAGTGACAGTCAATACGGGCAGTGCGTCACTGGCGCTTTGCTCGTATGAAGACAGGAAAATCCCGCTCATTGCGAGCGGGATCATATCTGTGGCTGATTCAATTACAACTTGTCATTCTGATCCGATCAAACCAGTTCGATCAGAACCATCATCGCGCCGTCGCCTTTGCGCTGGCCGATCTTGACAATTCTGGTGTAACCGCCATTGCGGTTCACATACTTGGGAGCGACCTCGTCGAACAGCTTCGCGACAATATCGGCTTCCTTCGTGTTCCTCTTACGGCCGGCCGGAGTTGTCGGGACTTCGGTTACCGGATAGAGAACCTTCAGTATCTGCCTTCTGGCATGCAGCCTGGAGGGCAGATCCTTCTTAATCTCCTTCTCGACCTCGTCGTAGACGGTCACTTTCTTGCCGTCCTTTACTTCCTTGACACGCTTGCCGTCCTTGTCCTTGCGCGGGACTTTGGCGGTCACCTTCACGGTCTCGAAGTTGTCCTTCTCCTTGACGGCCCTGGCAATCAGACCCTCGGCGATCTTACGGATCTCCTTGGCTCTGGCCTCGGTGGTAACGATCTTTCCGTGATACAAAAGAGCGGTTACCTGATTTCTGAGTAATGCCTTTCTCTGGCTGGACGTTCTGCCCAGCTTGCGATATCCTGCCATGTTTTCTTCCTCCATTGATTCCGGAGAGCGGCGCTGTGCCCTTCGGTCTTACCTGCGCTGCATCTTCCTGTTAAATGTCCCACCGTTCCCCTGCTGCATCGGTCTTACGGGGGCGGCGTATATCACCGGGACGCCAAATTATTCGTCGCCGGGATTCAGCTGAAGTCCCAGTTCCTTTAACTTGGACAGAACCTCCTCCAGGGATTTCCGGCCAAGATTGCGAACCTTCATCATATCTTCGGAAGTGCGGTTGCAAAGCTCTTCCACGGTATTGATGCCTGCGCGTTTCAGGCAGTTATAGGAACGGACGGAAAGCTCCAGTTCGTCGATGTTCATCTCGAGAACCTTCTCTTTCTCATTGTCTTCCTTCTCCACCATGACCTCGGCGGTCCTGGCGTTCTCGGACAGATCAATGAACAGATTCAGGTGCTCGCTGAGTACCTTCGCCGCAAGGCTGACCGCCTCGTCGGGCGCAAGGGTACCGTTGGTCCAGACGTCAAGCGTCAGCTTGTCATAGTCTGTCTGCTGACCCACACGGGTATCCTCGACGGTCATATTGACACGCTCTACCGGCGTATAGATGGAGTCCACGGCAATCGCGCCGATGGGCATATCATCTTTCTTGTTCCGATCGGCACTCACATAACCGCGGCCCTTTGAAATCGTAAGCTCCATATAGAACTTGCTGTCGGCACCGCCGCTCAAATGCGCGATCTCCTGCTCCGGATTGATGATCTCAATATCCTGATCCGCCTGGATGTCGGCGCCTGTCACGACGCCTTCCCCTTCGAAGTCAATGTACGCTGTCTTTATCTCGTTGCTATCGCTGCTGTTCTTGATGGACAGACTCTTCACGTTCATGATGATTTCCGTCACATCCTCCTTAACGCCGGGGATGGAACTGAACTCATGCAGAACGCCGTCAATCTTCACCTGACTCACCGCAGCACCCGGCAAGGATGAAAGCATGATTCTCCTGAGAGAATTGCCAAGTGTGGTGCCGTAGCCTCTTTCGAGCGGTTCTACTACGAACCTTCCGTATTTCCTGTCATCAGAAATCTCTGCAATCTCGATATTGGGTTTCTCAAACTCGAACACTCTAGCCCCTCCTTTTTGGGTATGCTCTACGGATTACTTCGAGTACAACTCGACGATCAGCATCTCGTTGACCGGAACGTCGATCTCCTCTCTGGTGGGCAGCGCACTTACGGTGCCGCGCAGATTCTCGGAATCCACGTCAAGCCACGCGGGAATCAGGCGTCCGCCGGTCGTCTCCAGAACATCCTTATATCTCTGGGAGGACTTGCACTTCTCCTTCACTTCGATCACATCGCCGGCCTTCACAAGATAGGACGGAATATTCACGCTCTTGCCGTTGACAAGAAGCTGTTTGTGATCGACGATCTGACGGGCCTCTCTTCTCGTACGGGCAAAGCCCATGCGGAAGATCACGCTGTCCAGTCTTCTCTCCAGAAGGATCATCAGGTTCTCACCGGCCTGACCTTCCATACGCTCCGCCTTCGCATAGTAATTGCGGAACGGCTTCTCCAGCACACCGTAGATGAACTTGGCTTTCTGCTTCTCACGAAGCTGCATGCCGTACTCACTCACCTTACGGTTTGCTCTCTTTAACTCTCTGTTTGATTTCTTGTCTATTCCTAAATAACCAGGCTCCAAACCAAGGGATCTGCATCTTTTAAGAACAGGAACTCTATCTACTGCCACTTTTCGTACCTCCTATCAGACTCTTCTACGCTTGGGCGGACGGCAGCCGTTATGCGGAACTGCGGTTACGTCCTTGATACTTGTTACTTCGATGCCGCACGCGGACAGTGCGCGGATAGCCGCCTCACGTCCTGAGCCCGGGCCCTTGACCATAACATCAACGGATTTCAGGCCATGTACGATCGCTGCCTTCGCAGCGGTTTCTGCTGCCATCTGAGCTGCATAGGGAGTAGATTTCCTTGAACCTCTAAATCCCAGACCACCGGCACTTGCCCATGACAACGCATTGCCCTGGGTATCCGTCAACGTCACGATCGTGTTGTTGAAAGATGCCTGGATATGTGCCTGTCCGCGTTCAACGTTTTTCTTGACACGCTTTTTTGTCACTTTCTTCGCAGTGGACACTTTTTTAGCCATTTTAAACTAACCTACTTTCTTCCTGATTGCTCGAATCGCTGTTTCCTGTTTTTAAAACATGTAACGTGATTCTACGTAATATTACTTCTTCTTGTTCGCCACAGTCTTCCTCGGTCCCTTGCGGGTTCTCGCGTTGTTCTTGGTATTCTGACCGCGAACCGGAAGGCTTCTTCTGTGGCGGATGCCGCGGTAGCAGCCGATTTCCTGAAGACGCTTGATGTTCATCGCGACTTCTCTGCGCAGATCGCCCTCTACCACCTGGGTATCGGCGATCACAGCGGAAATCTTACGCACTTCATCGTCTGTCAGATCTTTGACACGGGTATCCGGGTTCACGCCGGCTTCCTTAAGGATGCGGTTAGAACTGGTACGTCCGATGCCGTAGATATAGGTCAGACCGATCTCTACACGTTTTTCCCTTGGCAAATCAACACCTGAAATACGAGCCATGTGCCTGTTACACCTCCTGTATTATTTAAAAACTTAACCTTGTCTCTGTTTGTGCTTGGGGTTCTCACAGATAATCCGGATACTGCCCTTGCGCTTGATAACCTTGCATTTTTCGCAAATCGGTTTCACTGAGGATCTGACTTTCACGGTAATTCTCCTTTCTCCCCTGTCCGGGTGCAGAGCATACTTCACCCATTACTTCAACAAAGTCGCCATAATAGTATAGCACTTTGTTTTCGGGAAAGCAAGCATTTTTTTCATTTTTAGGGCTTCGCCCGGCAGTTTCGCCGACCTTACTTATCCCTCCAGATGATTCGGCCTTTCGTCAGGTCGTACGGAGACATCTCCAGAGTGACACGGTCTCCCGGCAGGATCTTGATGTAGTTCATCCGAAGCTTGCCGCTGATGTGAGCCAGCACCTGGTGCCCGTTCTCCAGCTTCACCTGAAACATGGCATTGGGAAGTTTCTCAACAACAACTCCCTCGATCTCAATTACGTCCGCCTTAGACATACGGTTTTCTCCTCCCTTGAGGCTGACACTTAGTTGCTCTTAAAGCCCTTCTGACGACAGCGACAGAATCTCCGGGCCGTTCTCACAGATCAGAATCGTGTTCTCATAATGGGCGGACAGGGAGCCGTCCCGCGTCACCACGGTCCAGCCATCGTCCAGCCAGTCCACATCCGGCTTTCCCGCATTGATCATCGGTTCCACCGCCAGTGTCATGCCCGCGCGCAGCCGTATGCCGCGCATCCTTCTTGCAAAGTTCGGCACCTCAGGGTCTTCATGCAGATGGCTGCCGATCCCGTGACCAACCAGATCACGGACCACGCCATAGCCGAACTTCTCTGCGTAAGCCTGAATATGCGAGGAGATATCATTCAAATGATTGCCAACTTTTGCATATTTAATCCCTTCGAAGAAACATTCCCGCGTAACCGCTATCAGTTTCTCCGCCTCCGGACTGATCAGGCCGACGGCGTGGGTCCGGGCCGCATCGGAATGATAACCCTTGTAAATGACGCCGGCATCCAGACTGACAATATCGCCTTCCCTGAGGATTCTCTTTTTGCTGGGAATCCCATGGACCACCTCGCCGTTTACCGACACACAGATGGAAGCGGGGTACCCATTGTAGTTCTTAAAAGAAGGAATGCAATGGTAGCTGCGGATGATCTCTTCGCCCAGACGGTCGATCTCCCCGGTAGATATCCCCGGTCTGACCGCCTTTTCAAGCTCCTCGTGCGTCTTCGCCAGAATCCTTCCGGCCTGACGCATCAATTCAATCTCATGCGCCGACTTGACAGTAACTGCCATCTGTTATGCCCCCAGAATCTCCACAATATCGGCAAAGACCCTGTTCAGCTCCTGCGTGCCGTCCACTTCCTTCAGAACGCCGGCCTTCTGATAATAATCGATCAGCGGCTGGGTCTGCTCATGATAGACAGACAGACGGTTCTTCACGGTTTCAGGCTTGTCATCGTCGCGGAGCACCAGGGCACTGCCGCAGACATCGCAGACGCCTTCCGCCTTGGGCGGATTGAACTGCACATGATAGGTTGCACCGCAGCTCAGGCAGGCACGCCGGCCGCCCATGCGGGTGATGATATTCTCATCGGGGACATCGACATTAATTGCATAGTCAATCGCTTCTCCCCGTTCCGACAAAGCCGCTGTCAGACTTTCCGCCTGCGGAATGGTTCTCGGGAATCCGTCCAGAACATAGCCCTTCGCGCAGTCATCCGCCTTGATGCGATCCATCAGCATGCCGATCGTGATCTCATCGGGAACCAGTTTGCCCTGGTCCATGAAGGTCTTGGCCTTCATTCCCAGCTCTGTACCGCCCTTAATGTTCGCACGGAAAATATCCCCCGTGGAAATGTGCGGAATGCCATACTTCTCAGCAATCTTCTTCGCCTGCGTCCCTTTTCCTGCTCCGGGAGCGCCTAACATGATGATCTTCATACGGTCGTCCTCCTTCACCTTGATATCGCTGCGGCGTCCCGCCCCGCGGGACTGTCCGGGTTAAAACACAGCGTTACTGATATCATGAGACGTAATGAGAAGAAAGGCAGCCTGAGCCTTCCTTCTCATTCTGTACAATGCGCCATGCAAATCTCCGCCTAGTCGTTTAAGAAGCCACGATAATTGCGGACCAGCATCTGCGACTCGATCGCATTCAGCGTTTCCAAAACAACACCGACGATAATGATCAGCGACGTGCCCGCGAAGGACAGCCGGCTGATATTGAACAGTCCCGACACAATAATCGGAATGATGCAGACAATGATCAGGCCGATCGCACCGATAAACACGATGTAGTTCAGGATCCCGTTCAGGTATTCGCTGGTCGGTTTGCCGGGACGGATGCCCGGGATAAAGCCGCCCTGCTTCTTGATATTATTGGCCACTTCAAGCGGATTGAAGGTGATGGACGTATAGAAATACGCGAACACCACAATCAGCACCAGATAAATGACCAAGCCGATGGAGTACACCGGCTGATCCGGCCTGAACCACATATTGGAGTTCAGGGTCTGCAGGATCCTGCCGCCGATGCTGTTATAGTTCACATTGAAAAACTGCGAAATCACCACCGGGAGGGACATGATGGATGATGCGAAGATCACCGGGATAACGCCGGCCGTGTTGACCTTCAGCGGGATGTTGGAGGAACGGCCTCCGACCATCCTTCTGCCCTGCATCTTCTGGGAATACTGCACCGGAATTCTCCGGACCGCATCCTGAAGAATGATGACAAACACCACCATCGCCACGATCAGCGCCAGGATGATGATCACTGTTACGATCGCCACCGGCACGTTCTTGCCGGAAAGGAAACGGGTGTACAGCGTGTTGATGTCATCCGGCAGACTGGAGATGATGTTGAAGAGCAGTACGACGGAAATTCCGTTGCCCACACCGTTCTCCGTGATCCGCTCGCCGATCCACATAAGGAAGGCGCTGCCTGCGGTCATTGCCGCAATGGCTACAATCACGCTGCCCACGTTATAGTTGACCAGAAGACCCTGGCCGCCGAACCCGATGGCCATACCGCCGGATTCCAGAAGCGCCAGTCCAACCGTCAGATAGCGGGTGAACTCCGCAATCTTCTTGCGGCCGTCTTCACCTTCCCGCTGCATCTCTTCGAGCTTGGGGATCGCAATGGTCATTAACTGCATAATGATCGAGGATGTGATATACGGGGTAATGCTTAATGCCAGGATGGACATGTTGGAAAATGATCCACCGGTCATCGCATTAAAAAATCCAAAAGCGTCCGTTGTCTGACTGGCAAAAAAGTCCGCAAAATAACTTGTGTTTACCCCCGGTACCGGCAGCTGCGATCCGAAGCGGATCACGACCAGCATCAAAAACGTGTAAAGTATTTTATTTCGGATTTCTTTTATACGAAACGCATCTCGGAATGTTTTCCACATATTAAATCACC
>CANQFR010000007.1 GCA_947599905.1 uncultured Lachnospiraceae bacterium
CTATAGTATAATTTATATTGACGGGTTTGGCAACTCATGAAAAAAGATTGACGAAAGCATGGAAAAAGGGTACACTGAATGTAATCGTCCGGCAGCGGAAGCCGGAGTGGTACGGCTTCGTGAGCCTGTGAAGGCAGAAACCGCCTGACAGGGCCGTACAGGACAGAGCGTTTTCAAAAGGAGAATCGGACATGTGCGACAAATGCAAGAAACCCTATTATATTACGACAGCCATCGCCTACACCTCGGGAAAGCCCCACATCGGCAATACCTATGAGATTGTGCTGGCGGACAGCATCGCCCGCTATAAGCGAGCCCAGGGCTACGACGTGTTCTTCCAGACCGGCACTGACGAGCACGGCCAGAAGATCGAGCTGAAGGCCCAGGAAGCCGGCGTGACACCGAAGGAATTCGTGGACGGCGTGGCCGCGCAGATCAAGTCGATCTGGGATCTGATGAACACTTCCTATGATAAGTTCATCCGCACCACGGATAAGGACCACGAGATCCAGATTCAGAAGGTATTTAAGAAAATGTATGACCAGGGGGACATTTACAAAGGCTACTATGAGGGCCTGTACTGCACGCCCTGCGAGTCCTTCTGGACCGAATCCCAGCTCGTGGACGGCAAATGCCCGGACTGCGGCCGGGAGGTGAAGCCCGCCAGGGAAGAGGCTTATTTCTTTAAGATGAGCAAATACGCGGACAGGCTGATCCAGTATATCAACGACCATCCGGAATTTATCCAGCCGGTGTCCCGCAAGAACGAGATGATGAATAATTTCCTGCTTCCGGGCCTGCAGGATCTGTGCGTGTCCAGGACTTCGTTCACCTGGGGCATCCCGGTGACCTTCGACCCGAAGCATGTGACGTATGTGTGGCTGGACGCGCTGACCAACTATATCACCGGCATCGGCTACGACTGCGATGGCGACAGCTCAGAGCGGTTTAAGAAATACTGGCCGGCGGATCTGCATCTGATCGGCAAGGATATCATCCGCTTCCATACGATCTACTGGCCTATTTTCCTGATGTCGCTGGGTCTGCCGCTGCCGAAGCAGGTGTTCGGCCATCCGTGGCTGCTGATGAGCGGCGGCAAGATGAGCAAGTCCAGGGGCAATATCATCTACGCCGACGACCTGGTGCGGTTCTTCGGCGTAGATGCGGTGCGCTACTATGTGCTGCATGAGACGCCCTTTGACAATGACGGCAACGTGACGTGGGAGCTGATCGCGGAGCGGTATAATTCCGATCTGGCCAATATCCTGGGGAACCTGGTGAGCCGGACGATCTCCATGAGCAACAAATACTTCGGCGGCGTCGTAAAGAAGACCGGCGTAGCGGAGGAAATGGACGCGGATCTGAAGGCGACGGTGCTGGAGGCCGTGAAGAAGGTGGACGCGAAGATGGAGGAGCTGCGGGTGGCGGACGCCATCACGGAGATCTTCGGCATTTTCCGCCGCAGCAACAAGTATATTGATGAGACCACGCCGTGGACGCTGGCGAAAGACGAGGCGAAGAAGGATAGACTTTCGGAGGTGCTTTATAATCTGACGGAGGCCATTACCATCGGCGCGTCGCTTCTGGAGGCGTTCATGCCGGAGACTTCACAGAAGATCCTGGCACAGTTGAATACCGAGAAGCGGGAGCTTTCGCAGATGGACAAGTTCGGACTGTATCCGGACGGCAATAAAGTGACGGAGAAGCCGGAGATCTTGTTCGCCAGACTGGACTTAAACGAGATCATGGACAAGGTGAACGCGATGAACGCGGAGCGGGAGGCGGCGCAGGCGGCTGAGAATGCGGCGGGCGGAACAGCTGCGGGCGAAGCGGATAACGCTGACGAAGCGGCGGGTGCTGTGACCGGAAGCGCGGCACCAGATAAGACAGAGACTGACGCGGGTTCCGGAACCGGCAGTACGGCGGCAGAGGGCGCCGTGGCCGGCGCGGCCAAAGCGGCGGACGGACAGCCGGCTGGCGCGAAAGGCGGAACCGGCGGCGCAGCCGGAGAATCCGCCCCGGAAACTGCCATTGAGGCCAAGCCCGAGATCACCTACGATGATTTCGCGAAACTCCAGTTTGCCGTAGGCGAGATCATTGCCTGCGAGGAAGTGAAGAAGTCGAAGAAGCTTCTCTGCAGCCAGGTGAAGATCGGCGGCGAGGTCCGTCAGATCTTAAGCGGTATCAAGTCTGATTATACGCCGGAGCAGATGGTCGGCAAGAAGGTCATGGTCCTCATGAACCTGGCCCCCCGCAAGATGGCGGGTCTGGAGTCCCAGGGGATGCTTCTGTGTGCTGAGGATGCGGAAGGCAATCTGACCCTGATGACGCCGGAGAAGGATATGCCGTCCGGCGCGGAGATTTGCTGACAGACATTTGAAGAAGGAAATATCATAATCGGCGGCATACCAAAGTTATGACAGGTATGCCGCTCTGTTGCCGTCGGCAGACAGCAAGAAATCGATATTCGCCGGAGGGGACAAGTCTGGCAAGTGAGGAAGATACCGGGGAGTGTGAATATGAACGGGGAATCGCAGGAGTTGTACCGGCAGGAACCTGAGACGCAGGAATCAGAACATCAATCGCAGGGGGCGATGCGTCCCCGCTATCAGATACTGAGCAGCAACGCGCTGAAGCTGATCGCGCTGATCACAATGATCATCGACCATATCGGCGCCGCGGTTCTGGAAATGGGTGTCATAGAGGGATATAATATCGGAGCGCTGAATATTTCCTATGAAACGGCGATCTTCTGGTGGAATGTGGACAGCGTGCTGCGTGCGATCGGGCGGATCGCATTTCCGATTTACTGCTTCCTGATCACGGAGGGGTACGTGCACACCCGCAATCCCCGTAAATACGCGCTGCGGCTGGGAGTCTTTGCGCTGATTTCGGAAATACCGTTTGATCTGGCGTTTTCCCATAGCTGGTGGAGTATGGAGTATCAGAATGTGTTCTTTACGCTGCTTCTGGGGCTTCTGGCGATCATGGCGATCGATGAGTGTGAGAAGCGGGCGAAGAGCCGCTGGGTTGGCCTGGCTGCGGCCTTCTGTTTCGTGATGCTGGGCGATGTGCTCCGTACGGATTACGGCGCGTTCGGCGTATTTTTCATTGTGGTACTGTATGTGTTCCGGAACTGCGGATGGATCCGTACGGTGATCGGCTGCCTGCTGATCGCCTGGGAGACCACGGGTCCGCTGGCGTTTATCCCGATTCAGATGTATAACGGCGAACGCGGTCG
The DNA here is from genome assembly GCA_947599905.1 of uncultured Lachnospiraceae bacterium. Lineage (GTDB taxonomy): Bacteria > Bacillota > Clostridia > Lachnospirales > Lachnospiraceae > UBA3402. The sequence goes on from CANQFR010000007.1 coordinate 3,242, forward strand.
GCTGCGCCTGAAATACTTATTTTATGCGTTCTATCCAGTGCATCTGGTGATTCTGTATGCGGTCTGCATGGCGATTTTGAGATGAGAGAGGGCGCTGGAGAAATGATCATTGACACCCACGCGCATTATGACGATGACGCGTTTGACGAAGACAGGGAAATACTGCTGGCCGGGCTCCAGGCGGCTGGAATCGGCACGGTGGTGAACATCGGCGCCAGCATTGATTCCACGAAGACGACGCTTGCGCTGGCAGAGAAATATCCGTTCATCTACGCCGCTGTGGGCGTGCATCCCAGCGAAACGGCGGAGCTTACTGAAGAAAAGATGCGGTGGCTTGAGGAAATGTGCGCGCGCCCGAAGGTCGTGGCTGTCGGTGAAATCGGCCTGGATTATCATTGGGACGAGCCGGAGCGGGAGGTGCAGAAGCACTGGTTCCGGGAGCAGATCCGCCTGGCCCGCCGTGTGGACCTGCCGGTCGTCGTTCACAGCAGGGATGCCGCGAAAGATACGTTGGATATAATAAAAGAAGAGAAGGCGGCGGAAGCCGGAGGCGTGATCCACTGTTTTTCCTACGGCGTCGAGGTGGCGCGGGAGTATCTGGATATGGGGTTTTATCTCGGCGTCGGCGGCGTGCTGACATTCAAGAACGCGAAGAAGCTCCGGGAAGTCGTGGCGTATATGCCGGTGGACCGCCTGCTTCTGGAGACGGACTGCCCCTATATGGCCCCGACGCCGCACCGCGGAGAGCGGAATTCGTCGATGTACCTGCCGCTGGTGGTGAAGGCGGTCGGTGAGATCAAAGGCCTTTCGGAGGAGGAAGTGATTGCTGTGACGGAAGCGAACGCGCGGCGGATGTACAGGCTTTAACCAACGCATTCCCGGAGTGAACACGTCCGAAGGACTATGAACAGAGAAAGGACCATACGCGATGCCGACGCTTGGCAACCCGAAGAACACGATCGGGATCATTCAGAAATACAACTTCATGTTTCAGAAGAAATTCGGCCAGAATTTCCTCATTGACACCCACGTTCTGGATAAGATCATCCGGGCGGCGGAGGTGACAAAGGACGACTGTGTGCTGGAGATCGGCCCCGGTATCGGCACGATGACCCAGTATCTGGCGGAGAGCGTCGGACATGTGGTGGCAGTGGAGATCGACGCGAACCTGATACCGATTCTGAACGAGACGCTGGCGGATTATGATAATGTAACCGTCCTGAACGCGGATATCCTGAAGCTGGATATCGCAGAGCTGGCGCGGGAGTACGGCGGCGGCCGGCCCCTGAAGGTGGTGGCGAATCTGCCCTACTATATCACGACGCCGATCATCATGAACCTGCTCGAGGGCAGCGCCCCCGTTGACAATATCACGGTCATGGTGCAGAAGGAAGTGGCCGACCGGATGCAGACCGGCCCCGGAAGCAAGGACTACGGCGCGCTCTCGCTGGCGGTTCAGTATTACGCGGAGCCGTATATCGTGGCCAATGTGCCGCCCAACTGCTTTATGCCGCGGCCGGCGGTGGGTTCGGCGGTGATCCGGCTTAAGAAACTGCCGAAGCCGCCGGTGCAGGTAAATGATGCGGAGCTGATGTTCCGTCTGATCCGCGCGTCGTTCAATCAGCGGCGCAAAACGCTACTGAACGGACTCGGGAACGCCGCGGAGCTGTCATTTCCGAAGGAGAAGATTGCGGCGGCCATCGCGGCCTGCGGCCTGGAATCCGCGGTGCGAGGAGAGACGCTGACGCTTGCGCAGTTCGCGCAGCTGGCGGATGCGCTGGATGCGCAGGCGGGAGCAGATGAGGCCGGAAGAGAGCTGTAAGCGGCAGGCGTGAGAAGAAAGTGAACCAGAGGAGGATCTCAGATATGTTAGGAATCATCGGCGCCATGGCCCAGGAGGTCGCGGCATTAAAGGAAGCTATGAATGATGTGACAGTCCGCACGCTGGCCGGAATGGATTTTTATCAGGGAACGATCGACGGCAAAGAAGCGGTGGTCGTGCGTTCCGGCATCGGCAAGGTGAACGCGGCCATCTGCTGCCAGATTCTGGCCGACCGCTACGGCGTGGACGCGGTCATCAATACCGGCATTGCCGGTTCCCTGCGGGCGGAGATCAATATCGGCGATATCGTGCTGTCGTCCGACGCGCTGCAGCACGACATGGATGCAACCGGTTTCGGTTATCCGGTGGGCGTGATCCCGCAGATGGATGTGTCCGTCTTTCGCGGCGACGCGGCGCTGATTGCGGCGGCGCGCGAAAGCTGCGCGAGGGTGAACCCAGAGATCGGCGTACACGTCGGACGCGTGGTCAGCGGCGACCAGTTTATTTCCGATAAGGCAAAGAAGACGTGGCTGGCCGGGACATTTGCGGGTTACTGTACAGAGATGGAAGGAGCGGCCATCGCGCAGGCGGCTTACCTGAACGGGATTCCGTTCCTGATCATCCGCGCCATTTCCGACAAGGCGGACGACTCCGCGGAGATGGACTACGGAGAGTTTGAGGCAAAGGCCATTGCGCACAGCGTGAAGCTGGTGCTGGATATGGTCCGGACCCTGTAAAATGCATCAAGAATCATTCTCAACCCCCTGAGAATCGTTTCCTGTCGTGATTTGACGAACGATTCCGGGGGTTCTTAACTTCCCAAACTCAAAATCAACAGTTATAATGATGACGTTGACCGGACATGCGTCCCGGGCATCCGCGGGCGCGCAGCTGATGGCGCGGGGCGGCGTGGACGGCTGAGCAGTTTATCCAATTATGGAAAGGGGAGTTACAGGGATGATTCAAATTCTTGAATCCGGACAGGCATTGTACGCACTGGCGGCCGTCTGTATTCTGGGGCTTCTGACCCGGCTGACGGCGCGGACTCTCTACCGAAGACTGATCAGGGAAACTGACAACATGGCACTGACGAAGAACCGCTATCTGCGGGAATTTAAGCAGAAGGCGGAAAATACATACCGGCTGAATCAGGGAATCACCAACACGCAGGCGTATCTGGAAAAGCAGATAAATGGATACCGCTTTCTCGGCATCAGCTTAAATGGCTGGAGCAATCTGGCCGGACAGATGACGCTTCTGTGCTTCCTGCTGGGCGGCGCCGGTTCGTTTCTGGCGTACTGGTATCGGTGCGACACCTACTATGTCGTACTGTACGCCACGATCGGCATTCTTACGGGGCTTCTGACCATGTTTCTGGACATCGGCGTGAACCTGACGGAGAAACATTCGCAGCTGCTTAACGTGCTGCAGGACTATCTGGAAAATTCGCTCTGTCTCCGGCTCGCGCGGGAGACCGCCGCGGCGGCCGATTATGCCGGCGGGCGGGACAGGCTTTCCGGCAGCGTCGTACAGGAACCGCGGGCTGTCAGCAGGGACAGCGTCCGCACCGGCAGTCCGTCTGACCGCACGGCCTATGACGACGGCGGGACGGCGGGACGGGACGGCGTCGGCCGTGAGCCGTCAGGGAGCGGGAACCGCGCCGCGATCCGCAGTATCGCACGCGGTCCCAGGAGTGCAGATACGGAAGGAGGCCGTTTAGGCGGCCCGGCCGCGGATAGCGAACGGAGCGGCAATGCCCGGGAACCCGACTTCGGTGATGAAGCCCGCCCGCTGAACCGGAGTATGCGGCGCGGCGAGCGGGCGGGCAGAAAGAAACCATCGCCGGCCGCGGAGGAAGCGCCGGCCGCGGACCGCGGCCTATCGGATCGCGGTTCATCGGAGCGGGGGTTGTCGGACCGCGGACTGCCAGACCGTGGTTCATCGGATCGCGGACTCCCCGAAGGCAAGGAGCGCTGGCGGCCGGATTCGGACGAAGTGCGGCGCAGTCTGGAGCAGATTGCGGTCAGCCGCGAGAAGAGCCGCTCTGACGGCGAGTGGCTCAAGGAACTGTCGCCCGACGAGCTGGAACTGGTCGGGGAGATATTGAAACAATATCTCGAGTAGCCGCGGGAAACTGCCGCGGTTCACCGCGGCATTTGACGAAAAAACAGAACAATATCTATCGCAAAATGAGACAGATTATGCTATACTGTACCCAGAGGCTGAATGTCCGGCGCCGTCCGGCCGTGCTGCAGGCCAATCAACCGGCTGGCCGCGCGCGGAACGACGGCCCGGCCGAGTCGCAGACTAACCGACTGGACGCGCCGCCGCCCGGACGCACAGGCTGTGCAGCGCCGGAACCGGAAGCCGCAGTGTGTACAGGCGCCGCCTGACAATATGATAAAAGGAGAGTGTATGACCATGGGAAGAGAAGTTACGTTTGATTATTCGAAGACTGCCGGATTCATTTCCGCGGAAGAGATCGCGAACATGAAGGCGTCCGTGCTGTGCGCGAAGGACGTCCTGACCGCGAAGACCGGCGCGGGCAATGATTTCCTGGGCTGGATCGACCTGCCGGTCGACTATGACAAGGAAGAGTTCGCGCGGATCAAGAAGGCCGCGGCTAAGATTCAGGGCGATTCCGACGTACTGCTGGTCATCGGCATCGGCGGTTCTTATCTGGGAGCGCGCGCAGCCATCGAATTCCTGACCCACAGCTTCTACAATGTGCTTGATAAGGCGGACCGGAAGACCCCGGAGATCTATTTCGTAGGCAACAGCATCAGCAGCAAGTATATCAAAGACCTGCAGGATGTACTGAAGGGGAAAGATTTCTCCATTAATATCATCTCCAAGTCCGGCACCACCACAGAACCGGCCATTGCGTTCCGCGTGTTCAAGGAGATGCTGATCGCAAAGTACGGCAAGGAAGAGGCCAATAAGCGTATCTACGCGACGACGGACAAGGCGAGAGGCGCCCTGAAGAGCCTGGCGAACCAGGAAGGGTACGAGAGTTTTGTCGTACCGGACGACGTGGGCGGCCGTTTCTCAGTCCTGACGGCGGTAGGCCTGCTTCCGATCGCGGTCAGCGGCGCGGACATCGACCAGCTGATGGCAGGCGCGGCTTATGGCCGTGAGAAGGCCCTGAATACTCCTTATGAGGAGAACCCGGCGCTTCTGTACGCGGCTGTCCGCAACATCCTGCTTCGGAAAGGCAAACAGGTTGAGATCGTGGCCAATTATGAGCCCAGCCTTCATTATGTTTCCGAATGGTGGAAGCAGCTCTACGGCGAGAGCGAGGGCAAGGACCAGAAGGGCATTTTCCCGGCGGCGGTCGACCTGACCACCGACCTGCACTCTATGGGACAGTTTATCCAGGACGGCGCGCGCATTATGTTCGAGACCGTGATCTGCGTGGAAGAGTCCGAGGCGGAGGTAGTGCTTAAGAAGGAAGAGATCGACACCGACGGCATGAATTATCTGGCCGGAAAGACCGTGGACTTTGTGAATAAGAGTGCAATGAACGGCACGATCCTGGCCCACACCGACGGCCATACGCCGAACCTGAAGGTGAATGTCCCGGCGCAGGACGCCTACAGCTTAGGGCAGCTCTTCTATTTCTTCGAGTTTGCCTGCGGCGTCAGCGGTTACCTGCTGGGCGTGAATCCGTTCAACCAGCCCGGCGTCGAGAGCTATAAGAAGAATATGTTCGCGCTCCTCGGCAAACCCGGCTACGAGGCGGAGCGGGAAGCGCTGCTGAAGAGGCTGTAAATATTAAATACGAAGAGAGCGTCACTGGCGCTCTCTTCGCATGGAAATACAAGCAAAGCGTCACTGGCGCCTTGCTTGCATGGAAATAAAAACCGCTCGCCGCGGACTCGACCGATATCCGCTGCGGGCGGTTTCTCTGTGTTAAGGATTCCGTGTATCCGGGTCCGATTCCGACCCCCTGCACGCCGTCAGATCCGCTTAGTCCTGCGGCCCCACATACTGCGAGCTGCCGAAGCCAAGGATCATCAGGAAGATCGGCGTCAGGAAGAGCAGACCGATCGCAAAGCCTGTGCCGTGGCCGAACGCCTTAGACATCTTGAGGTTCAGAAGCACGGTGATTACTAAGACAACGATCCCGGCGACAGCGCCCAGAATGGCGACAAAGCCGGAAATCTGTCCCAATATGGCGCTGGCGACCGCGCAGGCCAGATAGATCCAGAACATATTCGGATTCTTCCAGGCAAGCTTGAACTCGATATACACATTGTAAATCGGGATCAGAGACTTCCAGCCGGCCTCGCCTGCCTTCGAAAAGACCTTCCAGTAAGCGACAATTACCAGCAGGTACCAGACGATGACAATCGCCGAATAGATGCCGAGCATCGCCACGAGCATTGTTGCGGTTGCATCCATGAGAAATTCCCCCTTAAGGTAAGATTAAATAACTGGTTTTATCTTATACCTGTTTGTAAATTTTGTCAAACGATATTCACGAATATGACATTTTAATTCATGAACAGGCGTTTTCGAAGCGAATGGCAAACAGTTACTCCTCGATCACCTGAATTTCCAGATAATCGAACGGGATCTGTTCGATGAAATGATCCTGGCCAAACCGCGTCCGGGACCGCCGCTTGAATTCCGTCACATTCGCATCCAGCCAGATCGGCTTGCCGAGGTCCAGATCACAGCAGATTTCGTCCAGCGCCTGGAAGACCATCTGCGTCCGCGACAGGCTGTAATCGCCGATGGAAATGGTGGCGTCCTTTACAGTTTTATTGTTTCGAATCAGCTTTCCCCACATACGAAACATCAAAATCCCCCCTCTCGATCCCACCATAACACCCACCGCCGGAAATGTCAAGACCGGGCGGCGCTCCTGACGCGCCGCCTTTCTTTCCGTGCGGATAAAGCGCCCGCAGCGCTTCGGTGACACGCCGCTCCCATGCTGTCATAATAGGCAGATAAATCTGCAAATTCTGTTTAATTATACTGGTAAATTCGCGCGGGATGTGTTAGAATGCAGGAAATAACGAACGGACGTACGAAAAGAGGAGGATACTTATGTTCCATCCGGACGGCAGGGGGCTCTCTGTCTATGTATTCAAGTCACTGACGATCGAATATAATGGAAGACCGGTCAACACACACCGCGGCAGCACGAAGGTCATTCAGCTTCTGCTGCTGCTTTTGCTCAGCGGGGGCGACGGCGTGCCCAAGCATGCGCTGGTCAGCGCGATCTACGGGCAGGAGGAAGAAGGCTGGGCCGATTACAACCAGTACGTAAACAATCTGATCTACCGCCTTAAGAAGCTTCTGACCGAGTGGGAAATGGACGGCGCGACGGTCGAGATCTCCCGAAGCATCTGCTATTTCAGGGCGGATTTCCCGGTGACGGTCGACGCGCTGGAATTCCGGCGCAAATCTCTGGAGGCGTTGGCGTCGGAAGACGACGGCAGGCTTGCGGCGCTGGAAGAGGCGTTCCAGATGTATACGGATACATTTCTGGAGGAATTCAGCACCGACCTGTGGGTGATCCAGCGGAAGCGCGAGATCCGTAAGCTGTACTTCCGGGTGACGGAAGCGCTGGGCGAGGGATACCGGGCCAGCGGCAGCCTGAACCGGGCCAGAAACATCTATCATCAGGCGGCCGTGTGGTTCCCCTTCGAATCCTTCCGTCTGCGCGAAATGGACTGCCTGATCGGCCTGAACGATTACGAGGGGGCCTACGCCCTCTATACGGATATCCGCCAGAGCTACGCCGGCGCGATGGAGGTCATGCCGGAGCGCGAGATCCAGAAGCGGCTGGCGATCGTGGAGAAACGGCTCGGCCATTCCGCGAGGACGCTGCCCGAGATCGTGGCGTTTCTCCGCACAAACGCCCGCACCGGCGCATTTTACTGCCATTACGCCGTCTTCGTGAGTTTCTGTCAGATCCTGGCAAGGCTCGCGGAACGCAGCGGCCGTCCCTTGTCCCTGATGCTGTGTACATGGACGGACGGGGGGGGTATCGAAACCGGACGCTGACCGGACAGAGCAGCAGATGTCCCTTCTCAGGGCCGTGATCGGGCGCGTATTCCGCGCCGGGGACGTCTATACGCAGTTCGGCAGTCGTCAGTTCCTGATCATTCTCAGCGGTACCGGACGCGAGAACGGTACGCAGATCTTCACGCGGCTTTTGCGGGAATGGAACCGTCAGGAGGACGCCTTCGGCGAACTCAGCTACAGTTTGGAAACACTGCAGGGCTTTTGATGTCAAAAAACAGCTATTTCATGTAAATAATATAGTTTTTGAGAGAGTTGCTTTGCTATAGTGATATTAAGTAAAATTATCGGTAGCTGCATGGGGATAAATGGAATCGTTCAGGAGGGATATTATGAAGACGATGGAGAGGAAAAAGTTCTTATCGAGGGCGTTGGCGTTCGTTCTGGCGTTGGCCATGACGATTACCAGCACCGGGGTCAGTTACGCGGCCGAGTCGGTCGGTTCGGTGACGGAACCCACCTCGGCGCCGGAGACACAGGCGGATATACAGGACGACGGTCCGGGGAGTACGGACATTCTGAATGAGGATCTGGGCGAACAGTCCGAGATCGTGTCGGAACCGTCTTCTGATAGTTTGGAGGAGGAGACGGAGGCCGTCACGGAAGTGGCTGAAAATACCGAGGCAAGTACCGAGGCCGTTGAGGATACTGAGGCGAGTACCGAAGCTGTCGGGAATACTGAGGCAAGTACTGAGGCGGACACGGAAGCTGTCGGGGATACTGAGACAAGTACCGAAGCTGCTGAGGGTACCGAGACAAATACCGAAGCGAGTACAGAGGAGACAGACGGGGCCGGGGAGTCGACCGCTGCCGGTGAGACCCTTCAGGATCCGGACGCTGTGACAGGCGACGGCACTGAGGTTATCGGGGAGACCACTGCGGCCGCTGCGGAAGACGAAGAATTTGACGAGAGCAAATATCAGCACGACGAGGAAGGTAACCTGATCCTCGATGAAGACGGCAATCCGATCCCGATCGAGGGCGAAGGGACGGCTTCGTCTTCAGAGAAATCATCGGAAGCAGTAGAAAGAACCACAACTGCAGGCGGCGTAGAGATCGGTCTTTACGCCGAAGCCGGCGTGCTGCCGAACGGCGTCAAGATGAGCGCCCGCAAGGTGAACGTGACCGCGAACGCGCGTGAGGCCCTGACGGAGGCTGTCGGTGCGGACAATGTGGAGATCAAGGATATTCTGGCGATCGATATTCGGTTGAAGGATGCAGACGGCGAAACGGTGCAGCCGGAAGGCGCGGTGACCGTAACCTACGAGGTGTCCAATACGGACATCTGGGACGGCGTCGATTCGGCGGCTGTATATTATGTAGACGGGGATGAGGTAGAATGGGTGACCGACGCCGCGGTGGGTGAGCCGGTCACATTCGACGCGCCGCATTTCAGCGTCTACGCGCTGGTGCTGATGGGCGCGGCGGAAGAAGAGGAGCAGACGTATACGCTGAATATCGAGCATGTGCTGACGGCAGATGTTGGCGGAGCCTGGGGCGTGCAGTCTTTCGGTGAGGTTGATACGATTGAATTGACGGCGGAGGATCTGGCTGATGGTTATGACCTCCAATCGCAGACGATCCTGCGCGAAGGGCTTGAAGTTACATCTGAACTGCAGACACTGACAGCGGATGATTTTGTAAACGGGACACTGGATCTTCGGATTGACTATGGGGTGAAGGACGGCTACCGTGCAGTTTATAATAAGGATCTTGTAACGACAGCTGTTTACATGGGCACATTTAGTGATGTTGATATCGTATTATGTGAGGCTGTCGGTATCGTGATTGAGATTTATAAGAATGGCGTGTTGACGGACAGGAAATCTGAAGCGGTGGATTTGGATAATAACAAAAGGGCCAAGTTTACCTATCCGTTGGCGGTAGAGAATGGTTACACTGTAACGGTGACTTCTGAGGATAAGGGGCATTTAACAGATTGCGCTTATAAGAATAGAGAAGTATCCGCGACAGTTGTAAATGGCGAAGATTCCGCGATCTATACGCTTCGTATTGACATGGATGCTGATACAGTGGAGTATACAGTTTTACATAAATATGAAGATAAAGAAGAAGCTTTTCTTACGGAAAAAAAGTCTGGTACTGCCGGAGAAATGACACAGGCGGAACCGTACGATGGCTATGATAAAGATCATTATACGATAGGGGATATTGAGCAGAAGGAGATCAGGGCAGAAGGCACCGAGGTTACGATAACATATATTGCGAATACATATTATGTGATTTATGAGACCGAGGGCGGTTCTTATGTAGCACCTACAGCTGGAAAATACAATACGACGGTTTCTCTTACTTCCAAACGACCGACTCGCCAGGGATATACATTTGCCGGGTGGAGTCTGGATAATAAAGAGGGGAATACTATAACTGCCGTAGAGATTAGTGAAGATACGCTTAAAGACGGTGGGGTATATGTATACGCAAAATGGAAACCGGACAATGTGAAGTATACTTTGGTTTACATGGCTGAAAATGCCGATGACGATAATTATTCGTATGTTGGATCTGTGGAACAATCGGGGCGGGCAGGTACAACTGCTCAAGCGAATAGCAACAGTATAAAACCAAACGGATTCGATAGCGAGCATTTTACATTTGAAAGTTCTGAATCAGCGGTGATCGAAGGCGATGGATCCACTGTTATTCGAGTTTATTACTCGCGAAATGAATATACGATTACGTTTAATGCTAAAGATAGAGGAAGATTAATTTGCAGAAAAGAAGAACATACACATAGTCCAAAGCCAACGTCGAATCCAGGGATTGAGGAAAACAAAGGGAAGAAAAACGGGTGTTATAAATCGACAGAACATTTTTTTATATTCGGGAGCTATTATCAATGGGATTTAGTCTGTAATAAACAACATACCCATTCTTCGGCCTGTTATGAGACATTGACGGTTACTTATACTCTCACCGCAAAATATGAAGCAGACATTCGTCAGCTTTGGAAAGAAACTGTTGGGTATAGCAAAATGTGGAGCTGGAAAGACGACGGCCATTATACTAATTGTCAGGCCAAGATGCCCGGAGAGAATATGGTCGTTAATGAACACTCTAACTCTGGAGAAACATCTGAGACATTAGTTTATTATATTGAGGTTGATAAAGAGGAAGATGGCGCAACAGAGGGACCAAGTAATACAGCGGCCGCCGGCAGGTATTTTAAAGAGTATTTGTCTTATACGATGAAGATGTCATCTGGAACTACACCGACTTATAACGAAGAGTACTTCGAAATAGACGGATATGATCGCTGTTATACAAATGTTAGGTTTAGTACCGATGAATGGGCACAGAACGGCGATAACGTATTTTATTACACGCGTAAAAATTATACGCTTGAGCTTAAGAATTGGGATGGTAATCAAAATAACAATACGCAATCCGTACCCTATACGGCTTCTTTGGAGCAGTATTTAAAAGAAAAACCGAACTCGGATGTTATATTTGACGGTTGGTATATTGATCCGGAGTTAACAACGAAGAACACGAATACCACGATGCCGAAAAACCTAGTACTTTATGGTAAGTGGTCTTCGAAGAATGTGACTGTGACATATCTTAATTCTGCGAATGGACCTAAAGATGTAGATCTTCCTGAGGCAACTACTGTTGCAAAAGGCCGCGGCCTGTCGGGAGGCGTGCCGGTTGTCGAAGACCTCAGTGGAGAATACATATTTGAGGGGTGGGAAGACGAAGAGGGAAATCCTTTTACCGGGATTGATCCGATTGAGGAGGATGTCATTGTATATGCTAAGTGGAGTCCCAAAACAATAACAAGTTATACGGTCAGATATCTTAGCAAAGATGAGAATGATGCAGATTTCCTCGCGGAAGAAGAAACTTTTGGCAATAAGCAGATCGGTTCTACTGTAATTGCAAATGCAAAGAACAAACAGGGATATATAGTAGATAAGACAACAGAAACTTTGATTTTGAAAGGGAATGCGAGCGAGAATGTTATTACGTTCTACTATACTAAGCTTACGAGCATAACCTATTCTCGAATACATAAATATGTCGGGAGTAAAAAATATGCGGAGAATACGATAAAAGAAGAAGAACTTGCAGTACTGTCACCTGAATTTTTTGTAAATGTTGATAAGAACATATTAACTGATCAGTCAAAGGCAGGATATAGCTTGGTGGGTGATCAGCGGAAGAAATTGAGCGTTAACCCGAATGCTTCGAATGAAGTGGTTTTTGAGTTTACGCCGACTGTATATAATATTACCTACGAGATTCCTGAAGATGCTGCGTGGGAAAGTGGACAGAATCATCCTTCTACATATACAGTCGAGGACGATTTTACCATAGGCAATCCTTCTCGCGAAGGATATGAATTCGCAGGCTGGACGCTGGGAGAAGGAACCAGTGTAGTAGGAACTGATGCTGAGCATAACGCGAAGTCTGTTCATATTGAGGCGGGGACAAAGGGAAACCTGACATTCATTGCTACGTGGAAGAAAATTGGTTTGGCTGTAACAAAAACAGCGGATATTGATAAGGCAAATCTTGGTGATACGATTCAATATACCATCACAGTCAATAATGAGGGGGATTTGCCGGTTAATATCGAGAGCGTGATCGATTCGATGGCGCCTGATACGAACTTAATCGAAGTCGCTGATTCAAACGAAGGCGATAGTGCGAACAGTAATCTGCTTGGGGTGGGCGCAAATAAAACATATCTATTTACGCACAAAGTGACAGCAGATGATTTAAGCAAAGCAACTGAGAGAACAGATTCAGTTGAGGAAGGCAACGCAGCCGAAAAGATTCTGTCCAATACGGTAACTGTGGTAGGCAAGTCAATGGAGAGCCAACAACAGGTGACCGTTACAGCTACTGCTAACGTAACGTTGAAACCAACGAAGCCACAAAATATATATGTGTATTTGGCCGTGGCAGGAGGACTGGAAACCCTCCTTGGTACGGATGAACCATGGACTTCTCCACGGACAACACCAGATGGTATTACCTATCTCGTCATCGGGTATTTTAAAGATGTAGACTTACCGGAAGCCAGTAGTTGTAATCAAAAAGATAATATTGATTACTTCGCTAAGCAGGATAAGTTTACTACCGATACCATTAAGACAATGATTAGTAACAGCGAGTTGATTCTCTATGAAGAGAATGAAAAAGTCCCTGATGCTTTACAGGAGATATATGACGATGGTTGGTTAAATTCCGTTAATTGGAATAAAGATGATGCTGAAACGAAATATGGTCTTTATGGTGTTAATGGCGGTGCGGATCATTATCCGAGTGCAGGTTCAGGATGGACATGGCATCTGGACGGGTATTTAGAGCCTATAAATAAATCGTTTACAATAGAAAAACAGGTAACAAATGGAAAAGACACAAACAATGATGGTATTCCAGAGTTCAATGTTGGTGAAACCGTAGAGTTTGATATAACCTATACCAATACCGGTGATATAGCTTTGGAAAACTGTTCTGTCACTGAAGTATTAGACGGAGTAGCATTCAAAACGCCCGAAGAGGGGGATTCTTATACACTGGAAGAAAACGGAAAAGTAGCAAGGTTTTCGTTGGGGGCAAATTCGAGTATCCACATTCCTGCAACATATACTGTCGTGACGGAAGATGCAGAGACAAAGAAAACGAATGTTGCTGAAGGAAAAGCTGCCGGCGTCATGGAAAAGGCTGTAGCAAGTGCGGAGTTTTATGTGAATCCGATCACGCCGAAATTGGCAATAATGAAGACCGCATCCGATGAGATTGAGTCCGGAAAGATCCTTCAATACACAATTACAGTGGAGAATACCGGCAACACAGCTCTTAACAATGTGGTTATAACTGATCCGCTGCCGAAGGACGTGAGTTTCTTCCGTAGTTCCAGTAATGCATCTTTCTCGGATGGTAAGGTCACTGCAACTATTCCGACACTGGCTGTCGGGGAAAAGGCAGTCGTGAACATCTGGGTCACGGTTCAGGCAGCGGAGGAAAAAGATATCACGAATACGGCGTCTGTTACCAGTGATGAAATTACGACTCCGCAGACAGACGACGCGCCAACGCATGTCACAGTTCCCGAAAAGGAAAAGGTGACCCTTACCGTTACGAAGAAAGTGGATGGAGATGGCGCAGATTCTGATGATGCATTTACCTTCAATGTGACCATCAATGACAATACAGAACAATTAACCCTTAAAACAGGAGAGTCTCATGTGTATGAATTGGTTAAGGGTGATACTTATTCTGTGGAAGAAAATGCTACCGAAATCGAAGGTTATTCGGAGAATCATCAGGTCTTCAAGAGCGCTGAAGGTGGTATCCAGAATCATGTGACGGCGGCATTTGTCAATCATTATGTGCCAGAGTATTCCCTGTCCGCAGAGAAGAAACTGACGAATAAGGGAAGCGGCGATAATGGCACATTTAAGGCCGGAGACACTGCGAATTTCAGCATTACAGTCACGAATAACGGTAATATGACGCAGGAGAACGTGACTGTAACTGAGGAACTGGACGGCGCGGAGTTCGTCAATGGGTCGGGCTATGACATTGTGGATGGGAAGGCTGTGATCGAGAGTATTGCGCCGGGCGAGAGCGTGGTTGTGAAGGCGAAGTATACCCTGACGGCAGCCGATATTGACAGCACTGATGAATTGAAGAATATCGCAACGGTACAGGGTAATAATGGCGATGATCCCGATCCGACGCCTGAAACCGATATTCCAAAGGAAGCGCAGCGAGGCCGTCTGTCGGTGGTTAAGCGTGTAATGGGCGGCACGAATGCCGGTTTCGATTTGAATGATACCGTGAAGTACCACATTGTCGTCACGAACACTGGTAATGTGACGCTGACAAATGTGACGGTTGAGGATGATTTGCCCGGCGCAGAGATAATCGAGGGTATGGGTTATACCGTCAATGGCGACGGCAATGCTGTGATTGCATCCCTTGCTCCCGGCGGGAAGATTGATTTGAACGCCACATATTTGGTCAAAGAGGATAATATTAAAGCTGGAGAGATTGTGAACAAGGCTGTTGCAACCGGCACGTCTCCCGATGGCAAGGAAGTTAGCGGACAGGGTATGGTGAAAGTTATGACTGTGAAACCGGCCCCGAGTCTGACCGCCGAGAAACGCCTGACGAATTCCGGTTCCGGTGCAGGCGGCGCGTTCAAAGTAGGAGATACGGCGGAATTTGATATTACTGTGACCAATAGCGGGAATCTCACACAGGAGAAGGTTACTGTTAGCGAAGGTCTTGAAGGCGCAGTGATCTTGGACGGCGACGGTTATAACGTTATGAATGGTGAGGCGGTCATTACTGGTTTGGCTCCCGGAGCGTCAGTGGTTGTAAAGGCAGTTTATACGATTCAGCAAAAAGACATTGACGGTTCTGGTCTGAAGAATATTGCATCTGTAGCTGGCGATGATGGCACTGATCCGGTAGACCCGGAGACCGAGATACCGGTGGAACGGAAGTCACAGTTAACGGTAACCAAGCGGGTACGGAGCAAAAATTTCGGCTATAATTATAACGAAGAAGTAATATATACCGTAACTGTTAAGAATACTGGAAGCGTAACACTCCACGATGTTACCGTGAAGGATGATCTGACCGGCGATGAGTGGATTGTTAAAGAAAATGAGGGCAGCGAGTCCGGCGTGCTGGCGCCTAATGAGGAGCAGCGTTTCGAGACGAAGGCATATCATGTAACCGAAGCTGATATTCTGAAAGGGCGCATTACAAATACCGCTACCGCAGAAGGTAAGGATCCAGATGGAGAAAATGTTAGCGGAAAGGCAAGTGTGGTCGTTTCTACAGTGAAACCGGCTCCGAGTCTGCTAGTCGAGAAGACAGCGAATCCTGAGACTGATGTGACACTTGGCAGTCCCATCATTTACACGATTACGGTGACGAATACAGGCAACGTAACCGTAAACGATATAACGCTGACAGACCCGCTTACCGGTTTGAGCAGCAGTATAGGATCCCTGGCTCCCGGAGCGAAGAGTAGTCCGAATGTGGTTATTTACCGTGTGAAGGAAGCAGATATTCTGAGGGGCAGCATCCTGAATACGGCGACTGCTGCGGGGACAGCTGCAGATCCGGATCATACGGAAGTTGAGGCAGCCGGTTCAGTAACGGTTACGACTGTTCAGAAGAACGGTCATCTGACCGTGACTAAAACCACGACAAGCTCTCCGAAGAACGGCGAGACCTACGCGCTTGGCGAGACGATTACCTATCATGTTACGGCGACAAATGACGGCAACCTGACACTAACGGGCATCGAAGTCTGGGATGGTCTGACCAAAGACCTGTGGAAGATTGATGAGCTTGAACCCGGTGAAAGCAGGACTTTTACGGCATCCTATGTAGTGACGGAGGACGACATCAAGGCAGGTAAAGTTGTCAATGAGGCAACAGCAACCGGTAAGAGTCCTGATCCGCAGAAACCAGAGGTTCCGACAGATCCGGGCAGAACAGAAGATCAGACAGACCCGGTGACGCCAGCGATTCAGGTAGAAAAGACTGTCAGAGGCCATAATTACGGATACCAGCTGGGTGAAGAGATCACATATTTCATTCATGTGACGAATACGGGTAACGTAACACTCACGGATGTTCATGTAACGGATGGGCTGGAAGGGGCGGTAATTACAGCTGGTAATGGCTACAGCGTTACTGATGACGGTACGGCTATAATTGGCGAGATGGAGCCGGGCGATAAGGTAACGGTAACCGCCGCATATACAGTGACAATTGAAGATATCGCGAACGGAGAAATCAGAAACACAGCGGAAGCCGTGGGTGTATATGGCGAAGAATCCGTAAATGGTATCGACAGCGTGGATGTGATACCGGCGGCCCCGATTCCCGGCCATGCAGTTGAGAAGACTGTCGAGAATGAGGGAACAGGAGCGGAAGGTGCATTCAAACTGGGAGAGACGATTCGTTACCAGATCGTAGTAGAAAACACCGGAAATACAGTTCTGAATGACCTGGAGATCACTGATGCGATGTTCGGCACTACGGATGAAGAACATAGTAAGGTCGGGGTGACAGTAGCAAACGGCGGCGTGGTAACGTATGCATGGAATAGTAATAAACTCCTGCTGTCCGGCCTGCAGCCGCGCAACAATGTGAACCCGAAAGACCCGAACAACTACAACGTCCGTGCGGTCATTACTTACGACCATGTGGTGACGGAAGACGATATCAAGACGGCGAATACCTCCGGCGGACTTACGAATATTGTAATGGTAGGAGGTATGGGAACTAGTGTTACAACGAAGCTTGATGAGCCGAATCCGAGTCTGAAGGCGGAGAAAACGCTGACGAATCGTGGCAGCGGTGAGAACGGTGCGTTTAAAGCCGGCGAGAAAGCTGAGTTTGATATTGTCGTTACCAACGATGGGAACGTGACACAGACGAATGTGACAGTGGCTGAAGGATTAGATGGGGCGTCGATTTCTGCGCCGGCTGGAGACGCCGGTTACACTGTCAACGAATCCGGCGAGGCGGTAATCGCGGAACTGGCGCCGGGTGCGACGGTAACGGTCAAGGCTGAATATACCATAACACAGGCCGACATCGACAACAAAGAACCGATGAAGAATGTTGCGACTGTTTCGGGCATTGAGGGTACTGATCCTGAAAAGCCGGGGACAGACATTCCGAAGGAAGAGCAGAAGCCGGGTCTGACTGCTGTGAAGACTGTAACGAATACCGGAACCGGCACCGATAACACGGGTACTGCAAACAACAGTTTCAAGGCTGGTGAGACGGTAACATTTGATATTACAGTAACCAACAGCGGTAATACAACACAGAAGAATGTAACGGTTTCTGAGCAGCTGAAGGATGCGGTTATTGTCGAGGGCGCCGGCTATACCGTTGAAGATGGTAAGGCTGTGATTGCTGAGATGGTACCCGGTGCAGTTGTGGTTGTGAAGGCAGCCTATACTGTAACGCAAGCTGACATTGACAGCAGAGAACCGCTGAAGAACATTGCGCTTGCAGACGGTGACAACGGCACAGAGCCGGATCCGACGCCGGAGGTTGATATTCCGAAGGAAGAGAGAAAGCCTCAGCTGACTGCTGTGAAGACTGTAACGAATACCGGAACCGGCACCGATAGTACGGGTACAGCAACTGGCAGTTTCAAGGCTGGTGAGACGGTAACATTTGATATCACAGTAACTAACAGCGGAAATACAACACAGAAGAATGTAAAGGTTTCTGAGCAGCTGAAAGGTGCGGTAATTACCGAGGGCGACGGCTATACCATTGAAGATGGTAAGGCAGTGATTGCTGAGATGGTTCCGGGTGAAGAGGTAGTTGTGAAGGCTTCCTATACCATAACGCAGGCTGATATCGACAGCGAAAAACCGCTGAAGAACATTGCACTTGCAGACGGCGAGAACGGTACGGAGCCGGATCCGACGCCGGAGGTTGATATTCCGAAGGAAGTACAAAAGCCGAATTTCAACGTCCTTAAGGAGCTGCAGACCTGGCCCAGCAGCTACAAAGTAGGAGACCATATTGACTACCTGGTAGCAGTGCAGAATACCGGTAATACCACACTGTGGATCAACCTTAAGGATGTGCTGGGTGAAGGAGAGACGGCAGAAAATATTAACCTGACTAGAGCGGAGTACAACCAGAATAAGGTCAACCTGTATGTTGGACGGTCAGACAGTGTAATGCTGAATATCCAGCCGGGTGGTGCTGCGACGTTCCAGTACAGTCATACGGTGACGGAAGAAGATATCGTAGCCGCGAGCGCAACGGAAGGTGCCATAACGAATATGGCGACTGCTACGGTCATTGGCATGGAACCGAAGACTGCCTCAGTAACGGTTAATTTAGAGATGCCGAACCCGCACCTGACCGTGACGAAGACCACGACCAGCACGCCGGAGAACGGTGAGACCTATGTTCTGGGAGAGACAATTGAATATTCCATTACAGTAACCAACGATGGGAACCTGACGATTGAGAATGTGGTCGTGAAGGATGACTTGACCAATGATACATGGAATGTTGGTACTTTGGCACCGGGCAAGAGCAGTACAACAATGTTTGCAAAGCATAAGGTGACCGAAGAAGATATTGCGGAAGGTCATGTCACTAACGTGGCTACAGCCACGGGCGATGCCCCATCAGACGGACCGGAACTTAATGTTACTTCAGGTATAGTGGAAGACCAGACGGAAGGTGTCAGAAATTCGTTCACGATTGCAAAAAAGAATCTCCATCCGGAGAAAAAGTACGGACTGGGTGAGAGCATTTATTATCAGGTCGATTTGACGAACACCGGAAATCAGACAAGAACTTACACGCTGAATGATACATTCACTCTGGAAGATGCCGAGGTTCATTACGTTTATGGTGATAACGATACTGGCGGCGAGAATTATGCGGTAGCCGATGGCAACATGAATGTAATGCTCAGAAGCGGCAATCGTGTTGTTATAACTTACGAGCATGTGGTTACAGATGAAGATTTGGCAGCCGGTGAAGTTCTTGAGAATACGATTACTGCAACCGATGTAACCGATGAGGATGCTCCTCAGAGTGCAGAAGCCAGTGCAACGGCAGATCTTAACACCAGAGAGAATGTACTGAGCGCAGAGAAAACCCTGACGAATAGCGGTACAGGAATCGACGGCAAATTCAAAGTGGGTGAAAAAGCTGAGTTTACAATCGCGATAACCAACAAGGATGACCGTGCCCGGACGAATGTAACTGTGGAAGAAATAGAAGGTGCGGAGTTTGTCGAAGACGCTGCCTATACGATCGATGAAGACGGAAAGGCCGTAATCGCTTCGATAGCGCCGGGCGATACTGTGAATGTCTACGCGGTGTATGAGGTAAGGCAGGCGGATATTGACAATCAGGATAACATTTATCCGTATAACATTGCGGTAGTCAAGGGAACCGGTACAGATTCTGTCGAACCGCAGGTTGATATTCCGGTTGAGCCTAAGACGCCAAAGCTGGAGACCCATAAGGTGTTGGATAACCAGAATGAGGCGACCGGAGAGAATGGAATGTTCAGGGCCGGAGACACCGCAAAGTTCACGATCACTGTAGAGAATACCGGCAATATCGCGCAGAAGGGCTTCACCGTAAAGGAGATGATGGAAGGCGCAAAGATCGTGTCAGTATCTGAGGAACCGCATAGTATTCAGAGAGGAAACGAGGTCACGTTCTATGAAGAACTGGCGCCGGGTGGAGCGGTTGAACTGCATGTGGAGTATACGGTGACGCAGGAAGACATTGATGAGGGCCGCGTGCTTGAAAACTTTGTGACGGTAGACGGTGAAGGCGATACGCCTGATTCTGAGCATGTTCAGATCCCGACAGAGCCGGCAGCGCCGAAGCTCAAAGTGAACATTGTCCGGACGAATAGCGGAACCGGTGCGGAGAATAAGTTCCTGGCCGGCGAGACGGCGGAGTTTACGATTACGCTTGTGAATACCGGCAATACCACTCTGAAAGATGTAGTTCTGACAGAAGAACTCGCGGGTGCTGTGATTACCGGCGTCGATCTGGCGGAGCAGGCTTATACAATCAGCGGCAGCAATGCAGCTATTGACGAGATTGCACCCGGTGCGACAGTGACCCTGACGGCGGCTTATTCGATAACGAGTGCGGACGTTGATGAACATGATTTAATGACGAACGAGATATCGGTAGAGGGCTGGATCCTTGAGAATCTGAATACAGTGTCAGCGCGGGCGGTTAGCGTCATAAGACAGTTGGATGACGGTTCCAATCTGCAGGCAGATTTCCCGCTTACAGTACCCAGCCAGCCGGAGAATCCGGAAAATCCTGAGAATCCGGAGAACCCTGAAAATCCGGAGAACCCTGAGAACCCGGAGAATCCGACCAATCCGGAGAACCCGACGAACCCGTCCAATCCGGAGAATCCGCCCAGCCCGAATTATCCGACCTATACGGACTATCCGAGCTATCCGGCAAATCCGAGCTATCCGGTGAACCAGGCGAATCCGACGAATCCGGCAAATCCGGCCACGACGGAGATTCCGGATCAGGCGGTGCCGTTGGCGGCAATCCCGGATGCGCAGGTACCGCTGTCTTCCGCGGACGGACCATTGTTCCTCATCGATGATGAGAATGTCCCGCTGGTAGGCATACCGAAGACCGGCGACGCGGGAGTACTTGGTTCTCTGTTCGGACTGCTGGCATCGCTGACGGCGCTTGGCGGCGCGCTCGGACTTCGCAAGAAGGAAGAGGACGAAGAAGAGTAATCCTGTAAAAGAACAGCAGCATGTATCGGGGGCGGCCAGGCCGCCCCCTCTTACAGTAGAAGGGACGCGCGCCTGAAATGATTCCGGCCCGGCCCGGAGGGAGATCAGAGAATGAGCAGACGGTCGAGAAAACATTTATGGACGGCAATGGCGGTAATCAGCGGCGCTGCGGCGCTGTGGTTCGGCGTATCGCTGGTGCGCACGCTGTGGGGGTACCGGCAGGGAGATGAAGATCTGCAGCAGGTTTACGCGCTGATGGAGTCCATTTCCCAGAACGAGGACATGGATTCCGAAGAAAATAACACCTATACCGGCGGAAACGCCACGCATACGGAGATCGTCGGGAAGGAACTGTCGAAAGAGGAGCGGGCCAGACTGGCCAGCTATCAGGCCCTGAATAAGCTGAATGGAGACGTGATCGGCTGGGTGCGGATCGAGGATACGGTGGTGAATTATCCGGTTATGCAGACGCCGGATGCTCCGGATTATTATCTGCACCGTGGGTTTGACGGAGACTACTCTTCCTACGGCATGATTTACATGGACGCGGGCTGTGTCCTCGGGGAGTCGCTGAATTATGTTCTTTACGGGCACCATATGCGCAACGGATCGATGTTTGCGGAACTGGACAATTACCGGAATGAGGAGTATTATAAAGAACATAAGATCATTCATTTTGACACGCTGGAGGAGCTCGGCGAGTATGAGGTCGTGGCGGTGATTCGTATGCCGGCTTCGCGGCTTGGCAGGGATTTCGTCACGATGATGGCGGCGGAGACCGAGGAAAGCTATGGGGCGTTCATCGATTACGTGAAGGAGAAGAGTTTCTTCGATACGGGGATCGTTCCGGAGTGGCCGGAGCAGCTGCTGACGATGACGACCTGCGAGTACACGCTGACAGACGGGCGCCTGATGGTCATCGCGCGGAAGGTTGCGGAGTGAGCATGCTGACGTGCCAGCGGTTCTGGTGATGGGCGGCAGCGTACTGCGTGAGCCGGTTCGGCCGTCAGACGGGAGCACAGCGTGCCGGGCGGATGACGGAAGGGGGTGTTCTCTTGGCACAGATCGTGGATTACGCGACATTTTTACAGCAGGCGAAGGTGGAGATACTGAATCTGCGTGCGCTGAAGGCGCGGCAGGAGCAGGGCCTGATCGAGCAGCGCCGGGGCAGGCGCGAGCTGGAGGAAGAGAAACGCGCGGCGGAGGAAGACAGTCGCCGTACGGTGAAAGCGCGGCGGGAGGAGACCGCCGGGGAGTATGACCGGCAGATCGCGGAGACGCAGGGGAAGCTGCGCGGCGCGAAGGGCGACCGCGAGGACGCGAAGGGCGAGGGCGTGAAGGCGCGGATCGGCGCGGAGACGGCCCAGCTGCAGGCGGAGAATGCGGCGCTGAAGGAGCAGATCGGTATTCTTTTTAAGAAATATTATGTGCCTCGTTTCTGCAATTCCTGGCTTTATTATGCGATTTATTGTCCGAAATGGATTGAGGAGTATCTGGTGCTGATTCTGTCGGCGGCGGTGGGAACGCTGGCGCTGCCGCAGATTCTGTACCGGCTGCTGCCGGTCAACGGGATTCTCTGGGCGTTGCTGGTCTATATTGTCTTTGACGCGGCGTTCATCGGCCTGTTCGGGCTGGTGGGTGGCTATATTCGCGAGGATCATATCACGCCGCTGAGCATGGGGCGTGAACTGCGCGACCAAATCCGGGGGAACAAAAAGGAGATCCGCGCCATTGCGCGGAACATCCGCCGGGATAAGAATGAGGACGCGTATGACCTGGGACATTATGACGAGCGGATTGGTCAGCTGAAGCAGGAGATTGAAGAGCTGAACCGGAAGAAGGAAGAGGCGCTTGCGGTATTCGACAGGGAGACGGCGCCGGTGATTGTGCAGGAGACCGCTGCCGCCCATCAGGGACGGATCGACGAGCTGACTGCGGCCTGCGAGAAGAAGGAGAAGGAACTGGCTGATCTGGAAGCGGCGATTGCGGAGAAAACCCGGCTTCTGGATGAGAATTACGCGCCGCATCTGGGGCGTGATTTCCTGGAACCGGAGCGGCTGGACGCGCTGAAGGAGATCGTGGAAGAGAAGCATATTACGAGCCTGAGCGAGGCGCTCGACGCGTACCGGGAGCGGAATATGTGAGAGGGCGCCTGTGCCGAATCCCCGCATAATCGGCGCGGCCCCCGTCTATACTATGATAGTACCGGGATTGCATGAGAAAGAAACGCATAGCGGCCCGTGTACGGTCATAGGATTGGTAAGAACCTGGCGGGGCGGAACAGTTGTTATGGAGATGAGAAGATGGAAAGCTCCCCTGAGCCGCGGGGAGCTTTATTATTTTGATACAGCGGGAGAATACGAGGCGGTGCGGCTGGCGGCGCGGCTTTATCTGATGATACAGGAGGCGCTGAGAACGGAGCGCAAGTCGCGGGTGGTGGTTCTGTGCATCGGCACGGACCGCTCGACCGGCGACAGCCTCGGGCCGCTGACCGGCTACCATCTGTGGAAGCATCAGCTCAGGCATATTCAGGTGCTCGGGACGCTGCACCGGCCGGTTCATGCGATGAACCTGCGGGAGACGCTGCGCGTTCTGGAAATGCACTACCCGGAGTGTCTGGTCGTGGCCGTGGATGCCTCGGTTGGCTCCGGGAGCCGCGTGGGAAGCGTCACGCTGGGGCGCGGGGCGATCAGGCCCGGTCTGGGCGTCAGCAAGCAGCTGCAGCCGGTGGGGGATATTTTCATTACCGGCGTGGTCAGCGGCGGCTGCGGCGGGGATCCGATGATGCTGCAGAGCATCCGTCTGGGGACAGTGATGCAGATGGCGGAATGTATCAGCGAGAGTATTTGCCTTGTCGAAAAATTATGGGAGCGGAACGCGCTCATTTGACAGAATCCGCAGTTCTTCTGTGATACGATGATGCCGGCATGAGACGCGGGCAGTCCGGAGGCCGCACGGCCGGCGCCGGATATCAGAATGAACAGCGGGGTGATCAAACATGGGAGAGTTATATAATCCGTTTCCAAGGACACCGAAGAATATCCGTCAGATCGGGGAGCGTGACCAGACGGTGAGACTGTATCTGGAGGACTATGTGAATACGTACCTGAAACGGCTTTGCCCGAAAGGCGGACAGGACCTGCGGGTGGGCGTGCTTCTGGGGACGTCGGAGGAACGCGACGGCGTGCCGTTTCTGTTCGTGGACGGCGCGATGGAGATTGAGGACGTGACGGAACCCGGGGAAAAGGTGCATTTCACGGAACAGGCGTGGCGGAAGACGTACCAGGGGATGGAGCAGATGTTCCCGAAGCGCGTGATTCTGGGATGGTTTCTCTGCGGCGCGGCGGGCTGTACGCTGAGTCCGCTGAATTACTGGAAAGAGCACGGGAAATATTTTGCCGCGAAGAATCAGCTGATGTACCTGAGCGGCGGGCTGGACGGCGAGGAGGCCGTGTATGTGGCGGCGGAGGAGGGCTTCAGCCGTCTGCGCGGCTACAGCATTTATTATGAACGGAACCAGATGATGCAGGATTACATGATTCTGCGCAAGGACGTGCGGCGGGTGGAGTCCGGCGCGGGCGACCCGGTGATCCGGGATTTCCGGCAGCGGATGGAGGAGAATAAGAGCCAGCTTGCGCAGCGGCGCGGCACGGTGCATGTGCTGGGCGGCTTGTGTACGATGCTGGGAATCGTCGTGCTGGCCGGCGGCGTGATCATGATGAACAATTATGAGAAGATGAAGAAAATGGAAGCGGTGCTGGCATCCGTCCTGCCTGCCGGCCTGCAAAACGAAGAGGAAGCCGCTGAGGGCGGACAGGCCGGCGGCGGTTTCTTCGGCCTGGCGGGCATATTCGGCGGAAAATCGGACGAAAATGAGCCGCAGTCCGAAGCGGACGGCCGCGTGAGCGTGGATGAAGTCGCCGGGAATCTGCAGCTTGCGGCCGGCAATGAAAATGCCGGCCCGCCCGGCTGGAACGCCGCGGACAGCGCCGCAGGCGGGAACGGCGCTTCGGCGGAAGCAGGCGCCTCCGGGACAGACGGCCGCGCGGGCGGTAACGCCGGAGGGGCGAGTGGAGGCGGAGACGTAAGCGGTTCCGCAGGAATGACCGGAGCCGGAGGGACGGACGGTTCTGTGGGTATGAACGGAACCGGAGGAACGAGCGGTTCCGCGGGTATGAATGGAGCCGGAGGCATGAATGCTTCAGCGGGTACGCCGGAAGGCGCCGCCGGCACTTCCGGTGGAGGCGCGTCTGCTGGAAACGCCGCGGGCGGCGTCGGAGCAACAGCCGCCGGCAACAGTTCCGGGAGCCCGGACGTCACATCCGCAGCCGGCGAATCTGCGCCGCAGGCGCAGACAGCCGAATCCGCAGCCGCGCCCGCCCGTGAAGTTCTGGCCGGTCAGACCCTGTACCTGGTCCAGCCCGGAGACACGCTATACGGCATTTGTCTCGACAAATACGGCGACGGAAGCCGCATGCAGGAGATCTGCGAACTAAACGGCCTGAAAAACGAGGACACAATCACCGCCGGAGAGAATTTAATCCTTCCTTAATCCGAAGAGTTGTGGTATAATGTCCACGCAGGCAATGAGCAGTGCGAAAAAAGACTGATAAGAACCTGCGTCGTGCTTGCACGTAAGCAGATTCTTATCAGCCTTTTTTCATAGGGCGAAGCCCGTGAGCGAGAAAGCCGCAGGCTTTCGAGCGCCGCACTGCGTGTTCGCGCCCCCGCAAGCCGCCCCCCGCGAGCGAGAAAGCCGCAGGCTTTCGAGCCGCACTGCGGGCTCGCTGTTCGCAAGTGAAGTCCGTGAACTCGAAAGCCGCAGGCCTTTCGAGCCGCCACACTGCGCCTCCGTGTTATGCCACCCCCCAGGAATCCTTTTACAAGGAGCACCCCCCTAATTATGAGCACCTCGAACCCTACCAACCGTGAATTCAAGAAACAGCAGCTCCGAAGCCGCATGATCTCCAGCGACCAACCCGCCGCTTCCATCCCGCGCGGCGCATCCCCCGCGTCGTCGGCCGCCTCTTCCGAGACGTCCGCCGCCGGTTCGTCTCCGCGGGTTACGGCCAGGTCGCAGGCGGCGGATCTCAGCCGCCAGCGCAAGGAGAGCGCCGAGACCATCCGCAAGGCGCACAACCGGACTGTCCGCCGCCGTACGGTGGCGCTGGTCGTGCTTCTGTGCCTGATCGCGGGCGCCGCAGGCGGCCTGTACTGGTACAACCGTTTCGCGAAGCTGGAGAATACGACGGTTGTGTGGGAGAGACTGACAGATCAGGCGGAGAGTACATTTACCGGCTATGAAAGCTTCGGCGACAATGTCCTCAAATACACGCGCGACGGCGCCGCCTATATCGACGCTTCCGGCAAGGATATCTGGATCCAGAGCTATGAGATGAACGATCCGATTGTGGCCGTCTGCGGGGACTATGCCGCGATCGCCGACCGGCAGGGAACCAGTATTTACATATGCGACAAGACCGGTTGTCTGGGCGTCGCCACGACGGTGCTGCCCATTTCCCGGATCACGATTTCTTCCAGAGGGATGGTGGCGGCCATTACGGAAGACCAGCTGTCTGCCAATGTATATTATTTCCAGCGTGACGGCTCGGAGATGGAGATTTATATCAGGGGCCTGCTTGACAGCGACGACAGCCGGGACGAAACCGGCGTCGGTTACGTGCTGGACGCGGACCTGTCGCCGGACGGGAATCTGCTGATGGGCTCTTATTTCTATGTGCAGGGCGGGCGTCTCCGTAACCGCGTCGCGTTCTATAATTTCTCCGAGGTCGGCAAGAACGCCGTGAACCGTATGGTGGGCGGCTTCCATGAGATTTACGAGGACAGTATGGTTTCGAAGGTGGTCTGCTTAAACAATGAGCGGGCGGTGGCGTTTGCGGACAACAGTCTGAGCTTTTACAGTCTCCGCGACCAGATGTCGCCGGAGATGACGCTTTTGATTCCGGTGGAGGAAGAGATTCAGAGCATTTTCTATAATGAGAATTACGTGGGCATCATCGTTCAGGCGGCCTCCGGCGAGGAGAAATACCGTATGGATGTGTATGAAGCCGACGGCACGAAAGCATTTTCTGAAGGATTCAGCTACGGCTACACACAGGCGGCCGTAGAGGGAGATATGGTGTTTCTTTATAATGAGGAGTCCTGCCGGATCTACAACCATTACGGCAATCTGAAATACGAGGGGACGTTCGACTACACGGTGTCGCGGATCACGCGGGGCCAGCTTCCCAACCAGATTATCGTGACGGGACCGCAGAAAATGCAGGAACTTCTACTGCACTGAAAAGAGGAGATAAGACGATGGGAAAATACTGTATCGGAATCGATGTGGGCGGTACAACGGTGAAGCTTGGGATTTTCGAGCAGACGGGAGAGCTTCTGCGCAAATGGGAGATCCCCACAAGGACGGAGCACAACGGCTGCAATATCCTGACGGACGTGGCGGTTTCGATCCGCCGGACGCTTGGGGAGATGGGGATTGCCTTTTCGGATGTCGGAGGCGCCGGTATGGGCGTGCCGGGGCCGGTTGCGAGAAATGGTTTCGTGCCCCGCTGCGTGAATCTGGGCTGGGGCGCGTGCTATCCGGCGCGGGATTTAAGCCTGATGCTGGACGGTCTGCCGGTTTTCTGCGCCAATGACGCCAATATCGCGGCGCTGGGCGAGATGTGGCAGGGCGGCGGAAAAGGATACGACGATATCGTCATGATCACGCTGGGGACCGGCGTGGGCGGCGGCGTGGTTGTGGACCAGAAGATCATCGCCGGGCGGCACGGTCTGGCGGGCGAGATCGGCCACACCCATGTCCGTGACGATGAACCCGAATACTGCAACTGCGGCAGCCGCGGCTGTCTGGAGCAGGTGGCGTCGGCGACCGGCATTGTCCGGGAAGCGAAGCGTTTCCTGAATTCCTCCGGAGAGGATTCTTCCCTGCGCGATATAGAGGCGGACAGGCTGACGGCCAAGGATGTGATCGACGCTGCCAAGGCCGGCGACGGGCTGGCGATGGAGATCGTGGAATATGTCTGCTATTATCTGGGCCGCTCCCTGGCGCAGCTGGCGCTGACGATCGATCCGGAGATCTTCGTGATCGGCGGAGGCGTCTCGAAGGCGGGACAGTTCTTGATCGATATCATTCAGAAATATTATGAGGAGTATGAGAAGCTGTCCGAGGACCGGCCGCTGATCGGCCTGGCGAAGCTGGGCAACGACGCTGGTATCTACGGCGCGGCGCGGATGGTGCTTGACTAGGGGCGGCGCGGCAGGCGTGCCGCGGCCGGGCGGGATGCGCGGCTGCGCTGCACCGGCACGGGCCGAGCGGGCTGTGACTGACACGGCCGCCAACCCGGGACATGAGGAGGCCCCGGCCGTTGCCAGCCGGGGCAATTATGAAAAAATCTATGTGCATAATGTCAAAGGAATGAATGGTTAAAACTTTGTTTCTGTGCATTTCTTATAAAATGATTGTAGGCGGCTCATGTGAATTAGGTATAAACAAATTGTAAATAAATTGTGAACGTGACGGGCCGTCGGGCGTCCGGACGCGGTGCACAGCTGCAGGGAGATTCCTTGTGTTGAATGAAGAGAAGGCGGAGGAAGAATGGCGGAGTATAACAAGAAGAAAACGCTGGTGATCGGTCACCGGAACCCGGACACGGATTCTGTCTGTTCGGCCATCTGTTATGCGGCGCTGAAGCGGAAGCTTACCGGCGGTGATTACGAGGCGGCCCGCGTGGGGCACATGAATGAAGAAACGCTCTTCGTGCTGCGGTATTTCGGCGTGGAGAAGCCGCTGCGGGTGCGGCATGTGCGGACCGAGGTGCGGGATATCGATATCCGGCAGGTACCCGGCGTGAACCGGAACATTTCCTTAAAGAGCGCCTGGAATATCATGCAGAAGGACAGCCTGGTGACGCTGCCGGCGGTAACGGAGGACGGCACGCTGGAAGGGCTGATCACAGTCAGCGATATTGCGAAGACGTATCTGGATGTGCTGGACAGCAGCATCCTGTCGAAGGCGTGTACGAAGTATTCGAATATCATTGAGACCCTGGAGGGGCTGATGATTGTCGGCGATGAAGACGCGTATTTCTCTCAGGGAAAGGTGCTGATTGCGGCGGCGAATCCGGATATGATGGAGTATTATATCAGCGAGCACGACCTGGTAATCCTCGGCAACCGCTACGAATCCCAGCTGTGCGCGATCGAAATGGGCGCGGACTGCATCATCGTCTGCGAGGGCGCGGCGGTGTCGATGACGATCAAGAAGCTGGCGCAGGAGCGCGGCTGTACAGTGATGACGACGCCTTATGACGCATTTACGGCGGCCCGTCTGATCAACCAGAGTATGCCGATCGGATATTTCATGAAGAGCGACCATCTGATCACGTTTCAGGAGACGGACGTGGTCGACGAGATCAAGGATGTGATGGCCAGCAAACGGCACCGCGATTTCCCGATCCTGGATGAGGACGGAAAGTACAAGGGAATGATCTCCCGCCGGAACCTTCTGGGCGCGCGCGGGAAATCGGTAATCCTCGTGGATCACAATGAACGCGCTCAGGCGGTGGACGGCATCGAGAACGCGCGGATCGTGGAGATCATCGACCACCACAGGCTGGGGCCGATCGAGACCATCGGGCCGGTGTATTTCCGCAATCAGCCGCTGGGCTGTACGGCGACCATCGTCTATCAGATGTATCAGGAAAATGATATCGCGGTGGACAAACAGACGGCCGGCCTTTTGTGCAGCGCGATCCTGTCGGATACCCTGCTGTTCCGTTCGCCGACCTGTACGGATATCGACCGGAAGGCGGCGGAAGAGCTGGCGCAGATCGCCGGCATCGACGTGGAGAAGTACGCGATGGAAATGTTCTCGGCGGCCAGCAATTTCGAGAGCAAGTCGGAAGAGGACATCCTGTATCAGGATTTTAAGCTGTTCACCGTGGGGAAGACCACGCTGGGCGTGGGCCAGATCAATTCCCTGAGCGCGCAGGAACTGAAGACGCTGGAGGAGCGGATGCTTCCGTATCTGAAGAAGGAGCGGGCGCGGCGCGGGCTGGACATGATGTTCCTGATGCTGACGGATATATTGACGGAGACGACAGTGCTTTTGTGCGACGGAGCGGGTGCGGCGCGGATGGTGCAGGACGCGTTTCAGATGGAAGAGAATGACAGGCAGGGGCAGGTGAGGCTGCCGGGCGTGGTGTCCCGGAAGAAGCAGCTGGTACCGGCGATCATGGTGGCGATGGAAGGTTAGGGGAACGAGCGAAAGAAAACAGCCGGACCGCCGGGAGCGCGGCACGGCAAAGAAGGAGAGCGGAGATGACATTTACATACCCTGCGGTAGTAGTGCCGCATGAAAATGACAACGGATACCATGTGTATTTCCCGGATCTGGAGAGCTGTGAGGCGGACGGGCCGGATCTGGACGACGCGCTGCAGAACGCCAGGGAGGCGGCTTACGACTGGATTACCGTGGAGATGGAAGAGGATGAGCCGCTGATGCCGGAGGTGTCCCACACGGAGGACATTACGCTGCCGGCGGGCGGATTTCTGCGGAATATTATGGTGACGGTGAAGCTTTTGCCGGATAATGACTGAATCGCAAAGGAGTACAATTATGGCGAAACAAAGTTGGAAACCGGGGAATCTGTTATATCCCCTGCCGGTGATCATGGTGAGCTGCCAGAGACCCGGCGAGAAGCCGAACATTATTACACTGGCGTGGGCCGGTACGGTCTGCTCTACGCCGCCGATGGTGTCCGTTTCGATCCAGAGAGTGCGGCATTCCTACGATATCATTAAGGAGACGGGCGAATTCGTTATCAACCTGGTGACGAAGGATCTGACCTTTGCGACGGATTACTGCGGCGTCCGTTCCGGACGCGATGTGGACAAATTCGCGGAGATGAAGCTGACGCCGCTGCCTTCCCGGCAGATCGCGGCGCCGGGCATCGCCGAAAGCCCGGTGAACCTGGAATGCAGGGTGCAGCAGGTGATCCCGCTGGGCAGCCACGATATGTTCGTGGCGGAGATCGTGGGCGTGACGGTGGAGGACAGTTATATCGATAAGGACGGCAAGTTCCATCTGAACGATACGGACCTGACGGCATATTCCCACGGGGAGTATTTCCGGCTGGGTGAGAAGCTGGGGAAGTTCGGATATTCGGTGGAGAAGAAGGTGGCCGGGAAGCGCAGATAGGGGAACCGGGACAGGACTGGCCGTGGAGCCGAGGCCGTGCGGGTTCTGGCGGGACATGCTGCGGAATCGCAGCAGCGCGAATCGTGACAGAACAGGCCGTGGAAGCAGGGCAGTACGGGTTCTGGCAGGACAGGCATCAGCGCAGGGACAGAATGTACAGACAGGAGATCGACACAAATTTGAGTATGCAACACAATAATATCACATTAATCGGTATGCCCGCCGCGGGCAAAAGCATGGTGGGCGTGCTGCTGGCCAAGCGACTGGGGTATTCCTTTATCGATACGGACATCGTGATCCAGGAGCAGGAGGGACGGCTTCTGAAGGAGATCATTGCGCAGGACGGCCTGGATGCTTTCCTTGCGATCGAGAACCGGGTGAACGCGTCCCTGACGCCCCGCCGCGCGGTGATTGCGCCGGGCGGAAGCGTGATCTACGGGCGGGAGGCCATGGAACATTTTAAGGAGATCGGCACCGTCGTATATCTGCGGGTCTCCTGCGAAGCGCTTGAAAAGCGGCTGGGCGACCTGCAGGACCGGGGCGTGGCCCTGCGGGACGGAATGACGCTGCGCGACCTTTACGGTGAGCGGACGCCGCTTTACGAGAAATACGCGGACATCACCATCGATGAGACCGGCAAATCCGCCGGGGATATGGTGGATGAACTGCGGGAGATACTGGCCAAAAAATAAACACCGCCCGTGCCTGCATAAAGAAGTGGCCGCGGGCTGAAAGGAAGGATAAGATGATGAAGCGTTTACTGGCGATCGGAGAGGCACTCATTGACTGGATACCGGCGGAGTCCGGCAAACCCATCCGCCATGTCACCGCGTTTCAGCCCAAGGTGGGCGGCGCGCCCGCCAATGTGGTCGGCGCGTATGTGAAGCTGGGCGGCAGCGGTTCCATGATCACACAGCTGGGGGACGATCCCTTCGGCGACAAGATCGTGGAAGAGCTGACAGACTGCGGCATTGACTGCAGCTGTGTCAGGCGGACAAAAGAGGCGAATACGTCCCTTGCGTTCGTGGCGCTTAAAGAGGACGGC
Source organism: uncultured Lachnospiraceae bacterium (assembly GCA_947599905.1). Taxonomy (GTDB): domain Bacteria; phylum Bacillota; class Clostridia; order Lachnospirales; family Lachnospiraceae; genus UBA3402. Next base: position 35,656 of record CANQFR010000007.1, read on the forward strand.
AACCGGGAATTCTCCTTCTACCGCAAGCCCGGCGCGGATATGCTGATGCAGCCGGAGACGGTGGATGCGGCATGGTTTAAGGACATTTTTGCGCTGCATTTCTGTTCGGTCTCTTTGGGAGACTGGCCGATGAAGGAGGCGCACCGCAAGGCGATCCGCTGTGCTCGTGAGGCGGGGGCGCTGGTCAGCTTCGACCCGAACCTGCGGCTGGCGTTATGGGATGACGCGGAGGCGCTGCGCCGTGTGGTGCGGGAATTTGCGCCGATGGCGGATATTCTGAAGGTTTCGGATGAGGAACTGGAATTCATTACCGGTAAAACCGATATTGCCGATGCGCTGCCGGAGCTTCTTGCCGGCAATACGAAGCTGGTCATCTACACCAAGGGGCCGGATGGCGCGGAGTGCTACACGAAGACGGCCAATGGCTTTGCCGCCGGACATAAGGTCGCTGCCGTGGACACCACCGGGGCGGGAGACGGTTTCATCGGCTCCTTCCTCTACTGCCTGTCGCGGGACGGTGTGGACGCCGCGAATATCCACGCGCTGACAGCGGAGAAAATGGCGGAGTATCTGGCATTTTCCAATCGGTTCTGTGCCATCAGCGTGACGAAGCGCGGCGCAATCGCGTCGTATCCGACGCTTGAGGAGATGGCGTGAGGATGCGGCTGCAGAGCCAGTGATTTCAGACAACCCCGGCGGGATATTTGCGAGGTGAAGGTTATGCCGGCACAGATTCCGGAATTTCTGGAAAATATGCTGAACAGGCAATATGGCGCGGAGACGGCAGCCCGGATCATGGACGGGTATGCGCAGCGGCGGCCGGTGACGCTGCGGGCGAATACACTGAAGACAGATATTGCGTATGTGAAAGCGCGGCTGGATGCGGCCGGTATCGGCTGGCGGGAAGTGCCGTGGTATCCGGACGCATTGATTCTGGAACAGGTGCGCGAGCCCCGGGTGCGGCAGCTGGAGCTTTACGAAAACGGGGAGATTTACCTGCAGAGTCTGTCGTCGATGATACCGCCGCTGATTCTTGCGCCGCGGGCCGGCGAATGTATTCTTGATATGGCGGCGGCGCCCGGCGGGAAGACGACGCAGATGGCGGCGCTGTCGGCGGACGGCTTCCCCTGTTCTGATGCGGCGGCTGGTTTCTCTGAATCCGGCACTGCGGCAGGCTTCCCCTGTTCAGACAGTGCGGCCAGTTCCCCCCATTCCGGCAGAATGGCGCAGATCACAGCCTGCGAGAAGAATTTTGCCCGCTGCGAACGCCTGCGTTTTAATCTGGAACGACAGGGGGCGGGCGGTGTCCTGGTGATGAACGAGGACGCGCGGAAACTGGATCCGTTCTTTTCGTTTGATAAAATCCTGCTGGACGCGCCATGCAGCGGCAGCGGAACGCTGTGTACGGATTCGCCAGACGCGCCGGAAGCGCCGGAAGCGGAGGATGAAGCCGGGGAATTGTCGAATCCAGATTATCCGGGAAGCCGTAAGAGGAGAGAAAAATCCGGCGGGAAGACGAAGAAGGGGATTACGCGCGAACTGATCGACCGTTCCGTCCGCACGCAGGAAGCGCTGCTACGCAAGGCGCTGCAGCTTCTGAAGCCGGGACATGAGATGGTCTATTCCACCTGCTCTGTGCTTGAGGAGGAAAATGAGCGCGTCCTGCGGCGCGTTCTGCCCGCCGCAGGCGCAAAGGTGGTTCCGGTCGGCCATCCGATGCTTGCGGCTCTGCCGCTGTTGCCTGTGTCACTGCCCGGAACGCTCTGCGTCTGCCCGACGGAACTCTACGAAGGCTTTTTCGTGGCGAAGATACGGAAGCAAACTGATATACGGGAGGAAGAAATCGAAAATGAAATTTTCTGAGATGCAGTATGTCCGTCCCGATATGGACGAGCTGATAGAGCAATACGGGGCTCTGATCAGACAGCTCAGGGCGGCGGAAAGTTATGACGAGGCCCGGGGGGTATTTCTGAGGAAGGAGAATCTGGAGGCGGAGGTCTCGACGCAGGAGTCGCTGGCCCATGTGCGCCATTCCATTGACACCCGCGACCGGTTCTACGACGATGAGGCCCATTTCTGGAACACGGCGATGCCGGAGCTGGAGGTTCCTATGCAGGAATGGACGAAAGCGATGCTGGAAAGCCCGTTCCGTGCCGATTTTGAGAAAGAATTCGGGAAGCTGATGTTTACGCGGGAGGAGATGGCGCTTAAGACATTTTCACCGGAGATCATATCGGATCTTCAGCGTGAAAATGAACTGGTGCAGGAGTATGAAAAGCTTCTGGCGTCGGCGCAGATCCCCTTCGAGGGCGGCGTTTACACCCTGTCCCAGCTGTCGCCCTTTAAGACGTCGTCGGACGACGCGACGCGTCTGGCGGCCTGGAAGGCGGAGGGGCAGTGGTATAAGGCGAATCAGGCCCGGATGGATGATATCTATGACCAGCTGGTCCATTTGCGGGACGGCATGGGAAAGAAACTCGGTTATGAGGGTTACACCACGCTGGGATACTACCGCATGGGACGTATCGGATATACGAAGGAAGACATAGAGAAATTCCGCGAGGCGGTGCGTTGTTATCTGGTGCCGGTGGCAGCGTCTATTTATGAGGCTCAGGCGAAGCGGCTCGGTAAGGAATATCCGATGAATTACGCCGATAACGCCCTGCATTTCCGGTCGGGCAATCCCAGACCGCAGGGAACGCCGGATGAGATTCTGGCGCAGGGGCTTAAGTTTTATGATGAACTGTCCCCGGAGACCGGACATTTCTTCCATATGATGGTGGACAATGAGCTTCTGGACGTCTTAAGCACCGAGGGAAAGCAGAGCGGCGGGTACTGCACCAGTATCCAGAAGTACGGCGTGCCGTTCATTTTTGCTAATTTCAACGGTACCCAGCATGACGTGGAGGTGGTGACCCACGAAGCCGGCCACGCGTTTGCATATTATGTCAACCGTGACCGTGTGCCGGCAGCCTACGCATGGCCCGGCATGGAAGCCTGCGAGGTCCATTCCATGTCCATGGAATTTATGTCCTGGCCGTGGGCGGAGGGCTTCTTCGGGCCG
>CANQFR010000008.1 GCA_947599905.1 uncultured Lachnospiraceae bacterium
CCGCGTCGGGAAATCCCGCCGCGTCCAGCATCTTGCGCGCTTCCTTGGAGAGATAGGCCAGGTCGCCGCTGTCCAGGCGGATGCCGTAGAAGGTCAGCGGGATGCCTTTTTCGCGCATCTCGGTGAAGACCCTGATCGCGTTGGGAACGCCGGATTTCAGCGTATCGTAGGTGTCCACCAGCAGGATGCAGGCGGACGGGAAAATACTGGCGTAGGTGCGGAAGGCGGTCAGCTCATCCGGGAAGCTCATGACCCAGCTGTGGGCGTGGGTCCCGCGGACCGGCACGTCGAACATCTGCCCGGCCAGCACATTGGAAGTGGCGACGCAGCCCGCGATCATGGCGGCTCTGGCCCCGTAGATTCCCGCGTCCGGCCCCTGGGCGCGCCGCAGACCGAACTCCATGACGCCGTCCCCCTGGGCCGCGTGGACCACGCGCGACGCCTTCGTGGCGATCAGGCTCTGGTGGTTGATGATGTTAAGGAGCGCCGTCTCCACGAACTGGGCCTCCATGATGGGCGCGATGACCTTCACCAGCGGCTCCTTCGGGAATACCACGGTCCCCTCCGGAATCGCGTAGATATCGCCGCTGAAATGGAAGCCGCGGAGATATTTGAGGAATTCCTCCTCAAAAAGGCCGGTGGAACGCAGATAATCGATGTCCTCGGAATTGAAATGAATATTCTTAATGTAATCGATGGCCTGCTCCAGCCCGGCGCAGATGGCGTAGCTGCCGCCGCCGGGATTGCTGCGGTAGAAAGCGTCGAAGATGACGGTTACGTTCTGTTCCTGTTCTTTGAAATACCCCTGCATCATCGTAAGCTCGTAGAGATCGGTCAGCAGGGTGAGATTGCGGTCTGCCATGGTAAATCCTCCTCTTTTTGCTGCGCCCCTGCGGGGGCGCGGATCATTTGTGCGGAATGTCCTCTTCTCCCAGTGAAATTCCGCGTATTTCCATGCAGGAAGAGCGCCATGACGCTTTTCCTGTATTTCTATGCGGGCAGGGCGCCGATGACGCTTTGCCCGTATTTATGGATAGTATAGCACATCTCTGGATGGATTCAATAGATATTCAACGATATTCGTCGGTGAAATTCAGGACTTATCTGCAGGAGATAAGAATTGGTTTCGAAAAAATTTATTTTTATTTTATATACAAAATAATTTGTTTATATTTTTTATTGATTTTTTTTTTTTGAGGTTTTATAATCAAAGGTGATGAGCGAGTTTTTGCAGAAGTTTGAACACTACAATCATTTTCGTGAAATCGTTACGTTTGAAACAGAAGGATTCATCCAGACGGGAAGAAAGAGCAGTCAGAGAACGGCAGCTGATGAAAGCGGATAGTTGGATATCCAACATGCCGGGCGGCATGTTGGAAGTTTGAGTAAAGTACAAGATGGTCGGTCGAGATGGATATCGAAAGGGAAGGAGAATAAGCCATGAGGGAGAGAAGAACAAATTTGGCGAGGCGGATCACCAGCGGCGCGCTGGCCGGTCTTCTTGTGATGACCTCCACGATCAATTCTGTGGGGAACATCACGGTTTACGCGGCTGAGCGGGAGAAAAGCACTGCACAGAAGATTACGTACAACTCCAGGGCAGATGAAGGTGTACAGATCCAGATCTTTGATCAGGGCAGCATGCTTACCAGTGATGGACAGCTGGCGCTGGGTGTCCGTATTGTGAATAATACCGACAGCGATCTGACCAACGGCACCCTGACATGGAGCAAGGGCGCTGATCTGATAGAGGCAGGTTTCATGGGCGGCGAGACGGGAGATATGTATGATGACGCAGAGATACCTGGATTGTCGGCTTCCCCCGTGACGGAAGAAGAAGCGGCTTCCCCCGGGACGAAAGAAGAAACAGCTTCCCCCGTGACGGAAGAAGAAACAGCGGCTCCTGAAGCGGAGAAAGAGACAGAAGCGGAAGAGATGCCGTTTTCCTACGATGAGATCGGCAAGGCGACTCCTGCCAATGCTGAGATTCTCGCGGTTGTGACCCAGGTTCCGATGTCCGCGGCTCTGAGTACGTCCCCGGAACCTGAGCCCAGCGCGGCGGCCGAGACGGGAGAGGCAGATGCGGCTCCGTCTCTGTCCGAGCCCAGCGTGGCGGCCGAGACGGAAGAGGCAGATACGGCTTCGTCTGAGCCAGAGACCAGCACGGCGGCCGAGACCGAACCGACTGAGATGGCTCTGTCTGAGCCAGAGACCAGCGCGGCGGCCGAGACCGAAGCGACTGAGACGGCTCCGTCTGAGCCAGAGCCCAGCGCGGCGGCCGGGACTGAACCGACTGAGACGGCTCCGTCTGAGCCAGAGCCCAGCGTGGCGGTCGGGACCGAACCGACTGAAACGGCTCCGTCTGAGCCAGAGCCCAGCGTGGCGGCCGGGACCGAACTGACTGAAACGGCTCCGTCTGAGCCAGAGCCCAGCGTGGCGGCCGGGACCGAACCTACCGAGACAGATCCTTCTGAGACAGATCCTTCAGAGACAGAATTTGCTGGTTCTCTGTTCAGCGCTCCTGCCTCCGACACTTATGATCACAATTTCCTGTCTGATATTGAACTGGCTGCAGGCGAGACTTACGAGGCTGAGTTCTACGGATATATCGATTTCATTATGAACCCGAAGAATGCCTCGGTTGCTTTTGCGTTCCGCGGCGAGGACGAGGACGGTCATAGGGTATCCGCCTCGACGGAATACACCTATAGCATCGGCGCGGCCGCGATCGGCAGCGTAACCGTAACTTCCGATCCACTGATGGCAGGAGAGGCGGGCGCTATCGAAGTGTTTACGGACTTCGCAGACCTGGCCGACGGCCTGATGACCGCGGCGGAAGAAGCCACAGGCTCTGATGCCGCTGATACAGGCCGGTCTCTCATTAACGCCGCGAAGCAGGTACAATACAAGCTGACCACTTACGGCGTTACGTTAGAGAATGTACGGGCGAATGTGGTGACGGCGGACGACGCCGGCGTCATTTCCGATATCACATTTGATGTTCCAAAGAATGCGGAACTGGGAACTCATTATGCGGAGCTGACCGCTCTCGTGACAGTGAACCATAAGACTTACCGCGCCGCGGAAGGCTTCTGGTTTACTGTAGACGGCGGCATCACCCTGACCGCCGACACCGGGACCGGTACTGTGACTGTAAGCGGCCCCAGGGATTCCTTCCCCGAGGCGGATACCCTGGAACTGAAGGCGTACGATGTGGAGACGGAAGAGGTAGAAGGCCTGCAGGACGCCATTGACAAGATGGCGGAAGAGGACGGCGTCTGCCTGGAGCATATCCACGCGGTTTCTCTGGAACTGCTGGCAGACGGCGCGGAAGCAGAATTCACGGGCGACGTCAGCGTTGAATTCAAGGGTTTTGTGGAGAAGATCGAGAAGGCGGTCGAGGCAGAGAAGCTGGAAGGGGAAGCCTCAGAGGAACAAAGCGGAGTCGCCGCGATTGATGGATTCGGCAATTCAGTCATGGAGAATATCGTGAATCTGTTCAGTGCCGATGGCGGCTCGGATGAAAGTGAAGCAGACAGCGAAGAGGAATATTCGCTCGCGAACATCGGCGCCTACATACTCAGCGGCGGCAGTCTGGTGAATATCGGAGCCGAAATCAAAGATGACCGCGCAACAATTGGAATGTCCGGCGATATGCCCTCGGTCTATATATTAGGCGATGAGTCCGCCCTTTCGTACAAAGCATATGTGTCATTGAACTTAGACAGGATTCATGACGGCACGAGTCCCTGGAATGCGGAGCAGGATCCCGATGATGGTAAGGGTAAGGACGTCAACGATCATAATAAGTTCGTGCGTACATTTGATACTGTGACCTATGATCTGTACACGGTTGTGAATCCGATCAATCAGGATGTTGCTGATATTGGCGGTTGGGTTTACTTTGAAGCGGAGCTTGAAAAAGATCCGGTGGAAGTAAGGCTTGTTACGGATGAGGCAGAGAACTGGCTTACTGATGTTAAGATTACTTATTATGATGATAATAATCAGGAAGTCCCGGGGCATGATCTCAATAAGTGGGGAGAAAGCAGTACGGCAGAGGATGCGTATCATACCGGCATCGTGAAACAGGTTCTGAGCGGTTATAAACAAATAGACGGTACAGGCAGGGATTCCTACTCCTTTAGCGGAAAGATCGTTGCAGAAGTATATGCCGCAAAGAATGGCGATACGTTTGGCCCGGTATTCAGCGCCTGGCATATGGCGGATAAGGATGACCCTGAAACAAAGAATACAGACAATATAGGAAAGAAAACTGGGAATGCGAAGAATAGCGTCAGCAAGGATGAGACGCAGGTAACCGTTTCCGCAAAGCCTATGTATGATATCGAAGTGAGTTCCGACGGACGAACCTACGGAGTGGATGAGGCTGATGAAAGGAACGATCTTATTAACATTTTCAAGGACGTCGATGTCAGCGTGATGCTGCGGAATGAAGACCCCACAATGGGGCTGAAGGGAATTGAACTGCCGAAAGGAGAGCTGACTTTCGATCTGACCTTATATGAGACGGATTGCAGTGAGGAGAAATATCCTGACCTTTATCCTCAGATGTGGGACTACACTGAGAATGGCATTATGTACAGCGAAGATGGGACGGCCGGGGTATATACAAATGATAATGGGACTTACATATATGGTCACAATCAGAAAGACCTGAGTGTACATAACCCGAATTTATATACATCATCTGCGCCTGCCGATGCGGCAGCGGGCAGAAGTATTACGATACCCGATAATTATAAGGTGGGAGAGAATGCATTTTATGATGGCGGCACCTGGACACTGAGAATGGAAGCTCAGAGTCAGGTGAAGTATGCCCCGGGTACCTTGAACTCAGTAAAGTATAAGGTGACGATTAATGACTACGACTTCGATCTGAATAAGTTTGCGTTTCCTGATCGATATATAGGCGGATCAGAATCGACGATCAGCAAAAGCCAGGGGTATTTTACAGCAGCGCATATTCAAGTGTATGCGCGGGTGCCGAAGGTGTTGAAGGATAACAACGGGAAAACACCTGGAGGTCAAGTTAAAAGCGTCAAGCTGCTTGCGCTGGCTTCAAACCTGAGCGTTCAGTCCTTGTCCGGGACGGCAGTGAATACCGAGGTTATTGATCGTGTGGCGGGAAACGATCCGTTTACCGGCGACTGGGCAACTGCGAACCGTAATAACTATTACAGTTCAGATACGACATTGTACGATGTGGGCAGCTTTGGCAAAACGGTTACATTAACCCAGATCGGTTCGGATAGATATTACTTGAATATGCTGACCTCTGACGGCAACATTGATGAGACGGATGGTCAGGACGCGGTAGTGTGGCAGGGAGATAAACTTAGAGTATGGGCACGAGTAGACCATCAGAATAATGAACGGAATATCGGTTCAATCAATATCCTGCAGAAATTTGATACGAGTGTGTTTACTGTTCTGTCAGGCAATATAGGAATTGCTTGGAACAGAGGCGGAAAAGTAACGATCGACAAAGCGGGATTGAATTCGGGAGAGACAGTGAATTATCTGTACGGCGTTGATCCCGGCTGTCCCGGAGGATGGAACTCGAGGACTCCGGATGGCCTGAAGCGCATGAATGCGATCCATGAAGAGAATCTTATTTACTTTAATTCTCTGGAAGATTTAGAGAATGTCAATAAGGAGAGGCAGAAGAAGAACCAAAAACCTTATGAATGTACTGCTGTCCTGATAGAAGCACGCAATCTTCATTTTCCAGGCATTCCGATGAGTATTGTGTCGTTTGGTATTCCTGTGCAGGTGAAGGATAGCGCGAAGGCAGGAGAGACATACGCGACGATCGAGAGCGCAAGGGCCTGGGGAACGGAAGACAACAAAGGAAATAAACTGCCTCAGCCGACAACCTTTGAAGGTACAGTTTGTGTGTATGACGCCAACAGAGCAGACAGTTTAGAACCATTGAAGCAGTTGCCGGATGGTTTTGAACTGGGCTCCTCCCCAGGTCAGGAATTAGAAGGAGTCTCTGGCAGTGGCTATTATGACGGTATGAGTCCTGTACTGCCAGTGCCGGATTACAAAAATTATTCGTATATCAAGGCAAAAGAAGGGATGCTCTTTACACAGCGTAAGGAGGGGGAAGGCAGTATAGGCGGTCGTCAGTGGGGGCAGACGATTCTGGTTCTGTCTTGTGTGCCTCGGGTGGATATCAATAGTGATTCGACAAGGGTGTATAAAGGAGGAGAGACTGCGGAATTTGACTTGAATGTTGCAGCGGATATAACGAAATCAAGCGGGGACAAGAATGTTGATGTAAAAAATACCGAGAATCTTGAGGTGACTTTGAAGCCGGATGCGGGACTTACGTTTAGCGGAAAGGATTATTTCTCTTGTGAAGGAATTAGCGGAGATCGAGTTGTTGGTGAGGATGGCAAAGTGACGCTGACTAACGTGACATGTTACGGATCCGATGGAAAAGAGTACACAGCCGAGAAAATCGAAGTGTATGTAGACGCGGAAGGCAAACTACATATCGACGGAATTCCGAGAGGAACGACGCTGAAAGGTCTTAAAGTTAAAGCCCAGATTGGGAGTAACATTGAGAGCGGCGCGTATACTGTCGATGCAGAGATCCGAAGGAAACCGAACGGCGCCACAGAAGGAACGGAGCAGGTACCTCTTACCAAACGGGCCGGCACTCTTGATAGTGCGACAATCAATGTTACCAGAAACGGCGATACGCAGTTGAGCAAGGTCGTGGATAAAAATCGTATTGAAGTGAATGATGAGATTGTCTATACGATTACTTACAAGAACCTTAGCGGTAGTATTATTGACGAGATGTACCTATATGATCCGCTTCCCTATAATGGCGACGATCGGGAAAGCAGTTTTAACGGAACCTATACGGTAACAGGTGCTGCGGTAGCTGTTGTTGCCAAGAGTAGGTGGGACATGATAGATCACGATGGGATCGACGGGGTACTAAAAAATACATGTATATCTGGTTATGTAAAAAACCCAAAGGAATTGAAACTACTAGTAGGCTATATTGGCAGTGAAACGGATTGTGAAGATTCTAATACTACAAATAGGAAGAAACATAGCCTAATTACATCGTGGGAAAAGAACGTCGATGGGCAATACCCGGTCGAACAGCAGATGAACGGCTTTAAGAAAATGGAAAATGATGACCCAGCTGACATAACCGGTATCGTGAATAAGGCCGGAGCTGTAGCATTGAAGATTGAAAATCTTCGGCCTCAAATGGGTGTCCGAGTATATGTCAGAATCAAAACAACTGGAAATAATGGAGGGGATGTATACAAGAACCAGGCGAGTGTCTGGATAAAGAATAATAAAGTAGATACTTTTAAGGAGATGAACAGCCATCGGGTAAGCACCGATGTGGTTCAGCGAGGCATCAGCGGCGTCGTATGGTACGATTGGAATCAGGACGGAAAGAGGGATGAAGAAGAACCGCTGCTGTCCGGCGTTGAGGTGAAGCTGCTGAAAGAAACGGGTACCGGGCGTGAACAATATCCTGCAAATCGTCGTGGTGCTTCACTGACGAGTGTAAAGACAGATATTAACGGTGCGTACAGCTTTAATTATCTGGACAGCGGCAAATATACGGTCGTGTTCGGCGGAACTGAGCTAGATGAGTATTCCGGGGCAACATCATACCGGGCTCCTGGTGCTGATTTTACCATCAATAATGATGGTAAGTCGGTGAATAATACCGAGTTAAGCACATGGGGCCAGTATTACATTGATAATGAACCGACTGAAAATGCCTGGACCATAGACTTCGATGATCTGTCTAAGGTTACACAATACAACGATATGCGCCCGAACAATGATCTCGGTCTGATTGCAACTGTGAAAGCGGAGGTAAAGAAAGAATGGGATGACGTTGATAACTGGGATGGAGTACGGCCGGAGAGCGTCAAGGTTGAACTGCAGTGGGATTCACCGACGGATGGTGATGGAACATATGTCAGATATAAAGATGATGGTTTAGCTGAAGCAGTGCTCAAAGCCGGAGAGTGGAAATATACCTTTGACAATCTCCCGAAGCTCAACAGTAACGGCAAAACGATACATTATCGGGTATGCGAAGTTTCCGCTAAGACGCCTAGCGAGGTGTTGACCAGGGTTGGATCTCAATATAACGATAACTACGTGCTGTCCGTGTTTGAAACAGAGACATTGCCGGACAAAGACGACCCCCGTGTCGCAGCCAGGAGTACGATAACCAACCAACACATCCCTGAAACAGTCAGGATGACTGTGGAAAAGACCTGGGAGAATGTTCCTGCCTACATGGGCGGTTCTGCCGACGTAGCATTATATTATGGAGTAAATGACGCAGCTCAGCAGGACGCAGTCCAGCAGATATTCAGCTGGTTGGAAGAAACTTCGTTCAGTGGGGAAACGGAAAGTGTAACGGTAACTTTCCTGGGCAGGAAGCTTACGGAGAAACAGAAGGACTTCTGGGCGAAAAAGAAGAGCGGTTGGTCCCTGGATGGGAAAGGCGAGGCCGTGGATACGGGCGATGCCAAGAATACATTAACATGGAAGCACGGTACTGACAACAGCAGCGCTTCGTTGACCTGGATTGATCTGCCCAAATATATGCCGGTCAGTGATAACGGAGGAACACAGTCCAAAGAGATTCAATATAACATTTATGAGTACATATTAGATGATAGCGGAGTCTCGATACCTATTAAAGAGAATGGGCTGAATGACCTTGGCGGTTATACGTATTTGGTGAAATATGGGGACGGAGGCGCGGCTGGTACTGCTGATAATGAGGGCGACGATAACGCGAAGACAGTAAGCATCACCAATACCCTCCTGACCGCGAAGATCCGGCTGCAGAAGATCATAGCGATCAAAGATCATGAAGACGATGATGACAGCTATATTAAGGGTCATTGGACAGACTATTTCGCGGGGCAGTCGGACGGCGAGCCGATCGATGGTTCCTACAAGTTCGCGATCGACTTGTTGGAAGGAACGACGCCATATACCTCTGCGCTTCTGGGTCACAGAGAAATAAGCGGTTATATAGAGGTAATCCCGAAGGCAGACGGCACTACAACATTCTCGGTCAATGAGACGGTGCCGATGGAGTATAGGTGGTACAAAACGACATTCCGTAACTACACCAGTGCAGGTGGTGTAGAAGCAGTCAAAACGCTTGAGACTGTCAATGGCGAGGTATCGGTTAAGCCGGGAGATGATATCATCATAACCGTATTTAATGAACCGCACCATGACGATTACTTCCACCGCACAGCCTCTGTAACGAATAGCGGAACTCTTACAGACGGAAAACTTACTTTTAAGAGGCTGACTGGAACAGATATAGGCGATACAGGCGGGCCTGACGAGGATTATACAGAGACGCCCGTAGAGGGAGGATCCCAGCAGCCTGTAACCACATCGACGCCCTCCTTAGACGGGCTGGTGACCGATTTCTACGAGAAAGAAGAAGAATGGAACGAATTAATCTAGAAAGGAGATGATCTTTGTGGCAAGAAGAAAGGAATTCCTAAAGAAATGCCTGCCTGTGCTGGCGGTCCTGCTTGTATCGATGGTTATAGGCATCACAGGCGCGACTATTGTCCACAACATGACGCTTACGAACCCGATAAAGACACCTCCGGTAGAAGGTTCCATTCTTGAGGAAACTGGAAATACCAAAAAGACCTGGTTTAAGAATGACGGAGAATCGCCCGTGTTTCTCAGAATTGCATATTCGGAATCCTGGGAAACCGGAAGCGGTGATGGCCTTAGGACGCTTCCTTTGGAGGCGGTGAAAAAGGACGGCACGAAGGTTCGGGTCGCGACTCCGAATTGGAAAAACACAGAAGACTGGGTCGATGGCGGAGACGGATGGCTCTATTATAAGAAGATTTTGGAGCCAGGATATCAAACGAACCTGATTGTTGAGGGAGTGAAAGTGATCGCAACCACGGAATTTGCAGATCTGGTGGATGAAGAAGCGTATATGACAGGCAGTTACCAGCTCCATTTCACAATGGAAATCGTCCAGGCGAGCGATGACTGGAAAGTGAACAAAGACGCGGTTGGGAAATTGTTTGGTACAGACAAGGAAGGCGTGACGTTGGATAATGCGACTCAAACGCTTACTTGGCCGGTCAGCAGCGAATGGAATCCCAATTCGGATCAGTCCTAAGGAAAGGAGGCAGACGACATGACAGAGAAGAAGAGATCGTTTAAGAAGATTGCCGCCGTTGCCGTGATTTCCGCGGGCATGGTCCTGGCTTCCTTCGGAGGAACGTGGGCGTATTATCAGAGCGAGCTGTCGTTGGTGAACCCGCTCTCGACGCCGGACAGCAGCGTGGTCATGGTTGAGGATTTCGATCCGACCCAGTCCTTCCTTCCCGGTGAGACGGCGGTGAAGAAGGTATGGTTTGAGAACACCGGCGACATGGATCTGTTCCTGAGAGTCGAAGTGCTGCCGGAGGAAGGCTGGTACAAGTACTCGGACAACCAGCTTGTGACAGCAGAGGGGCTGGATCCGTCGAAGGTGATCAAGAACTGGTCGGATACGTGGACAGATAAGCTGGATGACAGAACAGATTTCGTCGGAGCAGACCCTAAAAAGAAAGTTAAAAAACAAGCGCAGACCGATGAAGGCGCTGTTGATTGGGGCGAAACCAATCTATGGACGGAAGCTTATCAGGATACAGACGGGAAATACTACCGATATTACAGAAGGATCCTTTTCAAGAAGGGCAGTCGGGCAGAACCTTCTGACCCCGGCACCGCAGCCCCTAAGGAAGAAACTCTTGACTCCACAGACCCGATCCTTGAAAGCATCACACTCAGCAACGCCGTAACCAACGACCGTCATGACACGAATTACAGTGATAAGGTATATGTCCTCACATTTAATGCGCAGGCCGTGCCGGTCGAGGGCGAGGATGTGTTGGAGAATAAACAGATGGCCAGTTCGCAGGTGGGCGTCGAGACGATGTGGCACATGAAGGTGACACGAGATACTGATGGCCAGTTGACCTGGACCCAGCTAGATTCCGCCGGCGTCGGAACCACAACACCGTAAGTACGTATGAGTGAAAGAAGGAGGAAAACAAGATGAAGAGCAAGACAAAGATAATTGCACTGGCCGGAATCTTGGGTGTCGCCCTGATCGGCGGGACATTCGCTTATTTCACCCAGACGGATGGTGTGACGAACCGATTCCATACGGGCACTTACAATACAGAGCTGGTGGAGCGTTTCAAGCCGAAGGACGGTGAGAACTGGGAGCCGGGCGCGAAGGTGAATAAGGAAGTTCTGGTGCAGAACACCGGCGATCTGCCCGTGGTGGTTCGGGTGAAGTTCACGGAGGAGTGGGCGCATAAGTCGGATCCGGAGAATCCGTATTACAAGGTGGATACGGCGGACACGGCAGTGAAGCCCGCGGCGCCGGGGACCACGGCTCGGAACAAGTTCGAGAGTATTTACCAGACGGACGCCAATGACGGTATCGCAGGTACGGACGTGGACGATTCCATTGTGACGAAGGAGCTGAATCTGAGCGAGGCAGATAAATGGGTCTATAACCCGGCGGACGGTTACTACTACTACAAGGAGATCCTGCCGGCCCGCACGGACGACAGCCAGCCGTATCCGGAGACGGAGAAGATTCTGGAGAGCGTGACGCTGGACGACAACGTGGATCTGGGCGCTTACCGTGTGATGAAATATTACTCGACGGTGGAATCGGAGACGAAGCCGGGGGTGAAGGATAAGGATGCGTGGACGCTTTTCGACTACGATGAGAACGGCGAGTTCATTTCCACAAGGGAGATGAGCAGGCGGCTGGAGGAGCGGAATCCGCCGGAGTTCATTTACTTCATGAAGAGTGAGGATGAACTGATCGAAGGCCGTACTGGCTACAGCGATTCCGACTACACACTGACGATCACCGCGCAGACGGTGCAGGCGACGGATGGAGCCGTGAAGGAGCTGTGGAAGGTGACGGAGGAAGATATGAAGGCCCTTGGCTGCAGCTGGATGCTGCGGAAGGAGGGCGAGCTGTACAGCGGCGACGAGGTCGCTATGACGGCAGCGGAGTGAGGCAGGAAATGTAACGGCTTCGGAGCGGAGCAGGAATGTGGCTTCGGACAGACCGGCACATGAGCCTGTGCAGTAAGGCAGTCCTGATGGGGCAACGGCCCGGGGCTGCGTAACAATGATAGTAAAATTATTTTACTATATAACTATTAACAAAGGGGCAAGCAGCCCCAAATCATGAGAGGAGAGGAAAAGTATGAAGAAGAATGTTAAGGTTTTAGCGGCAGCTGGAGTAGCGGCGGTGGCACTGGTTGGGGGGACGTTTGCATATTATACTTCTACCCTGACGCTGGATAACCCGTTGGATACCGGTAAGGATGGCAGCGTACTGGTCGAGGAATTCACCCCGCCGACAGATGACTGGAAGCCCGGTCAGAGCTGGAATAAGGATGTGTATGCTGCGAACCCGGGTGACTATCCGGTCTTGGTGAGGATTAAGATGGATGAGACCTGGTCGCCGAAGGCTGATAATGAGGAGGCTGGCAGAAAAACTGGTGAGGCATATATGTCGTTGAGCAGTGATAAGTATGGTAGTTTTATGGCTACAGAAGGTAAAGCAAAGTATGATGCTGAGACCCATGCTTTTACTGCAAATCAGCTTAAAGACACGGATGGAGAAGTAAAGGGAGACGATACGGTTGTTTATAAGAACATGGTGAATGTGGATTCTGATAAGTGGGTTTATAGAGAGGGTTATTGGTACTGGAATGGCGTTCTTGATGAGGATGAAGAGACAGAAATGCTGTTAGATAGTTTGGTACTGGCGACAAATATCGACCTTGGTCACTACATAACGACAGAATATTATCAGATTGCTGAGGATAAGCCTTCGTTTGATCCTGATAATAAAGAGGGATGGACGATTGCTCCTTGGAATGAGATGAAAGCAGAGTTAGATAAAAACACAGATAAGGAAGAAGCTAATAAGACGGCTGAGTTAGCTGCTGAGATTATGAAGTGGACAGATGGGACATATAAAAATGATCCTAAAGACTTAAGTGGCAAACTGGCGGATACGAAAATGAAGTTATGGCGTGCTTCTGCTTCTGAACTTGATAAGAAAGCTCCTGGCTATGCGGATTCCTACTACACGCTGACCGTTACCTCTGAGTTTGTTCAGGCAAATACAGATGCTGTAGCAGCTGCCTGGGGAGAGGCGTTTGATTCTTGGAGAAAGGATAATCTTACAAACATTAAAGAGAACGGGACCGATAGTAATATTCTGGAACAAGTAAAGTAATGTGCTTCCGATTCTGATTTTAGGAATCCATGATAATATAGTTGATTACTTTGCATATCCAAATAGAACCTGATTGGAGACACACTAAATGAAATACCTAAAACTCCTGCTCAACATCCTCTGCTGGCCCGTATACATATGTATCGCCATCTTCCTGGCAATTGCCGCGCCCATGGTGGCCGGCTACCGGCCGGTGGTGGTGCTGAGCGGGAGCATGGAGCCCACATACCACGTGGGGAGCATTATTTATTACAAACAGACACCGTTTGAGGACATCAGCGTGGGCGACCCCATCACGTTCCGTGCCGGGGAAGACGCGCTGGTGACCCACCGGGTAACCCAGAAGATGGAGATCAGCCGGGAATTCGTGACACAGGGCGACGCCAACAACACGGAGGATCCGAACCCTGTGTCGTACGGCGAGGTGGTCGGCCGCGCATCGAAGATCAGTCTGCCCTACATGGGTGCGTTCGTGAATTACGCGAAGCAGCCGGCTGTGATCGGCGCGATGGTGGCGATACTGGCATTAGGGTTCCTGGCGGATCAGCTTCCCGGAGGGAAGAAGGCCGGGGAGACGGAAGGGAAGAAGGATGGAGGAGACAGCGGGGCAGCCGATAGGAAGAGAAGCTGACGCTGCCGGTATTGACCCTGGTAACAGCGGATGATACCGAACCGCAGGCCATATTGACACAGGGAGAGCAAAGATATGAGGAAAAAGAAAATATTAATCGCGGGAGCAGCGGCACTGCTGGCCGCCTCAATGATCGGAGGGACCTGGGCAGTATGGACGCGGACCTTGATAGCGAAAAATGAATATAAGACAGCAAAATACAGTACGTTCCTGACAGAGCATTTCAAGGAGCCGGAGAACTGGGAGCCGGGGATCACGCAGCAGAAGGAAGTCATGGTGACCAACAACAGCACGATCCCGGTGGTGGCCCAGGTGAAGATGAAGCAGAGGTGGTATCGGACGGAGGATCTGGTGATCGAGACCTACGCGCAGCCTGAGGAAGGCGGCGAGTTGGTGAAAGAGAATATCACGATTCCCGCCGGGACGCTGAAGGACACCTTCACGGACGGGGACGGACTGGAACAGTACGCGGCCCAGTGGCGTTTCAACGGTGCGGCCGGCGAGGAAGTGTACGTACTGGAGAGCGGCCGTGACATGGCGAAGCCGGGCCTGTGGCTGACGTACAGTGACGGGCGGCCGCTGAAGGCAGTGAAGGAGATCAGCGAAGCCAACGGCCACTGGCTGCTGAAGTCGGAGACACCGGACGCGGCGGGATGGTTCACATTCTACTATGTCGGCGAAGTGCCGGCGGGCGGCCAGTCGCCGAAGCTGCTGGAGGGTGTGACGATGAACCCGCTGCTGGAGGCGACAGTGACGGGAAGCGAGACCTACTACGTGAAGGACGACGAGGCGGAGGACGGCTACCGATCAGTGACGACGACCAGTGTGACATCGAAGTACGGGGAAGGTCTTGGAGGCTATGACGGCTGCAATTACGACCTGAACATCACGATGAAGACGACGCAGGCGACAGAAGGGGGCATGAGATACACATACAAGGAGTGGGACGAGATCACGGAGTACATTGCCGGTTACATCACGGGACAGGGATATGACGGCTCTGCGCTGCCGCATGGTCTGAAGGTGATGACGCTGGTGGAGAACGGCTATGAGGATGAGCTCTCCTACGTACCCAGGTATGAGTATGACGGAGAAGACCATTACGACCCAGGCAACTGGTTTATGAGCTTCACGAACATGGTTCCGGGTGAGAATTACACGGACATGATGAAGATCGAAAACAGCACGGACAACCCGTATACGGTGTACATGCGGATTGTGCCGAAGACCGACGAGGAACTCGGGGGCGATGCCCGTACGGTGCAACTGAAGAGGGAGCTGCTTGACCGGATCTACATGGACGTGTACTTCCTGGACGATGACAGTGCCCGGAGAGCGGAGGAGCAGGCGGTACAGGCAGGCGCCGCTGGAACGCCGCAGCTGCGGGGAACGCTGATATACCGCGGCCGTGCCTCAGGCATTAACAGTGTCGCGGGTGCAGAGAATGACACGCTGCTGTACCTGATCCCGCTGGGACATTTTTCACCGAAGGAGAACGGGATCATTTACGTGCGCCTGACGCTCGACCCGGAGCTTGGTCTGGCACAGAAGGATGAGCAGGTGAGACGGAGAGAGGACGGAAGCGTAATCGAGCCGGAGTATGAGTACGCGGACCTTCTGACGAAGGTGGATTGGGAGTTCCTGATTCAGGGCGACACGTATAATCCTGAGACCCCGACTGAGCCTGACACCCCGACGAATCCCGACACTCCGACGAATCCCTACACCCCGTTGGTGGACATCCCGGATGAGGCTGTGCCGCTGACAGCTAATGACATTCCGGACAATAATACGTCGCTTACGTTCATTCCGGATGAGGAAGTTCCGCTGTCGTTTCTGGTTCCTGTGACAGGCGACGAAAGGCCGCTGGTGCCGGTGCTGGTGACCGTGCTGGCAGCGATTGGGCTGATGTGCGTGTTCGGTGCGCTTGCTTTCGGAGATCGGAAGAAAGACCAGAAGGACTGAGATATTCCGGACAGCCAGGAGCCGCTGCTGGATATCCCAGACAGCCCTGTGCCGCTGATGAACATCGAGGACGAGGAAGTCCCGTTAGCTTTCATGGCGCCGCTGAGCGGAGATGAGAGACCGATAGGAGCGCTTGTGCTGCTTGGTCTCCTGGCGCTGGGAATCATGGAATTTTCGGATTCCTGAGTATGAAGAAAGAAGAGGAGGATACCTGATAAGGACGGATTCATTTTATGACCGGGGGTAATCGGTCAGAATGGATACGACAGACTGCAAGGTAAGGCTGGAATAGGGGGACTAACATACGTGAAATCGACAACTGGGAAAGGCCGGAAATGCGCGATGATTCTTGCGGCTTCCGTATGGATGGCGGTATTTCCATACGGAAGTCCGAGAATAGCGGAAGCGGCGGTTATCGGATCTTCCGCCGTATATATCGATGACACGTTTGCGCGTTATGAGAATGGAGAAGGACTGACGTTCAGAAATACAGCAGAGGCAAGGCTGTTTTTGGAGGAGTATCTCCTGCAGTATCGGATATACGATATGGGTATCGGCATTTATACTGTTCTCAGATATGATAATCATGTGGAGCTTCAGTTTCCGGACGGGATGATGTATGACCGCGATCGTCTGGACAAGAGTATCCGGGAACAGTTTGGAACTCTGAAAGGTAATTCAGCCCGCGAACAGATTACAGATATGTGCCGCAGGGTGAATGAGAAAATGGTTTATGATGAGGATTATGCCGATGTTGCCCTGCCTCAGGCGATGGAGCGCGGCCGCGGGGTGTGCTGGCACTTTGCCAAGATCGCCGCCGTCCTGCTGCGTGAAAGAGAGATTCCAACGACGGTAGTTCACGGACTTTTGGATGGAGAAAGCCATGTCTGGCTGAAATGCCGGGTGGAGGACGGAACGATTTTGAATGTGGATCCCGTGGAGGGGATTCTGGATGAGGAGCATATGAGTCATCTGACGCTTACTCCATATATTTCGCGATAAAGGTGTGATCAAAAACTGTGATAGTGACACGCCCGCGGGGTGATAGCTGCCGCGCGGGCGTGTCTTTTTATCCGGGCTGACGCGAGATGGGAATATTCTCATGCACCTTAGCGGCAATTGATTGAAATTATGCGCATGATCCTATATAATATAATTTGGAAGTCCATTTACGTATATAGAAATTCAAATAAAACGGGGGGAAATGTAGAATGACAGAAGCAATAAGAAAAGAAGATCTCAGCAGCAGTTATCTTTCTGCTGTATGCGCATATGGGGGGATTGACTATGAGAAGGTACACCATGATGCTGACAGTACAGATGCTGAGATTAAAAAAGTAATTGATTTGGATAATGGTCGAAAATATACGTCAATACTGCGGGTGCAATTGAAGAGTACGTCCGCGCCAAGTCAATACAAAGATAAAGGCGAAACTTTAGTATATAAGCTGAATGCCAAGAATTATAATGATCTGTGCAGGGAAGGAACGTCGGAGATTATTTTAGCGCTTTTAGTGCTTCCGGAGAAGGAATCGGAGTGGCTTACCTGGACACGGGAAGAATTGTTGATCAAAGGATGTATGTATTGGGCAAGCTTTGTATCGCAGGAGTTATCTGAGAATTCAGGAACAGTGAGTGTACATATTAATAAGAATAATGTGATCAATTCAACAACGCTGAACATAATTATGGATAAAATAGCGAGGGAGGAATGGCCATGCAGTATTCAGTAAACTATTTTGATCTTGCGGAAAAAATAAATACACTTTTGTTTTCAAGATACTTGAAAGATACTGGTTGGGAGCAGTTCCCAAGTAAGAAGACAAAAGTAAAGGTATATCAATATGAAAATATGAAAGGTTTTTATCAGGTAAATCTGCCTGTGGATAAAACGCTGTCCGATTATAAAGAAGCTATGTACCGTGCTGTTCAGACGGTGGCCGAAGCAGAGAATAGAGAGTTTCAGAGTATATTACTGTCTTTACTGAATCCGAGTTCGGATATACTAAAGATACGTTTGGCAAATCCGAATATAGAAAGCGGCAATATTCCTTTCGATGATGCGATTCGTGTTTATGATAATACAAAGAAACTGTTGGCTGCCGCGGCTCAGGATGTTCTGCATCCGCGAAAATATCATCAGGGACGTATGGAAGACGCGGTGTCGAAGTTTCTTTCAGAATGCCGTTTTGGACAGACAGAAGTGGGCAGCTATGTGATATCTATTGTTTGTCCTTTTGCAGAGGTGGACGAGCAGGAAGAATATCAACAATTGAGCATTTTTTCTAATGAAGAGAAATGCGCTAATTCTCTGACGCGGAAAGTGACCAGCCGCGTGATGGAGAATCTTTATCAGATCAAAAAGAATGTGGATGAAGATAACATGGATGAGCTGATTTCTCAGACAGAAAAATGTAACATCAGTTCTAATTTCTATGAGGCGTTGATGAACTTGAATGAGAATCCTGAAGGTACAGATGTGGAGTTTATGGCTGAATGGTCTCCGACTGTTAAGAATGAGCAATGTTCGCATAATCGGATATTGTTTTCACATGATTATTATGAACCGATAAAGGCAACTGTGAATCAGCTTCGCAAAGAGAAAGCTACTGCGACGAAGATCTATGGGAGAATTAAGCAGTTGGATTCGACTCCTGATTTGGCGCAGCGAAAGGATGGGAGAATCACGGTAGTCTATCTTGATGCAAATAATAGATCCAAAACGGCAATTGTTCGTGTTGATAAAAGTGATTATGATAAGGCGATTACGGCACACGGTAAGGGATATTTTATAGAAGTGATCGGCAAGATGACAAAGAGTGCCAATCGTAAGGCATTTATGGAGTGTGAGGCGTTTCGGATTATTGATTAATAGTCAACTCTATTGCGATGGCCAGGCTGACAGTCGGCAGCCTGGCCGTGTTGGGTGACCATCAGTATCAATGCTTGATTCTCCACGCGATCAGCAGTCCGACGACAAGGCAGAGCGCGGAGATGCTGATCAGAGTCCAGGTTTCGGGTGAAACGGCGATGGTTTCGGCTTGCGCGGCGGGTGCGTTCCAGTTTTGACGCTGTCCCCGCTGCATAAAGCCGCCGTTCTGACCGGGCTGCCAGTCGGCAGCGTTCTGATCCGGCGTCGCGATGCCGCCGTTTGGATCGGGCTGAAAGCTATTATCTCCGGAGGGATCCCGGAATTTCATGTGGTATTGGTCAGGGGTCTGGACATCGCCGGAGGCGGCGTCCTGGCTGACGGCGGACGGAGAGTCGGGGAGTTGGGATGCTTTGCCGTTTGGCAGTTGTGGAACTTCACCATCCGGCGTCTGAGGCATATCGCCGCCATTCATGCTTCTGTCAGGCCTTCTGCCCATGCCGCCGGTCATACCACCATTTATGTCGTCGTTCATGTCCCCATTCATTCCGCCGTTCATGCCGCCCCGCATACCGCCGAACCGGCCGCCCATGCCGAAGCCGCCGGCGGAGGAGTTGTCGGCCACGACCTCCGTTTCCGTGCCGTCGATCACGACAGTGCAGGTCTCGCCCATCTGAAGCTGCGGTGCGCTGAGGATGATGGAAGAGAAGCTGCAGGGCACGGTTCCGGACAGAAGCGTCTCGCCGGATTCATTTTTCAGGGCTACGGAGGCGTTCTCCGCCGTGGCGGACACGGTCTGCATGATGAAGCACTGTTCCGACGATGAATCGAAGCCCTCCGCCATGCCGCTGCCGCCGGCCGCGATGACGGTGCCGCCGCTGATCTCGCAGACGCCGCCGCTTTCGGTACCGCAGTCCAGGGCGCAGCTTAAGCCGCTGCCGTTCATACTGATGAATAGGTTGCCGCCGGTGATGTAAATGCTTCCGTTGGAGTCCAGACCGTCCGCGTCGCGTCCGGTGGGATTCACGATGCGGATATCGCCGCCGGCGATGGTGATGGCCGAAGTGCCGTAGCCGTTTGCGTTCATGCCGTCGTCCGTCGGCGTGATATCGATGCTGCCGCCGTTTATTATGATGTCAATCGCCTCGATTCCCTCATAGCAGGAGGGGATCGTGACGCTGCCGGATTCCATATAGAAATAACTGGTATTGTCGTCGTTGGACGCGGTAATGCCGTCGTCTCCGGCCTGAATCGTCAGGTTTGCGTTTGCGATCCGCACGCTGTCATTGGCGTGAAGGCCGTCCTGCGGCGCTGTGACCGCAATCTGGCCGCCGGTGATCGCCAGATCATCGTTGCAGACAATGGAGTGCTGATAGCCAGCGCTTACAGTGAGAGAGCCGCTGCCGTTGATCGTCAGGTCGTCGCGGGAGTAGATCGCGCCGTCAATGCTGCCGGAAGAACTTCCGGATGCACCGGCAGAAGCATTGCCGGATACACTGCCGGAAGTGTCCGTACCGCTTCCCCCATCGGACGCTGTCCAGCCCGCGATCTCATTTTCCGTCCCGTCCGCAAGGGTCAGGAAGACCTTTTCCGCCTGCTCCACCAGAATCGCGGCGCTGTCCTCATTCCGGATCGATGCACTGTCCATCAGGAGCCAGACTTTATCGTCTTTATCCGCATCGATGATCAGGCTGCCATTATCCAGCTGCCCGGAGACAATATATCTGCCCGCGTACACGATCTGAACGCTGCCGCCGTAGAAATAAGCGCCATTGCCGTGAATCTCGGCTCCGTCGCCGGTCAGTGTAATCCGTGTGGCGTCATCGTATTCGTCCGCCCAGTCTGCGTCCAGATCGTTGGCCGTAAACTGTCCGCCGCCGGCGTCTTCGTCTGCCAGGACCGTGATCCCGAGCCTCTGTCCGTTCATAAAGAAAATGGTCAGAAGGAGAGTGCATACTGTCGCGATGACGCAGATTCGGTCAATATGTCTGCTGGCCGCCATAACTCATCACCTCATATATTTTTCTCTGTATCAAGATCTATCACCCCATATAATCCCCGTTGTAGCTGACCAGCACGGCGCTGTTCACGCCTGGCATTGAAGCCAGCGCATTGACGAAATCCGTATTGTCATCCTTCAGCCGGACTTCCAGATTCAGTTCCACCATGTTCTTCTGGGCAGTCTTGCTCTTGACGGACAGGTGGCTTACATTCTGCTCCAGAAATGCCTTCGCCGTGGTCTCGTACTCATGGCCGGCGCACTGAAGCACCAGAATGTAGGGATTTTCGTGGGATTTGCGGTTGACGAAGACCAGCAGGATGACGCCGATGATCACGCTGCCGATGACGGCCAGAGGAATCATTCCTGCCGCCAGCACGATACCGACCGCAATGGACCAGAACAGGAACGCGATATCAAGCGGTTCCTTGATGGCCGTTCGGAAACGGACGATGGAGAGGGCGCCGACCATACCTAAGGACAGGACCACATTGCTTGTGACCGCCAGAATGACGAGCGTGGTGATCATTGTCAGGGCCAGCAGGGTGACGCCGAAGCTCGAGGAGTACATGACGCCCTGATAGGTTTTCTTATATACGAGAAGAATGAACATGCCAAGGCCGAAGGCCAGGACCAGTGCGAGCGTCATGTCGAGGACGCTGATGGAGGTTACGTTTTCCAGAAAGCTGGATTTGAAAATGTCGCTGAATGTCATGGTGAAAATTTCCTTTCTTAATTAAAAGTTACTGATAGAAACACAGGAGGCTTGCTTTACCCGTAGATCCTGCACTGGGCGTATTTGGAAAATGCCCCCGCGCGCCGGCCGGTCAGCCTCACGGCGTCGCGGATAATGTCCGGCAGGAAGCCGTCCCATTTGACCTCCAGAATGATCGGCGCGTCGCCGGCCGGGATCATCACGCAGTCCGGGTTCAGGAAATCGGTGCATCCCAGGCCGGTTCGGATGTTGTAGTCCAGAGTGACCCGGACGTTGCCGGGAGCGTAGATGAATGGCTCCCGTGTGTAGTCCACGATGGTCTTGGGCTTCAGTCCTCCGCCCCGCATCTTGGCGTACAGCTCAAGCAGGAGGGCGTCGCCGCCGGAATGAAGAGAGGGACTTTTGCCGCATTCGGCCATCCAGTCAATATCGCCATCCACAATGGCCTGCGCCTGCGCGTCGGTGAGGACGGTCATTTGCTTGCAGCCAAGCCCGGCCAGCTTGCTTTTCTTCTCCAGATGAATCACGGAAGTGTCGTAATTATAGTAACGGATGCGAAATTTCTCCCGGCGGCTGACGCCGTCGATTTTCTCTCGAAGCGCTGTGTCGGCGGGATCGTCAAAATACAGGCTGCGTATCTGATACCGTCCGTTTATCGTATGTGCGTCCGGCGAAGCGACCGCCCGCAGGCGCTGCCGCAGTGCGATCATGTCGGAACCGTTGATTTCGTGCTTCCATTCGTGCCGGTAATCCATGGGAACCTCCTTCTGTCAGGTGTTGTGCCGCCGCGGAAGGACCGGTCATGAAAGATGCGTCCGGGCCGCAGCGGTGATGATGTCATTCTAAAGGGTGATCTTGAACAAAAATAGAAAAATCTGTGAAAAATGTGTGAAATGTGGTGATCTGCCCGGCCCAAAACCTGTCGGAGGAAGGTCATATCCGGCTCTCCGGACAGCGACAGATATGATATCAGATAAGGATAAAAAATAATTCTTGCGTAATTCTTAAGAAAATTACCAATAGTAGCATGTTGACAAAATGCGCTTTCTTTTGTAAAATCGTGTTTGGTAACAAAACCCGGATGGGAATCGTGAGCCTTGAGGAGACGGTTCCTCGGATGGGGGTTATAACGGCCACAGCGATCCATGTCGTCCTTTTGGGACGAAGGCGGAGTGGCGTAGCCTACCGTTTTTTCGAGGAAATGGTGGGATGGCGAAGCCTATCGTTTCGCAAGAGAACGACGGGATGGCGAAGCCTGTCGTTTCGCAAGGGAACGACGGGATGGCGAAGCTTACGCCTGCGGGCGAGTATACCCGCATACGCAGACGGATGCAATGCAGTGAGATGAACCGGAAAGTGATGCAGGCTTTGCAGCTACATTTGAACCGGGAGAAGGGAGCGGCATGAACCATGCTGTGGTACGTGATACAGACTTATACAGGAAAAGAAGAACAGCTGGTAACGATGATTAGCCGGCAGATGCCGGAGAGCTGTTACGGCGACTGTTTCGTGGCGTATTACGAGCAGCTGCGGGATCGCCGGCAGGAGAACCAGATTCATATCAGGCGGCTGTTCCCCGGATATATCTTTATCTCGACAGATGATGTCGACCGGCTTTTTCAGGACCTGAAAACGATACCGGCCATGACGAAGATCATGGCAAGCGGCGCTTTTGTTTTCACGCCCCTATATCCGGGTGAAGCGGATTTCCTGATGGAAATGATGGACGCCGACCATGTGGTGCGCCTGACCTATGCGGCGACGGACGGCAAAAACCACGTTTCCTATCTGGCGGGCCCGCTTGAGAAATGCAGGGACCGCATTCGGAAATACCGTTTCCGTGACCGCTATGCGGACGTCAGTCTGCAGATTGCCGGTCAGGAAAAGATTGTCCATATGGGAATCATTTTAAATAACGACGTCCGCCGGGAGATGGCGTACGGGAGGGTGGAAGCGAAGATCGCCACGCCGGAGAAGTACGTACTTCCAGTTGCCAAAACGAATGAGCGCTCGCTGAAGGAGGGCGATCATGTGGCGGTCATCGACGGGCCGTTCGAGGGAAATGTGGCGGTTATCCGCCACCTGCGGGGCGATACCGCGGCGATTACGGTGCATCTGTTTGACCGTGAAATCCCGGTGGAACTGCCGGCGGGGGCGGTCAGGGGGATAGAGGAAACGAACTGAGGTTTCCATGCGGCGGCGTGACAGCCGCCATTTAATTTGCACAAAGGAATAGGTACATGATAAATTACGGTTTTATCAGCAGACACATACCGAAGAACAAATGGGTGCGGATGGCGGTGCTTCTGGCTGTCGATATCGGGATCATCTGCCTGTCCGCGTTCCTGGGCCTGATCGTACGCTTTGATCTGAGCTGGTCGGCAGTCTCCCCGGAATATAAGGCTGTCGTTCTGCGGTACCTGCCGACGTACATTACCGGTACGCTGGCAGTTTTTTTATTCCGAAAGATGTACGACACCGTGTGGAGCGCGGCCGGCGTGCGCGAGGCGCTCGGTATCGTCGCGACCTGCAGTATCGCGGCGCTTTTGCAGGCCGGCGGGATGATGTTTCTGCAGTTTCAGGTGCCAAGAAGCTATTACCTGATCTCTTTCGCGGTGCTGTGCGGCGGGGTGATGGGCGTACGCCTGTCCTACCGGATCTGCGCGTCCCTGTTCAGCCAGAGGCGGCGCGGAAGGAATGGAAAGCGGATCATGATCGTCGGCGCCGGGGTCTCCGGCAGCGTGATCTTAAGGGAGATACATACCAGTACCTATGTGGACGATACGGTTGTCTGCTTCGTGGACGACGATAAGAATAAGCTCGGCAAGATCTTAAACGGCGTACCAATCGAGGGGAACCGGGATGAGATACCGTCGCTTGCGCAGAAGTACCGCGTGGACGAGATCTACATCGCGATGCCGTCGGCGACGGCGCAGGCGCGGAAAGAGATCATCGAAATCTGCCGCACGACGGACTGCAAGGTGAAGACGCTGCCGGGAATCTACCAGCTGCTGAACGATGAGGTGAGCGTCTCGAAGCTTCGGGAAGTGCAGATCGAGGACCTGCTGGGGCGAGAGCCGGTGCAGGTGGACCTGGACGAGATCATCGGCTACGTGAGCGGGAAGACCATTTTGGTGACAGGGGGCGGCGGTTCGATCGGGAGCGAGCTTTGCAGGCAGATCGCGGGCCATAACCCGAAGCGCCTGGTCATTTTCGACGTGTATGAGAATAACGCCTACGACATCCAGCAGGAGCTTAAGAAGAGCCACCCGGAATTGGATCTGGTGGTGCTGATCGGTTCGGTGCGGAACACGCACCGGATGGAGAGCGTGTTCTCTACCTACCGCCCGGACATCGTGTACCATGCGGCGGCGCACAAGCACGTGCCGTTAATGGAGGACAGCCCGTGCGAGGCGATTAAGAACAATGTCTTCGGTACCTACAAGACCGCGAAAGCGGCTGATAAGTACGGGACGAAGCGGTTTGTGCTGATATCAACCGATAAAGCCGTGAATCCGACGAACATCATGGGTGCCAGCAAGCGCCTCTGCGAGATGGTGATCCAGATGATGGACGCGAGGTCGGAGACGGACTTCGTGGCGGTGCGGTTTGGGAACGTGCTTGGGAGCAACGGTTCGGTGATTCCGCTGTTTCGGAAACAGATTGAGGCGGGCGGCCCGGTGACAGTGACGCACCCGGATATTATAAGGTATTTCATGACGATTCCGGAGGCGGTTTCACTTGTGCTGCAGGCCGGGGCGTACGCGAAGGGCGGAGAGATCTTCGTGCTGGACATGGGGAAGCCGGTGAAGATATTGGACTTGGCGGAGAACCTGATCAGGCTGTCGGGGTATGAGCCATATGTGGATATTCCGATCGAGTTCACGGGATTGCGGCCCGGGGAGAAGCTGTACGAGGAACTGCTGATGGGTGAGGAAGGTCTGCAGGACACGCCGAATAAGCTGATCCATATCGGGAAACCAATCGAGTTCGATAAGGAGCGGTTGGCAGAGCAGTTGGATACCCTTTACGAAGTCGCAAACCATGACGAAAATGGGAAGATCAGGGAAATGGTGAGGGAACTGGTGCCGACATACCGGCCGCAGATGTAAAGCGGTATTGCGGGGTGACATGGTCCCCAACGGATTATGTTTGCCGAAGGCCGGGATTTAAGCAGTATGATATCAGGATGGAACAGGGAATAAACATGATGGAACCATTCAGGGAGAAAGTATGGCTCTCGTCTCCGACGATGCATGGGGACGAACTGAGATATGTGACGGAAGCCATTGAGAAGAACTGGGTCAGCACCGTGGGTGAGAACCTGACGGAACTGGAGAAGCTGGCGAGAGAGTACATAGGCTGCGGCAGCGCGGTGGCGTTGTCGAGCGGTACCGCGGCGCTCCACCTGGCGGTGAAGCTTGCGGGGGAGCGGCTCTACGGCCAGCCAAGGGCCGGGCATGGGACACTGGAAGGAAAGAGGGTGTTCTGTTCGGACATGACCTTCGACGCCACGGTGAACCCGGTGGCCTATGAGGGCGGCGAGGCCGTCTTCATCGACTCGGAGTACGAGACCTGGAATATGGATCCCCTGGCACTGGAAAAGTCCTTTGAAATCTACCCGGATGTGAAACTGGTGGTGCTGGCGAACCTGTACGGGACGCCCGCGAAGCTGGATGAGATCCGGGAGGTCTGTAAGAAACATGATGCGCTGCTAGTGGAGGATGCGGCTGAGTCTCTGGGGGCGACATACAAGGGTGTCCAGACCGGAAATTTCGGCAGCTACAATGTCATTTCCTTCAACGGCAACAAGATCATTACCGGAAGTTCCGGCGGGATGCTTCTGACAGATGATATAGAAGCGGCGGACAAGGCGCGGAAATGGTCGACACAGAGCCGTGAGGCTGCGCCGTGGTACCAGCATGAGGAACTGGGGTACAACTACCGGATGAGCAATATCATCGCGGGGATCGTCCGCGGGCAGTTCGGGTATCTGGGGGAACATATCCGGCAGAAGAAAGAGATCTACATGAGGTATAAGGAAGGCTTTAAGGACCTGCCGGTGAGGATGAACCCGTACATAGAGGGGGAGATGGAGCCGAACTTCTGGCTGAGCTGCCTGTTGATTGACCGTGAGGCTATGTGTCGGCAAGTACGGGGAGAGAAGGACTCGCTGTATGTATCGGAGACGGGAAAGAGCTGTCCGACGGAGATATTGGAGAAGCTGGCGGCACACAATGCGGAGGGACGACCGATCTGGAAACCGATGCACCTGCAGCCGGTGTACCGGATGAATCCGTTCATCACAAAAGATGGGAACGGAAGGGCGAGGTCGAACGCTTACATTGATGCCGGCAAAGCTCTGGATGTGGGGGCGGATATTTTTGCAAGGGGACTGTGCCTGCCGAGTGACAATAAGATGACGGAGGAGCAGCAGAGAGTCATCATTGGGATAGTCAGAAGCTGTTTTGGATAAAGCGTCTGCCCCGCAGTGTGACTGCGGGGCAGATAAAACTTAGATACGTGTTAATTTGTCGTGGAATTCTGGATGCCAGCATCCGCAAGGAGTTGGCGCAGCCGCTGGAGTTCTGAGTTCAGCTGCTGATTCTCGGAATTCAACCGCTGCCTTTCGGAATTCAGCTGCGTGATCTCGTCTTTCATCCAGCCGACGCTTCGGTAATAGTCTTCGCGGGCCTCGCATTGCTGGCGGATCTTTTCGTCCTCACTTAATACGACGGCGGTGCGGGCAGCTTCATTGAGTATGGGATATTGCTCAGCCATCTTTTTCAGCTCCTTCCATGTGGTGGCTTTGAAGAGACGCGCCCAGTAGTCGATATGGTAGGTTTTGTCCTCTTTCGTAGCCAGACTGATCTGCTTTAAGTCTAACACAGAAAGACGCAGTTTGTCACTATATATTTTGTGGGATTTCACGTTCATCAGGCGATAGGTCGCGAAGAATTCCGGGGCCTCAGGAAACAGCGTGAAATCCAGAATCCCGATCTGGACAGCCGGGAGAATGTCTTTATAATTCCCGCCTTTGTTCAGACTGTCAAAGGAACGGCAGAGATAGCACTGGGAGCGTTCCACCCAGTTGCTGGCGTTAACGACCTGCATTTCCAAATTCGCGCTCATGCGGTTATCCAGAAGGATCCGGATATCGAGAAGGAAATCCTTCTCGCCGATCTGTCTGCCGAGTTCGACAGGATTGAGGATCAGGACCTCGTGGACTTCTTCCTCATTCAGATGCAGGAGCGAGCAGACCAGGGCCTTGAGGACGCGGTTATTCTCCTGCATGAGGGCGCGGAAGAAATAGTCGTTGGTCAGATGGAAGGGCAGTTCGCCATTAAACTGGGACAGGTCGATGCCAGCATAGGCATCGGGGTTAAGGTAAGTCATTAATACATTCCTCCTTCATGGTGCTTTGTGGATGGTTTCCGAGGTTCTGTTGCCCGCGGGATGCTTCCGCGCAGGCGTATCTTTCGTATGGGATCCGCCGGTGAATGTGCCGGGCAAGATGCCGGAGAAGTAAAAGACGGGCGACAGAGCGCCCGCCGATGTAATTATCATAGCATGGATGGAAGAGAATGGCAAGTGGTTATTAGTGAAAGGGTAATAGCTATCTTATTGTCAATATTGGTACAATGCTTTGGAGATTAGTGTGTCGGATGAAAATGAAGATAAAAACTGAATATATATATGAGAAGTATATGAAACGCATTTTTGACATTATTTGTGCAATATCTGCGATAGTAGTATTTTGGTGGCTTTATCTTATTCTGGCGATGATGATTCGTTTAAAACTAGGCTCTCCAGTTCTATTTATACAGCTTCGTCCGGGGAAAATAGACAAAAGGACAGGAAGGGAACGGATATTTAAGTTATATAAATTTCGTACAATGACGGATGAGCGAGACGCAAATGGGAATCTGTTACCTGATGAAAAGAGAATGACTCCTTTTGGCGCACGACTTAGAGAAACAAGTCTGGATGAGTTGCCGGAATTATTTAATATCATAAGAGGCGATATGAGTTTGGTTGGACCGAGACCTCAGCTTGTCCGTGACATGGTGTTTATGACTCCTGTGCAGAGAATGCGGCATAGCGTACTTCCGGGGCTAACGGGTTTGGCTCAGATTAATGGAAGAAATAATATATCTTGGGAAGATAAGTTACGTTGGGATTTGCAATACATAAAACATATTTCATTTCGGACGGATATAGCGATACTACTGAGGACTGTTTTTAAAGTAATAAAAAAGGATGATATTGTGACAGATGGGATGGAGACATCTGAGGATTTAGGAGATTATCTGTTGCGGATGGAAATGGTAACTCCAGAAGAATATGCTAAAAAGTTGTCTCAAGTATATGATCTGTAATCATAAAATGAGAGAAACAAATGATTATAGAAAGGAAAGTAAAGAAATAAATGAATGGAGATCTTGTGTCAATTATTATGCCGTCATATAATACGGCCGCCTATATTGAAGATGCAGTTCAATCTGTTATAGCTCAGACTTATAAGAATTGGGAGCTTATTATTGTAGATGACTGTTCCACCGATAATACTGATGAAATTGTGACGAAGTTTTTAATTGATCCAAGAATAAGATATTTAAAGAATGATAAAAACAAAGGAGCTGCATTTTCAAGAAACAATGCTCTGCGCGAAGCGAGAGGGAGATGGATGGCTTTTTTAGATTCGGATGATTTGTGGCTGCCTCAAAAGCTTGAAAGGCAGATTAGTTTTATGATTAAAAATGGATATTCATTTACATATACCGATTATAGAACCTGCGTAAATGGAAAATGGCTTACATATATAAATACAGCTCCCGATATTATAAATCGAAAAAAAATGTACGATTACTGTTACTTTTCAACGATTACTGTAATGTATGATAAAAATAAAATTGGGCTAATACAAATAAAAGATTTAAGAAAGAATAATGATTATGCAATGTGGCTTCAAGTAATAGAAAAAGCAAATGCTTATAGACTGCCAGAGTGTTTATCAATTTATATTAAACATGAGGGTTCGGTTTCTAGTGGTTCAAAGATCAACTTAGTAAAATGGCATTACATATTATTTAGACAAGGTCTTAATAAATCATCAGTGGTTTCTTTCATATTGACCCTTAATAATCTAATACATGGGGTTTGGAAAAAGATGTACTATAGGAAAGCACTGTGAAATTAATAATCAGAAAACCAAAGAAGGTAGCGTAAAATGGATATATATCAGAACATTATAAACCATAAAGATAAGGTATCCCTTATAGGTCTTGGATACGTTGGTATGCCGATCGCAGTTGCTTTTGCTAAAAAAGGCATTGATGTTATTGGCTTTGATTTAAATAAGGCGAAAATTGAATTATATAAAAGTGGTGTTGATCCAACAAAAGAAGTGGGAGATGATGTTATTAAGAATACAAGGGTACATTTTACTTCCGATGAAAAAGATCTTCGAAAAGCAAAATTTCATATTGTTGCAGTACCGACACCTGTTAATATTGATCATACGCCTGATCTTGCACCTGTAATTGGGGCTAGTGAGATTGTTGGACGAAATTTATCAAAAGATTCGGTAATTGTGTTTGAATCTACAGTTTATCCGGGATGCACAGAGGATGTGTGTATTCCAATCCTGGAAAAAGTGTCTGGTTTAAAGTGTGGCACAGATTTTAGAGTTGGATACTCTCCAGAAAGAATTAATCCTGGTGATAAGGAACATAGACTTGAGAATATCAAAAAAATTGTTTCGGGCTGCGATAAGGAAGCTCTTCAAGCAATCAAGGCAGTGTATGATCTTGTTATTGAAGTTGGGACTTATCCTGTCAGCAATATAAGAACAGCAGAGGCAATTAAAGTAGTCGAAAATAGCCAGAGAGATATCAATATTGCCTTTATGAATGAACTGGCTATGGTATTTGATCGCATGGGGATTGACACAAATGAAGTTGTTGATGGTATGAATACAAAATGGAATGCTTTAGGATTCCGACCGGGGCTTGTTGGTGGCCATTGTATTGGTGTAGACCCTTATTATTTTACATATGAAGCTGAAAAACTGGGATATCATAGTCAAATCATTTTGAATGGACGAATTGTAAATGACAGTATGGGAAAGTATGTAGCGGACATTGCGGTTAAAAAGATGGTTGAAGCCGGACAGGCTCCGAAGAGCTCCAGGGTTGTGATTCTTGGTTTAACTTTTAAGGAAAATTGTCCAGATACGCGAAACAGTAAAGTTGATGATATTGTTAAACGATTGAAAGAGTATGGGATTGAGCCAATGGTAGTTGATCCTTGGGCCAATACGCGTGAAGCATTGAATGAGTATGGAATTGTACTGACTAAACTAGAGGATGTAAAAAATGTTGACTGCGTGATCGTGGCTGTAGCGCATAGAGAGTTTAGGCTGCTGCCTTTCGATAAGATTAAGGGATTATTCAGAAAATGTGCTGATTCGAAAAAAGTTCTAATTGATGTTAAAGGGTTATTTGAAATGCAAGAGTTAGTAGCTTCTGGATATTGTTGGTGGAGATTATAGAATCAGTATTGAAAGATGTGTTGTAATAGGTTTAGATATTATAGGGGATAGTTATGGATGGCAGAGTTCAGGTTTTAGTGGCAACGGTAAATCAAGAAGATTTTAGTCTGGCTGTTAAAATGAACTTGCAAACACCAGCTGTTATTGCAAATCAGGCAAATTGCTATAAATATGAGAAACAGTATTATAATGACCAAATGATTGAAATGTTCACAACCCCAACTAGAGGTGTAGGAATAAACCGAAATTTGGGCCTATTATTGTCTAAGGAAAACATTTTACTATTTGCAGATGATGATGTAGTATATTTTGATGGATATGAGAAGATAATATGTGATGCATTTCAGGAAATACCGATGGCAGATGTGATTATTTTCAGTATTGATTTTATCAAAGATGGAATACATCAAGAGAAAGGCCTTTATAAAAAGGGAAGGGTTCATATCTACAATTCCTTAAAATATGGTACAATATCAGTAGCAATCAGGCGCAGCGCTGTTGAAAAAAAGAATCTTCATTTCTCCACGATTTTTGGAGGAGGAACCTTGTATGGTTCTGGTGAAGATTCTCTTTTTATTTTGGATTGTTTGCGAAGCGGGCTGAAGGTATATAGCTATCCGACTGTTATTGCGGAAACGTCGCAGGATCAATCATCATGGTTCCACGGTTATAATAAAAAATTTTTCTATGATAAAGGCGCTTGGGCTGCAGCAGCATTTCCGAGATGCAAGATTATGATGCTGTTATACTATTCAGTGCGATTTATGAAAGAGAAGGAGATTTCAATGCTTAAAAGCTGGCAATTGCTTGTGAAAGGAATGAAGGGGTTCGATAGATTGGAATCATATAAAAATTAGGCTAAACAGTTAGGCTGACAAATAAGATATAAAGTTGCAAAGAAGGTATTGTTCTATGCTGTTATTCTGTTTATATAATATCGTCCTTCTTTCCCTATTGGCTAGTCTATATGGAAGTATAGGTATAGTTATAGTCGGAACTGTTGGTTTGGGACTAGTTTGTTTATCTATTTACAGTAAAAAGAATACACAGAAACTGTATAATGTTTTAATAGTGATAACAACTGTTGCTATAGGTTTTATGTTATTAAATTATTATGCGCTAATTGAGGAATATGGGGAGCCTTATTACGCATTAGATGATAAGTGCTTTGAATATTATGGAAGATCCCTATTCCTAGATGGTATTATCAATTATCGTGATGTACCATATATAGAAGGTTACGACAATACTAAGGGATATTTAGTTATTATATCGTGGATTTACAGATTATCCGGAGGGATTGCGGGATATCATACGATATCCCCGCGGATTCTTAATATATATTTGTGGATATCAATAGTTTCACTAATATATAAGATCCTTAGAGAAAAAGTAGAAGATCGTAGGGCGATCACTGCAATGTTGATATTGGCCATATTTCCTAATGCGATGTATGTATCTTCGTTCGTTTACAGAGACGTGTTTGTATGTTTCTTATTGATTACTGGGTTTTATAATTTTCGTATAATATTTAATAATAAACTCAAAAGAGTGTCATTAATTCGCATAATATTATTTTTATATTCTTTTTATGCGCTTTACTATGCAAGAAAACAAATGTTGTATGTTTTTATGGCTTTAATTGTAGTTTTTATTCTTTTTGAATTTGGAAAGCCCAAAAGTATAATAAAAAGATATTGTGTTTGTGGCATTGCTATCGGAAGTGTTTTTTTTATATTGTTTGTCACCAACGGTTGGAATTTATTCATATATTCGTTAATCAAATATTCAGCGTATACAGTTACGTTAAGTGATGGATTATCCAATTATATTTTTATGATGCCAATATTGCCGTTTGGTTGGATACTGAGGATGGTTTATGGATTCATAGTTCCTTTCCCTGGTGGAATTTTAAAACTAGATTATTTAGGGAAACCATTATATAGTTTAACCCAATTACTAATTCAAATGGGAACCATTTTTCAAATTTTTTTAATTCCATATATGCTCAAGAGTATAAAGAAGATGGACACTTATGTAGTTTTGTGGGGAGTGTGTTATATGGCTATTGTCATGACAACATTCACATTTAGACATTTTATTATGATGTATCCGATGCTGCCGTTGTGTGTTGTTCCAGAGTATGTTCGGACGGATTATGGAAAAAGGAAGAAATATATAGTATATGTATTATTGTTATTATTATTATGTATAGTTTCTTATTTGGTATTGAAAATGCTGCTGTAATTGTTGCTTAGACACAAAGTGTTTAGGAGTATTGCAGACTGTAATGGAGGCGCTATTTATGGAGATATTATTTGTAAGTATGACTCCTCTGATGTCTAATACATCTGCCAATTTAAGTAACATTGGTTGCTTAAAAGGGCTTTTGGAATTAGGACATATAATTGATATGGTTACATTAGAGCCGGATGCTTGTGGCGTAGGATATGATGCCAGCAATCAATTCATTTTAAATATTAGAAATACTTATTATTTGCCGCAAAATCCAATATATAAAAGAATGCGAACGAAGAAAGATGTGTCGAGTGTAAATATAGAGGTGGAATCGAAGAAGAGAATTGTAAAGAATTTTGGGAGATGGATTCGATCTTTGATAAATATGTTAATGGTCTTTGATCCACAAATAATTAATGTTTGCAAAATGAAGGTAGGAACTCACTATGATTTAGTAATATCTACTTCAGATCCCAAATCTTCACATATATTGGCAGAGCATGTTATAAAAGAGAACCATCTCAAATGCCCTTGGTATCAATATTGGGGGGATCCCATGTATGATGATATTACTAATGAGTGTGGAATAATAAAAAAAACGAGGCTAAAACATGCAGAACAGAACCTTTTGTCAATGGCAGACAGGATAATTTATGTATCACCATTAACTTGTCGGAAGCAGAAATTACTATATCCGAAAGAAGCCGTAAAAATGGTGCATGCTGTTCAAGCTTGTATAAAAGAAGATGAAGCCAGTGTTAGTTTTATGCTGAAAGATGAAGCCAAAGTTACGCTTGGATATTTTGGTGATTATAATAGTAAAATTCGGAATATTGTTCCTTTAGTAGAAGCAATCAAATCTTTTACAATGGGAAAATTGATCGTAGCTGGATGTGGTGATATTCCAATTCGAGATCAAAACATAGAAATAAACCCAAGATTGCCATATGAGAGAATAGAACAATTGGAGAAAGAAGTAGATATTTTGGTTGGGATTTGCAATATTAAAGGAACTCAGATACCAGCCAAGTTTTATTATATGGCAGGAACTCAGAAGCCGATTATTATCATCATTGATGGTGAAAACAGAGAATATCTTTTCAAGCATTTTGAGAGATATAAGAGATATATCATTTGCGAGAACCAACCAAATGAAATTATAAAAGCAATAAATGATGCTGTAGATCAAATCAGATCAAAGAAGATATATACAGTTCCGGAAGAGCTTAAACCAATAAATGTAGCAGAAAAAATATTAGGGAAACACTGATTAATTCAAACATTTCTTCGTGAAATGTGGTAAAATATAGGTATCAATTGAGGCTCTTCTCTAGAACTTGGTGACAGATATTGAGAAAACCACGTAAAATCAATGGTTTGAGGGGATCTGATATCGATGAAGACATAAAAATGGCATACCTTAACCAGACCTGACGAACGAAGGCCGTTTTTCAGGCTGGATTTTGGGTGTATCATGGTCAGGGCTAAGTACTGCAGGAGGACCGTGAAGGCCCTTTTTTTGATGGGATTTTT
>CANQFR010000009.1 GCA_947599905.1 uncultured Lachnospiraceae bacterium
CGCCGCTTATGTTTCCGCTGTTTTCTCGCTTTTACATATAGCGGGAAACGCGAATCGTGCTGCGCTTCCTGCGTAGCAGACTTCCGGGCCGCCTACGCCCGGCCGTCATCACTCTGTGCTTCCGAATATACCGTCGCTGCCTGCCTCTGTAGTCTCATACCTATCCAGAATCACACGCTGAATCATATCCCTGGTCTCGGAATTGATCGGATGGGCGATGTCGCGGTATTCACCCTCGGCCGTCTTACGACTGGGCATCGCGATGAAGAGCCCACGTTCCCCTTCGATAACCTTGATGTCATGGATGACAAACTCGTTATCAAGGGTTATGGAAACGATCGCTTTCATCTTTCCTTCCTTATCGATTTTCCTGACCCTTACGTCTGTGATCTGCATACTGTACTCCTCTCTGTCTTCATCTGGATTCCCGCCTGCGCATGATCGTACGGCACGGGTAGGGCGAAGCAAGGCGTACGCCCCATTCCATCAACCTACAGCGAGTACCTCGCATTCTGCTCGACGACGATCTTTATGTCGCCGGGCGAGCCGATGTACGTCGTGTTGGCCCGTATCGTGTCACGGCTTTCTACGATACAGTTCTCAATCACCGAGTTGTCACCAATATATACATCATTGAGAATGATGGAATTCTTGATCACGCAGTTATTACCGATGTACGCCTGCCGGAACAGAATGGAGTTCTCCACGATACCATTGATAATACTGCCGCTGGATACCAGGCTGTTCTTCACCGCCGCGCCGGGGTTATACTTGGCAGGCGGCATATCTCCCACCTTTGTATAAATCTCCGGATATTCCCGGAAGAAGTAATTCCTCACTTCCGGCTTCAGGAAATCCATATTCGTCTTGTAGTAAGACTCGACGGATGCGATATTGCTCCAGTAACTGTCCAGCTCGTAAGCGTAAATCCGCTTTACATTCTTATAACGCACCAGGATGTCCTTGACGAAATCGAACCGGTCCTCCTGCGCGGCCCGCTCGATCAGCTCGATCAGCTGCCGCCTGCGGATCACGTAGATACCGCACGAAACGGTATTCGAATCAGCCACCATGGGCTTCTCCTGGAAGTCGAGGATCCGTCCGTCGTCCGCCACCTTCACGACGCCGAACCGGGTCACATCCTCGCCGGCCGGCATCGTCTTGCAGACGATCGTGATGTCCGCCTTCTTCTCTACGTGGTACTCCAGCACTTTATTATAATCCAGTTTGTAAATACCGTCGCCCGCCGCCATAACGACATAGGGTTCATGGCTGTTCTTCAGAAAATCCAGGTTCTGGTAAAGCGCGTCGGCCGTTCCCCGGTACCAGTCGTTGTGCTCCGTCGTAATGGTCGGCGTAAACAGATATAATCCCCCCTGCTTGCGCCCGAAATCCCACCACTTGGAGGAATTCAGGTGCTCATTCAGCGAACGGGAATTAAACTGCGTGAATATCGCCACCTTGGAAACGTGGGAATTGGACATGTTGCTCAGAACAAAATCCACACTCCGATAGCTGCCGGCGACAGGCATCGCCGCGATGGCCCGCTTATTCGACAGTTCCCGCATACGCTTGTTGTTCCCGCCTGCCAGTACAATTCCGATCGCCCTCATCGCAGACCACCTGCCTTCATAACGGACTGGCCGCTCTTAAGCTCCCCGTCCGGATAATCTTCGGGGACTGTCTCCCCGGAAATCGCCGTGTTCCGGCCGATCTTCACGCCGTCCGGAATGACGCTGCGTTCCCCGATCGTAACAAGATCCGACTGATAAACCTTGGGATCGTAGGTATTCGGCGCGTACTCGCCGACGCCGATCTGCACGCGACAGCCCACATGCACTTCCTCGGCCACAATGGCCTTATCGACAACGGTTCCCTCGCCGATAACGGCTCCCCGCATGACGATGGAATCCTTCACCACGGCTCCCGGTCCGATGACAACGCCGGCTCCGATCACGGAATTGCGGACCTCTCCGTAAACCTCCGTCCCCTCGCCGATAATGCTGCGCTCCACACGGGCGGTATCCGCGATGAACTGGGGCGGAATGATGTCGCTCTTGGTGTAGATCTTCCAGTATTCCTCGTAGAGATTGAACTCCGGAATCATGTCGATCAGTTCCATATTCGCTTCCCAGTAGGAACTGAGCGTACCTACATCCTTCCAGTAACCGTTGTACTCATAGGCAAAGATCCGCTGCCCCCGCTCGTGGCAGTATGGAATGATATGCTTGCCGAAATCACAGCCCGGCACATCCCGAAGCGCAATCAGCGCTTCCCGTAAGACCTTCCATGTAAATATGTAAATGCCCATGGACGCCAGGTTGCTCCTGGGATTCGCCGGCTTCTCCTCGAACTCCGTGATCCGATTTGTCTCATCAGTAATCAGGATGCCGAAGCGGCTGGCCTCCTCAAGCGCCACCGGCATGGCCGCGATGGTCACGTCCGCGTTGTTCGCCTTATGGTAATTGAGCATGACCTCATAATCCATCTTGTAGATGTGGTCGCCCGACAGGATCAGCACATACTCCGGGTTGTAGCTCTCCATATACTCCAGGTTCTGAAAAATGGCGTTCGCCGTGCCGGTGTACCAGTCACTGCCCATGCTTCTCTCATACGGCGGGAGAATCGTGACGCCGCCCACATTCCGATCCAGATCCCACGGAATCCCGATGCCGATATGGGAGTTCAGCCGCAGGGGCTGATACTGCGTCAGCACGCCTACCGTATCCACGCCGGAATTAATACAGTTGCTTAGCGGGAAATCGATGATGCGGTATTTCCCCCCAAATGATACTGCGGGCTTGGCTACTTTCTGGGTAAGCACGCCCAGACGGCTCCCCTGACCGCCGGCCAGCAGCATTGCGATCATCTCTTTCTTGATCAATTCCCTCTCACCTTCCTGCTGTTTCTTAGATTAGTCATTCCTGTCCTGCGCACGCGCGAAAACGCATGATTCATCGCATATAGAGACAGTATATCACATTTTTACTGAATAGTGAATAAAATAATAAAGAATTTTCTCCTCAGACCATGCAGAATTCGACTTTTATGTATCTTTATGCTAGTTTTAAAGTATATCTAAGCATTCCTCAGGCAGAACTCTCCGGCAGCATTGCAGCAAAACTTAGCCCTTGAATCCCCACAGAAAATACAGTATAATATAGCCTATGAGATTATGCCTGCAGACAAACAGCATGGCAGAGACAAAGGAGCACGCTTATGGATATGATCACAGTCAGAGAATTATATCGCAGCAGGGAGAACTATTTTAACAAAGAAATCACCGTCGGCGGCTGGGTCCGCAGCATCCGTGACTCGAAGGCGTTCGGATTTATCGTCGTCAGCGACGGCTCGTATTTCGAGACGCTGCAGGTCGTGTTCCATGATACGATGGCGAATTTCGAAGAGATTCGGAAACTGAACGTGGGCGCGGCCATCATTGTAACCGGCACGCTGGTGGCGACGCCGGAAGCGAAACAGCCGTTTGAGATCCAGGCTTCGGAGATCGCCGTGGAAGGCACTTCCGCGCCGGATTATCCGCTGCAGAAGAAACGCCACAGCTTCGAGTACCTGCGGACCATTTCCCATCTGCGTCCCCGGACGAATACCTTCCAGGCCGTGTTCCGCGTCCGTTCACTGATCGCCTACGCGATCCACAAGTTCTTCCAGGAGCGGGATTTCGTCTACGTACACACGCCGCTCATTACGGCCAGTGACTGCGAGGGCGCGGGCGAGATGTTCCAGGTGACGACGCTTGACCCGGACAACCTTCCCCGGACTGCGGACGGAGCCGTAGATTATACCCAGGATTTCTTCGGCAAGCACACCAGCCTGACCGTCAGCGGCCAGCTAAACGGCGAGACCTACGCGATGGCGTTCCGCAATATCTACACCTTCGGTCCCACCTTCCGCGCGGAGAATTCCAACACCACACGGCACGCGGCGGAGTTCTGGATGATCGAGCCGGAGATCGCGTTTGCCGATCTGAACGACAATATGGCGCTGGCCGAGAGCATGCTCAAGTACATCATCAATTACGTGCTGGAGAACGCGCCGGAAGAGATGAATTTCTTCAACCAGTTCGTGGACAAGGGCCTTCTGGAGAGGCTGCACGGCGTGGTTAATTCTGAATTCGGCCATGTGACCTACACGGAAGCCATTGAACTGCTTGAGAAGAATAACGACAATTTCGACTATAAGGTATTCTGGGGCTGCGACCTGCAGACGGAGCACGAGCGGTATCTGACCGAGCAGATCTTCAA
Source organism: uncultured Lachnospiraceae bacterium (assembly GCA_947599905.1). Classification (GTDB taxonomy): domain Bacteria; phylum Bacillota; class Clostridia; order Lachnospirales; family Lachnospiraceae; genus UBA3402. The sequence continues at coordinate 4,263 of CANQFR010000009.1, forward strand.
GCGCCCGGTGTTCGTCACCGACTATCCGAAGGAGATCAAGGCCTTCTACATGAAGATGAACGACGACAATAAGACCGTCGCGGCCATGGACTGCCTGGTGCCGGGCATCGGCGAGATCATCGGCGGCAGCCAGCGTGAGGACGATTACGACAAGCTTCTGAAACGGATGCGGGAACTGGGACTTAAAGAAGAAGATTACCAGTTCTATCTGGATCTGCGCAAATACGGCTCCACGCGCCACGCCGGCTTCGGGCTGGGCTTCGAGCGCTGCGTCATGTACCTGACCGGCATGGGCAACATCCGCGACGTCATCCCGTTCCCGAGAACTGTGAAAAACTGCGACCTGTGAGCAGTGCGAAATTGACCCTCCTGCAAGCCGTGTCGTGCTTGCACGTAAGCGGCCTGCAGGAGGGTCAATTTCATAGGGCGAAGCCCTCGCGCTCAAAAGCCGCAGGCTTTTGAGCGCGACACTGCGGACCCGCACACACAAGAAAACTGGAGGACGATAACCTATGAAATTCCTTCATACCGCCGACGTCCACTGGGGCATGACGCCGGACGCCGATAAGCCCTGGTGCAGGGAGCGGACACAGGCAATCAAAGACACATTTGCACAGATCATCGACCTGGCGCGGGAGCGGGAGGTCGATTTCCTGTTCATTTCCGGCAATCTCTTCCACGGCCAGCCGCTTCTTAAGGATCTGAAGGAGATTAATTACCTCTTCTCCACGATTCCTTCCGTTCATGTGATCGTGATTGCAGGCAATCAGGACCGCATCCGGCCCAGCTCGGCGGTACTGAGTTTCAACTGGGCGCCCAATGTCACTTATCTGCTGAGCGAAACCATGGACAGCGTCTTCTTCGAAGACTGCAACACGGAGGTTCACGGTTTCAGTTACCACACGGCGGAAATCCGCGACAGTCTGCCGTCCGGCTGGCTGGCGTGTCCTTCCGACGGACGCATCCATATCCTGATGCTCCATGGCGGAGACGCGACGCATCTGCCCTTAGAACCGGATGCCCTTGCAGCCTCCAATTATTCCTACATTGCGCTGGGCCACATCTGTACGCCGAAGGTCCTGGCCGAAAAAAAAGCGGCATTCCCCGGCTCTCCGGAGCCACTTTCCCAGGCGGAAACAGGCCAACGGGGCGTCCTGCTAGGCAATGTGAATCCAGTGACACGGGAGGTGGATTCCCTCGAATTCGTACGGCTCTGCCGCACGCAGTATATCCCGCTGATCGTCAATATTACGCCCCGCACCACGAACGCGGAGCTGGAACTGAAGATCTCGCAGGAGATCAAACAGCGGGGGACGCAGAACATTTTCCGTTTCCGTATCCGCGGTATGCGCGACCCGGATACCGTGTTCGACTTTACAAATCTCCTTTCCAGATTCCGGATCGCAGAGATCACGGATGAATCCGAACCTCAGTATGATTTTCCGGCCCTCTTCGCCGCCCATCCCGGCGACATGATCGGCTTCTATATCCGCGCCTTCGATAAACCGGATCCCGGTCCTGTCGAGAAAAAAGCGCTCTACTACGGGATCAATGCGCTTTTGCGTACCAAGGACGAAAGGAGTTAATTCATGAAATTCCTGGAACTTCAGATAAAAGGATTTGGGAAATTCCATGACCGCAGCCTGACATTTGCGGACGGCATCAATGTGGTTTACGGCAAGAACGAAGCCGGCAAATCCACGATCCACACCTTCATCCGCTGTATGCTTTTCGGCATCGCTCCCCGGCGCGGCAAGGCCGGCGGAAAGGATCTGTACAGCCGCTATGAGCCCTGGGAGAACAGCGAAACCTACGGGGGCAGCCTGCGGCTGGAACATGAGGGACATATCTACCGAATTGACCGGACTTTCCGCAAAGACAGCAGGGAACTTCACATCTTTGACGAGACGCTGAACCGTAAAACGGAGGATCCTGAAGCGTTTCTTGCCGGTCTGCTCGGCGGTCTAAGCGAGACCGCCTACACGAACACGATCAGCATCGGACAGCTGAAAAGCGCCACCGACGGCGGCATGGTATCGGAACTGAAAAATTATATTACGAATATGAACACCTCCGGCAATATGGCCCTTAACATCACGAAGGCGTCCGCATTCCTCACGGAACAAAGAAAAGAAACGGAAAGCCGGCTGGTACCGGAGGCGGCCCGCTCCTATACGTCGCTGCTCAGCGAAATCAAGGCCATTGAGAAGGACATCGCCGCGCCGGAATACGAGAACCGGCTGCCGGAATACCAGAAGCAGAAACTCGATACGCGGGCGGAGCTTGAGAAAAAGCAGGCCGAGAAGGAGGAACTGATCCGGAAGGCCGCCAGAGGACGCCAGCTTCTGGAAGAGAACCATTTTAAGGATCGGTCTTCGATTGAACAGTATGAAAAACAGACCGAGGATATTTTCCGTGACTACCGGGGACTTAAGAACTCCCAGGAGAAAATGCCGCGGAAGAAGATGGCCGTGGTTTGTTACGTTCTGGCCGCTCTTCTTGCACTCGGCGCCATCGCCCTCGCCGTTACGGGCAGGGCCATCGCCGTCCGGCAGAATGTGTCCCTGTCTGCCATCATCGCCCTGACGGCCGGAGCCGGAGTTCTGGCAGCCGTCTTCTGTATTCTCGGAATCGCCCTGATCATGCAGACACGGCGGCTGAAAAAGGAAATGCTTCTCAGCAGCCAGGCACTTCAGGAAACCTTCCGCCGGCATATCGGCGACTCGGATCTGTCGGAACAGGCACTGGAAACCTTCCGCAGCAGAATGAACGAATTCAAACGTCTCACGGAGGTGACCGCTCAGTCCGAGGCGGCCATAGCCGCGCTCTCCGGGGAGATTACCTCCCTGAACAGCAGACAGAACGACTGCAGCGACGCCATCGAAAAGCAGCAGAAGCTGCAGTGGGAACTGGAAAAGAAGCTGGAACTTCTGGGAAGCTATAAGAATCATCTGGATTCGCTCAGGCATACACTCGCGGAGAATGCGCAGATTTCGGAGGAGCTGGCGGCTATCGACCTGGCGCTGGAAACCATGAACGAGCTGTCCGTGTCGATCCGCAATTCCTTCGGCCTCTACCTGAATAAGACCGCTTCCGACCTGATAGCCGGCATCACCGGCGGCGTCTATTCCAGCATGAGCATTGATGATAATCTGAATATCTTTATGAATACCCGCACAAAACTGGTGCCGGTCGAGCAGGTGTCGAGCGGCACGATGGACCAGATCTATCTGGCACTGCGACTGGCGGCGGCCAGGCTGATTCAGGGCGATAAGGAAGTCCTGCCGCTGATCTTCGACGACAGCTTTGTGCTCTATGACTCCGACCGCCTGAGAAGCGCCCTGAAATGGCTGGCAGCCTCCTACAGCGGACAGATGATTATTTTCACCTGCCACCAGCGGGAAGCCCAGATGCTGACCGCCAACCAGCTTACCTACAACCTGATCCAAATCTGAAGGCAGAAACGGAAGGCGGAGTCCGCCATGCGCATCTGCCTACTCCGCCTCAAACTGATCCTTGCCTACGAAGCAGAGCGGGCAGGTCCAGTCCTCCGGCAGATCCGCAAACGCAGTCCCCGGCTCTATTCCGTTATCGGGGTCGCCAACTTCCGGATCATACACATAACCGCATACCAGACATACATATTTCTCCATCGCAATATCCTCCTGTCAGTAATTGCGGAAAAAGGGCATGCCCCTTTTCCTGCTGCATATAGTTTACTACGAATCGGCCTCTGATACCAGTGTTTTCTTTTGCAAATCAGAAAAACATATGCCGGAGAAACCGTACGGAGGCCGGTACAGACAAAGAAAGGACCCTGTCATGGAATTTCGAATTGAAAAAGCCGTCGAATCAGATTATCAGCTCTTCGCAGACATCATCCAGACCGTCTGGCGCGGCATGGACAATAAGGACTGGTACTTCGCCGACGATTCCGACTACACCTGTCATATGCTCGCCTCCGGCGAAGGACTTGGCTACAAGGCCTTTGAGACCAAAACCGGCGCCGTTGCCGGCGTCTTTCTGGCAGTCATGCCCGGCCTCTCCGACGAGAACATGGGCCGGGACGCCGGCCTGCCGGAAGAAGAACTTCCGAAAGTCGCCCACATGGACACAGCCGCGGTCCTTCCCCAGTACCGGGGCCATCAGCTCCAGTGCCGCCTGATGCAGGCCGCCGAGGAGGACCTGCGCGCGCTGGGTTTCCGCTACCTGATGGCTACTGTCCATCCGGACAATATTTACAGCATGAACAACGGCCTGAAACAGGGCTACCGGATCATCGGAGAGAAGATAAAGCACGGGGGAAAGCGGCGGGCGATCCTGATGAAGGAACTGGCATAGCAAAGGCACTGACATGCGCCCATCCGCATGCAGTGCCTTTCCATTTACTCATTTTCCTTCCAATGCAACCGGTGCAGTTCCCCCTGCAGCGTCATTTTCTCGAATCCGTTCTGCCGCAGGGCTTCATAGAGAACGATGGCGACGGAATTTGACAGATTCAGGGAGCGGATATCTCCCCACATGGGGATCCGCACACAGTTTTCCTGATTCTCCAGAAGGATCTCTTCCGGAATGCCGGCGCTCTCCTTGCCGAACATGATCCAGGCGTCCGGGTCGTAATGGACATCCGTATAGACCTTCCGCCCTTTCGTCGTCGCCATATAGATCCGCTCGTCAGGATGACGGGCCAGAAAATCGTCATAATCGTCGTAAACCGTCACATCCAGCTTGTCCCAGTAATCCAGGCCGGCACGTTTTAACATCCTCTCGTTCAGCCGGAAGCCCAGCGGACGGATCAGATGGAGCCGCGTGCCGGTAGCGACGCAGGTACGGCCGATGTTGCCGGTATTGGCCGGCATCTCCGGCTCAAGAAGTATGATGTTCACAGGATTCCTCCTTTTACGCGGGGCAGCCGCATACCCGCCCGGCAGTTTGCGTTTGAAGTCACCGGAGCGGCGGATTCGTCCAGGCGCTCAGCGTCCGGTCTGCTTCTGCTCTTTATCCAGCCGTTCCACAAATTTCGCCATCCTCCCCAGCGCCTCCTTCAGGCTCTTGAGCGAATAGGCATAGGACACACGCAGATATCCGTCGCCGCAGGCGCCAAAGGCGCTTCCCGGCACGACGGCCACCTTCTCCTCCTGCAAAAACCGGTTGGCGAATTCATCCGAGGACATGCCGAACCGCTTAATGCTGGGGAACGCGTAGAACGCCCCCTCCGGCTCAAAGCAGTCCAGGCCCATTTCCTTAAACGCGTTCAGCACGAACCGGCGTCTCTGATCGTAGGACTCCCGCATCATCTCCACATCCGCGTCGCCGTCGCGCAGCGCCGACACCGCAGCGTACTGGCTTGTGGTCGGGGCGCACATGATCGCGAACTGATGGATCTTCAGCATCTGCTTTAAGATCACCTTCGGCGCAGCCGAGTAGCCAAGACGCCAGCCGGTCATCGCGTAAGACTTGGAAAATCCGTTGATCAGCACGGTCCGCTCCTTCATCCCCGGCAGGGACGCGATGGACACATGGCGTTCGTTGCCGAACGTCAGCTCACAGTAGATCTCATCGGAGATCACGAACAGATCCTTCTCGATCACGATCCGCGCAATCTCCTCCAGCTCGTCGCGGCGCATGACCGCGCCGGTAGGATTATTGGGAAACGGCATGATCAGGATCTTCGTCTTGTCCGTGATCTTCTCAAGCAGCTTCTCCGGAGTCAGCTTGAACTGGTCCTTCTCCTCCAGTTCGATCACCACCGGCGTTCCTCCCGCCAGGATCGTGCACGGCACATAGGACACGAAACACGGCTGCGGGATCAGCACCTCGTCGCCGGGATCCAGCATGGCGCGCAGGGCGATATCAATGGCCTCGCTTCCGCCCACAGTCACCAGGATCTCCGCTTCCGGCTGATAGCTCATATCGCAGCGCCGGTACAGGTAATTCGCGATCTCACGGCGCAGCTCCATAAGACCGGAGTTGGCGGTGTAGAACGTGCGGCCTTTCTCCAGCGAATAAATGCCTTCCTCCCGCACATGCCAGGGCGTGTCAAAATCCGGCTCGCCCACGCCAAGGGAGATCGCGTCTTTCATCTCGCTGACAATGTCGAAAAATTTGCGGATGCCGGAAGGCTCGATCTGGACGATCGTCTCGGAAAGTGGATTTCTCATGGGGTAACCAGCATCCTTTCATCATGTACTTCTTCCACCAGGGCCGTCCCGTGGTCCTTATATTTCTTCAGCACGAAATGGGTGGCGGTACTCAGAACGGAATCCAGCGTGGACAGCTTGCTGGAGACGAACAGAGCCACCTCTTTCATGGTCTTTCCCTCGATAAATACGGTGAAATCGTAGGCGCCGGACATCAGATACACGGCGTTCACCTCGTTGTACTGATAAATGCGCTCGGCGATCTTGTCAAATCCCATCCCGCGCTGAGGCGTCACCTTCACCTCGATCAGGGCCATGACCTTCTCCTCAGACGTATTGTCCCAGTTGATCAGGGTATGATAGCCGCAGATGATATGCTCCTTCTCCATATCGGCAATGGCGTTGGCGACAGCTGCCTCGCTCTCGCCGAGCAGAACCGCCAGATCCTTCAGATCGATGCGGGCATTTTTCTCCAGAACCGCTAAAATTTTCTCTCTCATCACTGCAAAACCTCCTCGATTTCTGAACCTTTCGTAATCATCCGGCGTCAGTTTCCCTCGCTTCGGACTGTCTGTTCCGACACAGCACCTGTCGCCCGAACTGCCCGATCCGGCGCGGAACCTTCCACGCTCCGACTCGCTGATTCATACTGCTATCCCCAGCCGGCAGAGTTCATCTTCTCTCGGCCGCTCCATAAACCCTCTCACGTCGCCGTATGTAACCTCTCGGACGATCCCTTCACGGACGCATCCGATGACCGCGGCGTCGACGCCCTCTGCGGCCAGCCGCTCCGCCAGGCGGCCGCCGTTGTCCGCTGCAAGCACGGTACAGCCCTCGGACCAAAGCCGATATGGATTCAGCCCATAGCGTTCGCAGATCTCAATGGTTCCCTGCTTCACCGGGATTTTCCTGAGATCGACGGTAAAACCCACTCCATACGCGCCGGACAGAGTCCAAAGGGCGGTATAGATACCGCCCTCCCCTGCCTCTTCCCATTCGGCCGCTCCCCAAACGGTCCAGTCCAGAACATTCGCTGCCGGCGCCTTTCGCAGTTCCTCTATATACGCGGGAGAAAACCACTGTTTCAGCTCCTCCGCCCGTTCGGCGGCGATCCGGCGCGTACCTGCAAGCCCCGCATAACCGGCCGCGACCAGATCCTGACCGGGCCGCAGGCTTCCTTTACAAACTCTTTCAATGCGTCTCATATTCCATGTCTCTGCCGCCCTGCTGCAGTTTTTGCGTTACCTGCACCGACGGCAAAAATCCTGCCGTCTGCTGTGCCGCCGGTCCCACGCGGTAAACCGCCGGCGACGCTTCATAGGTATCCGTATGAAGCAGCGTCCGTTCCACCTCTGTGCCGTCAATACGGACACATTTCCAGAGGCGGGATTTCCGTCCCGTGTGGGATGCCTGTACCTTCACCTTCTCGCCCGGCGCCAGCGCTCCGTCATACCAGCTGACCGCTTCCGGCGGGGCAGTCGTGCCAAGCGTTTCCGAAATATATTCCACCGTCCGATTCGCGGGCCGCGTCTCCTTTCCGTAAATCGTGAAAGTCAGCGTCCTTTCGGAAGTCCCGGCTTCCACATACACCGGCGTATCGTACGGATTCGTAATCTTGATATCCTTATAGGTTCCCGCGATGGCCGCATCCCTCGACGGCGGCACATAGGTTACGATCATCGAATGGTTCTGCCGCTCGGTGATCTCCATCTCCGCCAGCAGCGCCGCATTGTACAATGTCGTCGCGATCTGGCACACGCCGCCGCCCACGCTGTCCACCACCCGGCCATTTTCATAAGCCGCCGCAACAGCATAACCGTTTGCGGTCGTAAACGGCTGCATACACGCATATCCCGACAATGTCTCGCCGGGCATCAGCACGGTTCCGTTGATCTTGCCGGCTCCCACCTGCAGGTTTGTAGCCCGGCTCCGGCTGCTTGAGGAAAAATCCGTCGAATAAGTTCCCAGCACATCCTGAATTGCAGACAAGGCCTCCGTCGTCCGCGCCGGCGAAATTGTCTTCATCACCGCTTCCACGCGGACCGGCTCCTTCATTCCCGCAGCGATCGCTTCCTCCACCGCTTTCTGAAGCGCCTCTCCGGTCGCCTCCGCATCCACAGCCGTCCCATCCTGCGACGGCGTTACGACAAAAGTACCGTTCTGCCGTGTGATCGAGGCATCCACAGCCTCCACGGTAAAGCCGGCACAGGCGCCGGCCACATACTGCTTCGCGCCATCCGGCGATACCGTAAGGACAAGCGGCACATCCACCGGCGACATCTCCAGATCCTTCTGCTTCACATAGCGCTCGATCATATCGCCGGTTTCATACTCCCGCACGGTCTGCGCGATCACATCCTCATTCTCCCAGGTCAGCCCGAACTCCGACACACGGCATTCCACCAGACTGCCGGCCACACTGATGACTGCCGTCTGACCGCCGATACCCGCAACATACTCCGCCGCCTTCTCTTCCGCCGCCTCCAGCGTAAGACCGCCGATATCCTGCCCACCGACGGACAGTCCCTCAGGAACCGCCGCACTGCCTTCAACTGGCACCGATATAAGCAGTCCGCACACCGCAAAGACGCAGCCGGCATATTTCCAGGCATTCCGCATAATCTCTCCTTTATCTGCCGGTCTGCCTGCCCCCCTGTACACCGCAAAGCCGTCTTATGCACTCCGACGGTTCAGAAAACGGATTGCCGCGGTCAGAAACTCATCGACCCGAGCACCATCGGCGCTACCATGGCCAGCACCAGCAGAATAACGATGATCGAAGAAATGATCTTCTTCGTCTTTTTATTATTGAAATCAATCACAGTTCTTCACCTCTTTATTCTTTCTCAAATGTCTCTTCTTATTCTTCCGTACTGTGCAATTATGATATCCGTCCATCTGGAAGCCTCATTGCGGGAAAGATAATCAATGTCCACAGTCAGGTTTATTCTATGATATTTTGCCAGTTCGCGCAAGACCTCTTTTTGCCTTTTTGTCGCCGGCTGCTCCCTTTTCACTTTATAAATCAGGGGACGGGGGCAGAATAGCTTTGCGGCCGCGCTGACTGGCGCGGCTCCAGCGCTTTCATCACCGGCCGCATCGTCCGCCGCCCCGTACCGCTTCCGGATCGCCTGATACAGTTCGTGGGCCGCCCGTGCGTCGCCCATTGCGCGGTGCGCGCTTTTAAGCTGCACCTGAAAATATCCGCAGGCCGAACCCAGGCTCTTCGGAATTTCCTCCGGCATCAGCGCCCGGCAGAGCCGCAGCGTGTCAATTCCTTCTTTCTCAAACTCCAGCCCGCTGTTTACCGCCGCATGTTTCAGAAAGCTGTAATCGAAGCGGATATTATGCCCGAGAAGCGGCAGACCGTCCGCAAATGCGATATATTCGCCGATTACCTGCCCGATATCCGGCGCATCCGCAAGCATCCCGTCATCAATGCCGGTCAGGCTTCGAATCCGATCGTCAAGCGTTCGGTGCGGACTGACAAAGGTACGCTTCTCCGCTGCAATCTGTCCGTCAATCACCCGAATCGCCGCGATTTCGATGATCTTATCCGTCTTCGGATTCAGGCCGGTGGTCTCCAGATCGATCGCAGCATAAGAATTGGGTACGGTCATACCTGAATCTTCATCACACGGCCGGTCGCGTTATACGGATAATAGCGCACGCCCGCCGCGTCAAACATCCGCTTGGAGGCGCGGGTTCCCGGGCTTCCCGCATACTTGTCGTCCGCATAAATGACCGTCTTGATCCCGGCCTGGATAATCGCCTTGGCACATTCATTGCACGGGAACAGCGTTACATACAGCTTACTGCCTTCCAGACTGCCGCCCCGGTAATTCAGGATCGCATTCAGTTCGCTGTGCGCCACATAGACATACTTCGCATTGTAGGGATCGTCGTCCGCATTCTCACGGTTCCAGGGAAACTCATCGTCGGAACAGCCGATCGGAAGTCCATTGTAACCCATGGACATAATCTTGTTGTCGGAGCTGACGATACAACAGCCCACCTGTGTGTTGGGATCCTTGGAACGCATGCCGGACAGCTCCGCCACCCCCATGAAGTACTCGTCCCAGGAAATGTAATCCGTGCGTTTCCTGCTCTCAGTCATAACCGTCTCCTTTTTCTGCATATGCATTTTCTTCTCCTGTCGGATCTCATTTCATCTTCTCTGATCCGTTCTCTTTCCCCAAAATACAGCGATCCGGCGCAAGGACACGCTCCTCCCCAGGCCTACCGTTCTTCGCCGCAGCGGATGACCCGGTATCCCGCGGCTTTCGTCAGCCGGTTCATGATCGCCTGCCCCAGATGGTCGCGGGCGAAGCTTTCCGAATAAATATAATCCACACCCAGACTGTCGAACTCCCGCAATACAGCAAACAGACTGCGGGCAATCGTCTCCTGACTGGTCCGAAGCCCCACACTGCGGACAATGCCCGCCGGATAGCAGGCCTTTGTCTCGTCAGTGCAGAGAATGCCGACCCGGTGACCTTCCGCCAGACGTTCTTCCGTAAGACGGTTGATTGTGTCGATAACTGCCCTGCCGGCACCGGACGCGTGCCCCCCGTCTGCCTTCTCCGCGGCTTTTTCGATACGCCTTACGCCGTCCGTCCCCGCAGCTTCTCCGATGTCCCCGCCGTCTTCCACGAGCACCAGTTCCGCTTTCGGCGCATAATGCCGGTACTTCATACCGGGCGCCTTCGGCTTCACATCCGCCGCTACCGGCCCGGCAACCGCCGGATCAACGCTCACTTCGCCGGCCACATCCCGCAGCATCTCCATCGTCACCGCTCCCGGCCGCAGAAGCATCGGCACAGGCCCGGTCACATCCACAATCGTAGATTCCACGCCGATCCCCACCGGTCCGCCATCCAGAATCATCTCGATCCGTCCGCTCATATCCTCGACCACATGCTGCGCTGTCGTCGGGCTTGGCCGCCCGGACAGATTGGCACTGGGTGCCGCCACCGGTATCCCGGCCAGCGCAATCAACCGGCTGGCAATCGGGTCGCTGGGCATCCGTACCGCCACCGTATCCAGACCGCCGGTCGTGCTGTCCGGCACAATCCCGCTTTTCTCGAATATCATCGTCAGCGGCCCCGGCCAGAAGGCGTCCATCAGTTTCCGCGCCGTCTCCGGCACCGCCCGTACCAGCGGCGTCAGTTCCTCCACCGCCGAAATATGCAAAATCAACGGATTATCCGACGGTCTCCCCTTGGCCGCATAGATCTTTCGCGCCGCCTCGTCGTCCAGCCCGTTTGCTCCCAGACCGTATACCGTCTCCGTCGGGAACGCCACCAGCCCGCCGCTTTGCAGCACCTGTGCCGCCTCATTAAGCAGCGCGATGTCCGCTGCTTCGGGCTTCTCTCTGTCTATCACAACAACTTTCGTATCCATTCAGCTTCTGATTCCTTCTTGTCCATTCCATACAATTGAATTCTATTATACTTCTTTCCGCATTTTATGTAAAGTTAAAAAGCAAAACTCATCCTTCCGCCAAAGCCCAAACCCGTCCCGCCGGCAAAACATCACATTTCATGCATATTTGCAGCACCGGGTTTCTAAATATTAAGAAACGGTATTTCCCCGGAGTCCTTCCCTTGAAAACAAGCTTATTCCGCGCCGAATTTTTCATGGCCCTGCTCATGTTCGTCCTTGTCTTCCGGCTTTCGCGTCAGGCCGCTGTGATCGTATCCGCCCGGACGGCGGGAGCCGCCGTCACGTCAGCCGGTCAGTCCGCCGCCGACCCCCTGTCCCGAAACTCCTCTGTCCGCAAAGACGCTTACGGTTCCGATACCGGATCATGGGCGGACCGTCTGCGCGCCGTCTTCTCTCGATCTGATGACACGCCGAAGCTGTCCCCGCTAAAGCCGGTCGTAGCCCTGGATGCCGGACACGGCGGCTTCGATCCCGGCAAGATCTCAGAATCCGGAACGCTTGAAAAAGACATCAACCTGCAGATTGCGCTGCGGGTAAAGCAATACCTGGAAGCCTCCGACGTGGAGGTCGTCATGACGCGTGACACCGACACAGCGCTCAGCGATGAATCTGATTCCGGCAAAAAAACAGCTGACATGCGAAACCGCTGTCAGCTGATCAACAACGCCTCCCCTGCCCTGACGGTCAGTATCCATCAGAACAGCTACCACGAAGAATATGTGAAAGGCGCACAGGTATTTTATTATAAATCCTCGGAAAAAGGCAGGCGTCTGGCGGAAATCCTTCAGAAGCGCTTCGACTATGTCTCAGGCGACGCCAATACCCGCTCTGCCAAAGCCAATGACAGCTACTACCTGCTGCTTCACGTCAGGAGTCCGATCGTCATCGTCGAATGCGGTTTCTTAAGCAACCGCGACGAAGCGGCGCTCCTGAACACGGAAGACTATCAGGACCGCGTCGCCTGGACCATCCATATGGGAATCATGGAGTATCTGAATACGCAGTAAAAGGCAAAGGGGAGATAAGCCGCCTTAGTCCCCGTCACGGCTGAACACATTGTAATCGCAGACCGCGTCCTCCAGAATTTCATTGATATACATTGCCATGGTATTTGTGCGTTCCCACTCCTGCCATTCGATGTAACCCGGTGCCCCCATCGCCTCTTCCCTGATCTCGACCGCGCGGCCCGCGACCGCGTAAGCGTTCAGATAGGAATAGAAGTCCGCCATAGTATCCTGCTCCTCTTCCTCAACACCCTCCAGAGCCCCGGCGGCATAGTACGCCTGATCATAGAACACACGCCGCAGGTACTCGGCAGCATAATTGTCAAAATCGCGCAGGTTCGTGTCCGGATTCGCATGGCGCTCGGCCCAGGCACTGACATTCAGTTTCTCTGTATGGTAATCATACAGATCCCTGTTGAAATATTTCAGTACGCCATACTGGCATGGAGCCATCGCCAGAGATCCGGTCACGATCTCATTGAGATCGAAGAACTGGGACTTCCGGTAATGCTGCACATGAAGATGACCGCTCAGAAACAGACTGACATCCCAGTCGGCAAGAATCTGTTCCAGCTGCTCGCCGTGCTCGATCGTACAGTCCTCCTCGTAGATGCGGCTCTCATCCAGCAGGTTATGATGGGCAACGGCGATCACGGACCGTCCGTTAAAATGCGCCTCTTCCATCCACTGCTCGATCCAGTCATAAGTCTCCGGACGGATCATACCGCCGACCAGATCCCCCTCCTCGTACTGGCAGCTGTCCAGCATCAGAAGCCAGGTGCCGTCCGGCAGTTCATAAATATAGCTGAGCGAAGCCGGATCCCGGACGACTGCCTCATCATATCCGAAATCTGCGTAGATCTGCGCAAATTCCTCCGGCGTCGTCTGCTCTGCCGGCATGACGTCCTCCCCTTCAAAAGCAGCGGCCTCCGGATTATTGATATCATGATTGCCCGGAATAACCACCACCTCCACACCAGCCTTCTCCGCGCGGATCAGCTTACGCGCCAGCGCCTGATGGCTTAAGTACTCCCCGTCCAGCGTCAGATCACCGCTTAAGATCAGCACCTGCGGCTTCCGCTCCACGACAGCGTCCAGAAAGGTATCCACGATCTCCCATACATAGGGAACCACCTTCCCGTCGCCGGACTCCGACTTCTGTTCGAACGCCTCCCCGAAATCCGTCAGTTCCTTCGCAAGATAATGGATGTCCGTAGCAATGAAAATCTCCGGGTTCATGGCCGTATCTTCCTGCGTGTCGGGCAGCTGCAAAGATTCAATAACCGTATCCCCGGTACCCGGCACACCGCCGTCCGGCCCTGCCGCCTCGCCGATCTCGGGCGCCCGGCTCTGCTGCACGGGGGCAGCGGATTCCACTGTCTCCTGAACCGACCCGGCCTCATAGTAACCGGAGCAGCCCGTAAACAACATAACCACGGTCAGCAGGGCTGCAATCTCTCGTTTTCTCATAAGTTCATGCCTCTATTCCTGTCATTATGCGCAGATTGTTCCGCACTGTATGCTTCGCAATCCCAAGTCATCTCATATTCACAAGATCCCAGACCGTTTCCGTATCCAGACCGAGCTTCCAGCACGCCACACCAGCCAGACCGTACTTCCGGATCAGATCCATCTTCAGTTCCAGAGAACGTTCCTCCTCCAGCCAGATCATCTGAACGCCGTTTTCCGTCGTCAGTTCCCCATAATACTGTCCGAGTTCATCCTGCCAGTACAGCGGAACCTGATTCTCCTCCACCCAGTTTCTGGCCGCAGCCAGGCCGAGCGCTGTCGAACTGACGTCCTCGCCCGACTCTTCCCAGCGTCTGGTATAGAACGGCACCGCGTTAATGACCTTCTCCGCCGGCACTTCCGCCAGTGTGTCAGCGATACCGTTCTCCACGAACGGCAGCGAGGCCGTCGAACCTGGATCGCCGCCGGCATAATGCTCATCATAGCCCATAATGATCACATAATCGGCCACGCGTCCCTGTTCTGCCCGGTTATAACCGCTGGTATAGCCCGACGGCACATAGTTATCCACCGACAGGATCAGCCCCTGATTTCGGCAGGCGACAGACAGTTCGCGGATGAACTGGACATAATGCGGCTGCACCTCCGGCGCAATGCCCTCGATATCAAGATTGATGCCGTCGAAGCCGTACTGCTTCGCTTCTGCCATCAGACCGTCGATCAGCGCTTTCCGCGCGGAAGTTCTGGAAAAGAGAACCGCAGAATTGACGTTCTCCCCTTTATTGAAATTATCAAGAACGGCCCATACCTGAAGTCCCAGTTCGTGGGCTTTGCCAACGTATTCCCGGCTTGCGAAGGATTCAAACGTGCCGTTATTGTCCGTCAGCATCAGCCAGGTGGGCGCGATTACATTGACTGCCCCGTTCGTCCTCGCAATCAGCCTGTCAATCGCGTCATTATCCTCTTCCCGCAGCGTCTGGTGCCAGGCAAGACAGACCGGCTCGCCAAGCGTGAGCGATGTGTATACCGGCGCCGAAAATGTACTGGTATTCTCTTTTACGGAGGTTCCCTGCATATGCTTATGCTGAATCCACCCTATGTATCCGTCTGCGGTCCGCACCCGCGACCATTCCTCCCCGGTCTCCAGAACCGTGAACTCGCCGCCTTTGGCCACTCTGGTCAGGATCGGACTCTTGATGCCGCCCTCCACGCGCACCGGCGCTTCCGCCGCCGCGGTACCTGTGGTCTCCTCTCCCCAGTCGTCATACAGGAAAAGGCGGTTCACCCGAGATGTAAAAAGCTCCGAACGGATATCCGTATAGCTCGCGATGAGTCCGACAGACAGCCAGACGCCGCCGTCCTCCGCCAGAAGAAGCGGTTTCCCGCTGCTTCCCATCGTCCGCCTGTCCGCGTAAACAACCGTATCCGGCAGCGTATAGACCAGCAGCTTCTCCGTGTCGTCCCAGTAGAACTTTTCGTTCAGGTTTTTGCACACCCAGTCAACAGGAAGGTAAGCCTGTCCGTCGCGAACCGTCACGTTTACGTCGCTCAGGCGTTCATTATTATAATAAAATGCAGTCTCTCCGCCGGATATGCCCAGAACCTCGGAGACATCCGCCAGCTCCCTCGTCGGAATGTAGCGGTCGATATAGCGTGCCGCCGCGAAGCCGCCGGCGATTATAAGCAACAAAACGATCACGGTCAGAACCGGTATCACAGTACGTTTCAAGCAACTTCCTCCTGATGTATGTGCAGCCGTGCTGCTGAATGCATATACAGACAGTATAGCACATTATCTTCTTATAACTTCTTAAATTTTTTTTAATTCCCACCTGCCTGGCGAAATTGCCGCATAATAAGAGGGGTGGAGCCCCTTTTCTCGGCTGCAGACGGAAGATAATGCTCCCGGGAGCCCCACCCTGATACCCGGCGCACCGATAAGGCGCCGGCACCTTCACCGGTTATAAACCCGGTCAAACCGGATTTCCGTCAAATGGCCTTCCGCTGCGCCCACATAATCGCACATATAGAAGGAACCATCCTCGTTCACCTGAAAGATTCTCTCCCAGTCTCCCTCTTCCGGCTCCATGCCGTCGATGTAGACCGGAATCCCCCTGGCTTCGTATTTCTTAAGCCCATTTAGATATTGATCCCTATCCTCCTGAAAATGCTCATTCATCACATCCCCCCCTGTCTCCCTGATACCTCTTTCCGTCCGTTCCTTTCCCTTCCCGGAGGCTTTGCCGTGACACATCGCTGGGAAAGGGAGCGTCACAGAATCGTCTTCATGAATTCCATTGTCTGTCTCGTAACCGTGAATGCGTCCGCTGAAAGCGGAATCCGCCGTACAGTCGGTCTGCGCCTCTTATTCCATCTGTTTCTGGATTGCTCGCTGCCAAAGGCAGCCATGCAGAGCCAGCCGTTCTTCTCCGCGCGTTCCTCCCATGCCTGCTTCATCCCGGGCGCTTCCATCTGCCACTCGCTGAAGGAAACCGTCAGAAATACCCTGTGACACCGAAGCAGTTCCTGCCCGTCCTGCTCTCCCAGGCTTCCGAAGTCGATCAGAATCTCCTCGTAATCCCGGTGAAGGCATTCCGCCAGTACGCCGCCCGCGGACCCCGGATAAAAGTCCGCCTCCTGAATCGTGTAGCAATTCTCCTGTGCCGATAAGCCTGTGCAGACACTGCCGAAACGGGCGAAATCCCCATGGCTGTTCCACTCCAGAACCGCTGTTCTCCGCCCGCAGGCGCTGCACAGATAATTTGCCGCCAGAACGCACAGATGCGTCGTACCTGTCGCGCGTCCGGCCCCCGTCACGCCGATGATCCTCGGCTCCCCCACGACGTGATTTTTCTTATGAATGCGTGCCATTGTCCTTTGACCTCCTCTCCGTCCCGCATATGTCCGGCCAGGACGGCCCCGCAGAAGGAGCCGGCTTCCCCTTCCGGCCGAAACGGATCCGCAAAGTACGGAACCTTAAAGCTCCGGCAGCGGCGCAGGGACGCGGGCGGCGAAAGCGCTCCCGCAGCCACGCGGTTATAGAGGAGAATCAGTCCGCCGCGGCCGCCCTCTTCCGCCCCGATACCGGCGTCGGAAAGCAGGGCGGACAGAGTCTCAATACTGCTTCCGTCCCACCATTTGCCGCCGCAGACGATCAGAAGAACAGCCTTCCCCCCGGCCTCCCGCGCCGCCGAGACTGCGCCCGCGGCTTCGGTGATTTCGGTTCCGTAATCACTTACGACGGTCGGATAGGCGTGCGCCGCCAGCTGCACCGCATCTCCGTAACGCGGCATCATCGGCAGCTTCCGTATGGTATAAATCCCGTAGGAATCGGCCGAAATGCCCAGCCGTTCCCCCATAGCCCTCACATCGCCCGATCGGTTCTTCTCCTCATAGAGCGCCGGATATCCCTGCCGGTTCAGCCAGCAGGCCAGGCCAATCGCAATGTGTGTAGTTCCCGCCCCCGCGCGGGCCGACGCGAGCGCGATCGTAAGAGACGGTATCTGTATCAGGCGCTGTCCGTTCGCGCCGTACCTCAGCCCGCCAAGCGCCTCAGCGACCTCATCTGCCGAGGCGTAACGCCGGTCGGGATCCGCCTGCCGGCATCTGCGGATAATGCTGCCCAGTTCTCCGGGAAGCGTCATGCCGCTCCCCTCCGCCTGCGGCGCGCCGACAGACATGTAGGCCAGAATCGCACCGATCTGATAGACGTCCGTGCGGACGTCCAGATAACCGCCGTTACGCTGTTCCGGCGCCACGAAGCCTTCCGTGCCGTAGCGCTCCTCCACTTCATTGGCTTCCATAAGCGTGTCCGAGCGGTCAAAATCCAACAGTTTCACCTGTCCATGGCACACCAAAAGATTTCTGGGCTGCAGATCCAGATACAAAATTGGGATTGTCTCTGCGGAATGCAGATATTGAACCAGGCCGCAAATCTGAATACCGTACCGGATAACGGCGTCCTGATTCAGAGGACCCCGCGACTGCACGAGGTCATAGAGCGAGTCTCCTTCCAGGAACTCTTCCACCAGATAACTGAACTGACTGTCTTCCTCGAGATCGTATACGATGGGGATACAGGGGTGCTTCAGTCGCTTAAGAAGCAGCGCCTCCCTGCGGAACTGTTCGCAGCGGGCCGATGACTTCAGAACCCGCTTAATCGCCCGATAAGCGTCCAGTTCCAGATGCCGGGCGAGAAATACATCGCCGTTTCGCCCCTGCCCAAGGATACGGATCAACTGGTATTTTCCAAACAGAACGGTGTCCTTCGCAGTCACCTCCTTCTGGCAATACCATCTCTTACAGCCTCTATTTTAATATAGGCGGACCGGTTTCGCAACGGGAAAATGAAAATTTCCATAAATTTTTTCGAAAAAATTCTACATAGTAATTGAAATGTAGCCGTAAGATATAGTATGATGTAAGTGTCTCCATACGGTTGTAAGGGAAGGATGTGATCCTGAATGAAAATAGAACGTATCAATGAAAACCAGATCCGCTGTACGCTGACAAGCTTTGACTTAAGCGCGCGCAATCTGAACCTGCGCGAGCTGGCCTACGGCAGCGAAAAGGCGCGGCGGCTTTTTCACGAGATGATACAGAAGGCTTCCAACGAGGTCGGTTTTGATGCGGAAGATATTCCGCTGATGGTAGAGGCCATCCCGTTATCCAACGAAAGCGTCATGCTTGTCATTACCAAGATCGAGGATCCGGATGAACTGGACACCCGTTTCTCGCGCTTCTCACCGGGCGGCGACGACGATTCCGAGACGCTGAACGAACTGGCAAGCGAACTTCTCGAAGGCGCGGACGGCCTGGCGAAGCTTCTGGGCATTCCGATGGGCGTTAAGGAGAATACGGACGGCGCGGAGGACGGCGCCGGCGAAGCGGAAGATCCGTCCCAGAGCGTGCGGATATTCTTATTCCGGAGTCTGGACGAGGTTTCCGATGCGGCCAGAGCCTGCAGCGGCATTTATGCAGGCGTGAATACCTTATATAAGAAACCGGACACCTCCCAGTATTATCTGGTCGTGACGCGCGACGACGCCGACGAAGCCGGCTTCAACCGCGTCTGCAATATTCTCGCGGAATACGGCACGAAGATCCGGCACGAATATGCCAGTGTTTCCTACTTTGACGAGCATTATCAGGTGATATGCGCGCGGAAGGCCCTGCAGGTGATGCAGCAGCTGTGACAACGGTCCGGCAGCGGTGCAAATTTCCTCTTGAATATTTTCAGGATCTGTTATAGAATGAAAGCACATGTAAAGAATATAAAGGAGGTATCTGTGATGGCGCGTGTAATTAGTGATGTCTGCGTATCCTGCGGAACCTGCGAGGCGGAGTGCCCGGTTGGCGCGATCTCCCAGGGTGACGGACAGTACGTGGTAGACGCTGACAGCTGCATCGACTGCGGTGCCTGCGAAGCAGCCTGCCCGACCGGAGCGATCAGCGAGGCATAATCAGGACTTACATAACGCCCTTCCCATACGGGAGGGGCGTTTCCCTATGGAAAGAAAGGATTCCTTATGGATATGAACCGCAAGCCGCTTATCGGCCTGACCACTTCCCACAATATCGAAACCGAAGAAACCTACCAGCCAGCCGCGTCCCCGCGGGCTGTTCTGGCGGCGGGCGGCATTCCGGTGATTCTGCCGCTTGAAGCCTCGGAGGACGATCTTGGGCAGCTTGTTTCCGTTCTGGACGGTTTTCTGTTCACCGGTGGGCCGGACGTGCATCCCTTCCTGTTCGGGGAGGAAACCCTTGCCGGCTGCGGCGGCGCCTCGGTACAGCGCGACCGCATGGAACTTGCGCTTCTGCGTCTGGTCATGGAACAGAAGAAACCCATCCTCGGAATCTGCCGCGGCATCCAGCTGATCAATATCGGCTTGGGAGGAACCATTTACCAGGATATTCCGTCCCAGGTGAAGCAAGTGCTTCCGATCGCCCACCAGCAGCCGTTTCCGCACAAGGTTCCGTCCCACACGGTAGAAATCGCCACGGGGAACCTGCTGGCAGATGTTATCAGCGGACATTTCCCCGGAGAAGAGCCTGCTTCCCGGGAGCAGATGGGCGGCGCTTCCGCATCATCCGATACGAACTCCGCATCGATGCTTTCCGCGTCGGCCGGTATCTGTCACGCCGCGGAGACTTCCGCACCATCCCGGCTGACCCTGCGCGTCAACAGCACCCACCATCAGGCTGTCCGCGACGTGGCGCCGCCGCTTAAGGCGTGCGCCTTCGCCCCCGACGGTATTATCGAGGGCGTTGTCATGAAGGATTATCCGTTCCTGATCGGTGTCCAGTGGCACCCGGAGTATCTGTGGAAAGACGACACCGCTGCGATGAACCTGTTTACCGGGCTGATCCGGGCGTCATCAAAGCGATCTTAATACGTGCGGCCTCCGAAACACCATCCATACCTTTGGGATGTTTTTGCTCAGAACATCTTCCTGCCGCTTCTTCCGAACCGTTTTTTCCTGAAGAAGGGCGCCTTCGCGGCCGCGGCCTCTGCCCGGCCTTTTCTTTTATTCTGATAGGCCCGGATCGTCTCGTCGAGTTGTTTGAAGCGTTCCTCTTCTTTCTCGTCGCTGACTCGCAGCAGATATTCGACTTCCTTCATCACCCGGTCCGTCACATTCTCGCTGACCGCGTCGCTGACATCCTCAGTGATCTCACGGCTGATACGTATCATATTGGCCTCCACAGCCTGTCCGATGATATGGTTCATAATCTCCCGGAAACGGTCCATCTTCTCGTCAGGGCTCAGGATTTCCGCGGGACGGTCCGTCTGCGCGGGCACGAGATGCAGAGCCTCCGCCGCTCCGGACGTGCCGCTCGGGTCTCCGTCCGTCCCAGACATCTCCGTACCGGCTCTGTCTGTATCGCCGACCGCAGTTCGGGAGCCATCCGCTGGCCGGGAACCATCCGCCACCCGGGAGCCGTCCGCTGGCCGCGTGTCATCCGCCGCCCGGGAGCCATCCGCCACCCGAGAGCCGTCCGCCGGGTCATGCACTGCCTGTCCATCCGTTTCATTATCCCCTTCCGTCCCGCATCCGGCATTCTCCTTGGTCAGCTCCGCTCTCTCGTGATTTTCCTTCCAGGCTGCTTTCATCTCTTCCTCCATAAGATCTTCGGTGATGGTGATGTCCTCCATCGCGCCCGACATTTTATTCAAGGCGTTTCTGATCGCCTTCAGCTGGTAACCCTGTTCCTTCAGATCCCTGATCCGGCAGAACAGGCGGATATGATAATCCGTATAATAACGGTGCCCCATATCATTCCGCGGAATGGCAAGCTCAAGCTCGTCCTCCCAGTAACGGAGGACATGCGCCTCCACGCGGACCTGCCTGGCCGCATCCGATATCAAATAGCGCGCCTCTGCCATTCGAACCTCTCCTTTAGGCGACATGATTTCCGTACCTTGCTACTATATCTATGCGTTGAGAATGGATTTTATGCCGGAATACGGCTGCAGATAAAATAATTTCAGATAAAGGCCTCCCGAAGAGATTCGGGGAGAATCCCTCCGGGAGGAAGTGATCGCGTCTCATACGGTTTTCAGCAGTCTCCGCTGTCTGCCGGCGGAGAAAACTTAAGGCCGCGCAATGTTCACAAAGCGTGTGATATCAGGCTTCCAGAGAAGGTTCACGGTACCGATGGGGCCGTTGCGCTGCTTGGCAATGATAACTTCGGCCGCATCCGGATTATCCGTGTCCTTGTTATAATAGACATCCCGGTAAAGAAAGAGAACCACATCCGCGTCCTGCTCGATTGCGCCGGACTCACGCAGGTCGGAAAGCATCGGCCGGTGATCCTGACGGCTCTCACAGGCACGGCTCAGCTGGGACAGGGCCACAACCGGCGCCTTGATCTCACGGGCCAGCGCCTTCAGCGAACGCGAGATCTCCGAGATCTCCTGCTGCCGGTTATCGCCCGTGTGCCCGCTGCCGCTCATCAGCTGCAGATAATCGATGATCACCATATCCAGCCCACGTTCCAGCTTCATCTTCCGGCACTTGGAACGCAGTTCCGTCACCGTGATGCCGGGCGTATCGTCGATCACCATATTCGAACTGCCGATCTGCCCGACCGCCTCCACGACCGCGTCCCACTCGGCGTCGGTCAGGTTGCCGGTACGCAGCTTCTGCGTGTTTACATTGGATTCCATGGCAATCATACGCTGTACGAGCTGCTCCTTGGACATCTCCAGACTGAATACCATACAGGCAAGCTTCCGGCGCACCGATATATAATCCAGTACATTTAGGACAAATGCGGTCTTGCCCATCGAAGGCCGCGCGGCAAGCAGAATCAGATCCGACGGCTGGAAGCCGGACGTCTTATAGTCGAGATCGACAAAGCCCGTCGGCACGCCGGTCACGATCTCTTTCGAGTGCGACGCCTCCTCGATCTTGTCCAGCACGTCCAGCGTCACCTGCCGAATCGGCACCAGATCCCGCGACGTACGGCTCTGGAGGAGATCGAAGATCCTCTTCTCCGTATCGCCCAGGATCTCATCCATCGACGCCCGTCCCAGATAACAGTCATTCGAAATGTCTTCATTGATACGGATCAGCCGCCGCAGAATCGCCTTCTCGCGCACGATATTCGCGTAAGAGCGGACGTTGGCCGAAGTCGGCACCGTCGTAATGATGTCGCGCACGAACTCCAGGCTGGAGACCTCCGGCGGCACGTCCTTTTCCTTCAGACGGTCCTGGAGCGTCACCAGATCCACCGGTTTGCCCTCATTGAACAGCTCCACCATGGCCTCATACATGACGCCGTACTGGTGCTGATAAAAATCTTCCGCCGCCAGAAGCTCCGTGGCGGTGATGATCGCCTCCCGATCCATCAGCATCGAACCGATCACAGACTGCTCGGCCTCAATGCTGTGGGGAAGCACGCGTTTGATCAATGCATCGTCCATCGCCATGGTTTACTGCCTCCGTTTTCTCTCATCTCAGCTCATCCCGGCCACCCGCTGAAGTGTCCGGACGCCCGAAACCCGGGCAGCCGCCTCTTCGCGGCCTGGCCGTCTCAGCTGCAGGCGAACCTTACTCCGCCACGACCTCCACCGTCAGCTTCGCTGTCACGTCCCGATGCAGCTTTACCGGTATCTCATGGGTTCCCAGTACCTTGATCGGCTCCGGCAGCACCAGCTTCTTCTTGTCCAGATCAAGTCCCAGCTGCGAGGCCACCGCGGCAGAGATCTCCTTGCCGGACACCGAGCCGAACGCCTTCCCGTTCTCCCCGGCCTTGATCGCAAGCGTCACCTTCGCGGCGGACAGCTTTGCGCCCAGTTCCTTCGCTTCTGCCAGCTGCCTCTCCGCCTGACGCGCTTCATTCGCCTTCTGCAGCTTCAGTTCATTCAGCGCCTTCGGCGTCGCCTCCACGCCGAGCTTCTTCGGCAGGATGAAATTCCGCGCATAACCGTCGCTCACCTTCACAACCTGCCCCTTCTTCCCAAGCGCCTTCACATCTTCCAGTAATACGATCTCCATAGTCTTAATCCTCCTGTCATGCCATACTGATAACCTGTCCCGCATCCGGCCGTATGTCTACCTCACATCCCCGGACGCTATCATTTCCCGAATGACGCCTTTCAGCCTCTCCTTCGCTTCCTCCATCGTCACTCCCCGAAGCTGCGCACCTGCAATCGAACGGTGACCGCCGCCGCCCAGCTTCTCCATCATCACCTGTACATTCACCTCATCCATCGAACGGGCGCTTAGGAAAATAACGCCGTTGTATTCGGACAGCACGATCGACGCCTTCATGCCCTTGATGCCAAGCAGTTCGTTGGCCGCCTGCGCCGCCACGATCGTCGGATTCTCGATTCCCTCCGACGGACATTCGCTGATGGCGAACGCACCCTCGAATACTTCCGCCTGCCCCACCGCATGGGCCCGGGCCTGATAATTCACCATCTCCTCGCGGAACGCTTTGCGCACGCGCGTCACATCCGCACCGCAGCGCCGCAGATAGGCTGCCGCCTCGAAAGTTCTGACGCCCGTCTGGTTATTGAAATAATTCGTATCAATAACAATGCCCGCGTACATCGCATCCGCTTCCTGCGGCCGGATCCGGATATCGTCCGCAATATACTGCACCACCTCTGCGACCATCTCGCAGGCAGAGGACGCGTTCGGTTCCACATAAGAAAGCACCGCGTTGTCAATGATCTCGCTGCTCTGACGGTGATGATCCAGAACGACCAGGGTCTTCACCTTCTTCAGAAGCTCCGGCTCCTCCGTGATCGCCGGCCGGTTCACGTCAACAACAACCAGCAGCGTCCCCGCATCCACCATCTCCAGCGCCTCGCTGCCCGTAAGGAACATGTCCTCCGGATAGCCCGCCGCCGGCGTAAACCGCTCGTAAATGGGCCGTACCGACGCCGAAATGTCATTGATCACGATATGGGCCTTCCGGTCCAGCGTCGCGGCGATCCGGTAGATGCCCACCGCCGCGCCGAAGGAATCAATGTCGTTATATCTGTGTCCCATGATCAGCAGTTTCTCCTTCGTGCCGATCAGCTCCCGCAGGGCGTGCGCCTTCACGCGGGCCTTCACGCGGGTCATCTTCCCCTGCTGCTGGGACTTGCCGCCGAAGAACTCGATCTTCTCGCTGCTCTTGATCACCGCCTGGTCGCCGCCGCGGCCCAGGGCCATATCGATCGCCATGCGGGCATATTCATAATTCTGGCCGTAGGTATCCCCGCCCAGGCCCAGGCCAATACTCAGTGTCACAGCCATCTCGTTGCCGATATTGACCGACTTCACATCCTCCAGAATCGAGAAGCGCTGTTCACGCAGTTCCTCCACATACTGCTGCTTGATGACGAAGAAATACTTATCTTTCTCCATCTTCTTCACTACGCCGTTAAAGCCGGCGATGTATTTGTTGATGCGGCGCTCGATAAGCGCCATCAGGAGCGAACGCCGGACCTCCTCCACGCTCTCCAGGGCTTCGTCGTAGTTATCCAGATAAATGAGGCCGGCTACCATCCGTTCTTCGGTAATCTGCTTCTGATACTGCAGAAGTTCGGTCTCGTCAAAGAGATATACCGCCACCAGATCCGGCGCCGGCGCAAGCGCGGACTTATCTGCCGCGGTCTCCTCCCTGCCGGCCCGCGCGCCCTCTTCCTCCGGCTCAAAATCCTCCATGGATACCAGCGTCAGATCCATCCGGTAACTGCGGTCGCCGAAGACGACATGCAGCGTGGTCTTCTCATCCACAGCCTTCAGGATCTCCTTTGTGACTTCCGGGAACATCGTGGTCAGCGAACTGCTCCGCCCCCCGGCTTCCTTCTGCATCTCGGTAAACAGCCCGTTCATCCACAGAAGACGTCCGTTCTGATCCGTCACCACATAGGGGACATCCAGTTCTGATAGCAGTTTCTTCTGTATCCAGGCATAATCGGCGGAAAATTCCACCATTCCGGCCATCAGCTTCCTGCGCGAAAAGAAATACATCAGCGCGGAGAACAGCACATAGACGACGGTGAACCCGCCCATCGCCAGAGCGGCCCCCGTATCGATGAAGCCGACGACGATATTCGTAATAATCACCAGAATCGACAAAAACAGCGGCCACTGCAGATACAGGCCGAGCTGTCCTGTCAGAGTTCGTTTCGGTTTCATGGCTCCTGTCTCCTTAACTTCGAAATCCAAATTCGAAAAACTGTAGTTTAGTATACCACACGATTACATTTTCGTCCAGTATCAGCGAAAAAACAGACAGAAAACAGACAGAAAACGACCGCCGCACCATCAGTTTCCGTGCAGCGGCCATTCAAAATCATTCTGAAAGTATCCCTCTTTCCGCGGCAGTCCCGGGTTCTTATCCCAGCGCCGTCTTCTGCGCGACGACATTCTCCTTCTCATAGCAGGCAAACGCGTCGTCCACCAGCTTCTTGTCGGGCTTCGGCGTCAGCCAGCTGACCACCGGCACGATGACAAGGCCGGCCAGCATCGCGATGGAGCCGCAGTTGATCGGCGACTTCATGATCGCCGGGAAGATGCCGGGAACCAACATATTTAACAGCATGATGCCGGAACCGAAGATGAAGCAGGCCCAGCAGGACGCCTTCGTGGTCTTCTTCCAGTACA
>CANQFR010000010.1 GCA_947599905.1 uncultured Lachnospiraceae bacterium
CGGCTATGTGCGCAACACCGTGGATATCCGCGGTCTGCGCGCGAAGGTGCTGTACGACGCGGATGCCGGCATGCCGGTCCGCAAGTCTCACGAGAACCCGGCAATCAAGGAGCTCTACGCGACCTACCTTGGCAAGCCCGGAAGCGAGAAAGCGCATCACCTGCTGCATACCAGCTATATTAAGAGAAAGGTCAATGAGATCTGAGAAGGAACTCGTTAAGCAGCGCAAAGGCCGGAGCGGTGTCGCTCCGGCCTTTTATTTCCATGCAAGCAAGGCGCCAGTGGCGCCTTGCTTGCATTTCCATGTTTCTTAATGATGGGAACCATGATGGTCATCGTCATACTCGCATTCCCACTTGCGGAAGGCGCCGCTGTAGGCGTCAATTTCGAATTCGTATTCCATGCCGCCGTAATAAATCTTGCCTTCGTATTCGATCCGGCCGTCGTCGCGATCTGTCTCAAACTCGGCGATATCGCCGGCTGTCGCGCCGGGTACCTGGGCCAGGGCGAGCTGTTTTGCAGCTTCGGCGTCCATGTATGTGGAGGCAGAGCCAGACGAAGGGTTTGACTCGATCGGCGATGTCTTCGGAGTGATGGCGGAAGGATCGGAAGGCGGCTGTTTCGAAAGGCGGGATGGCGCCTCGATATCGTATTTGAGCACATCTCCGCTGTTTGCGTCGATCTCATACTCATATTCGGTCCCGTCAGTTTCGTAGAATTCAATCTCGTAAGTCGCACGGCCGTCGTCCCAGTGATCCGCTTCCGTCCTGGTAAATGTTACCTGAGAAGCGGACAGACCGGCGTGGGCCAGAGCCTTCTCTTTTGCAGTCTCCGCATTCAGCTGCGCCGGCTTGAGACTGAGATCAATATCTACACTGAGTACCTCTCCGCTGTAGGCGTCGATCTCATATTCATATCCTTTCCCGCCGCTATAAAACTCCACATCATAAACCTGTCTCCCATCATCCCGGTCCGGATCCGCCTTTGTAAATGTGACCTCAGCGGCGGAAAGTCCGGCGTGGGCCAGAGCTTTCGTCTTCGCTTCTTCCGCGGTTAGCTTTGTGTCGCCGGACGCGTCTGATGTCTGCGACTGCTGCTGCGCGGTTTGCGTCGGCTGTGCGATCTGCTGTAAATTGGCTTCTGCGGCATTTTCCGTGACCGTCGCCTGTGTCGCTGCTGCTGTCGTTTCGGTCATCGCCGCAGCTGCTGCTTCCTGCGCGGCGCTCTCGATCACCTTGCCGGTCAGCGCTTCGATATCATACCGGTAGACGTTTCCGTCTGCATCGGAGAATTCTACACGGTAGTAATCCATACCGTTCTTCGTCGCCATATCCACGCTATTGATCTTCACCTGGCTCTCATCAAGGCCAACCTCCGCGAGGATCTGCTTCTTCGCGGCGTCCGCTCCGATATACGCCATCTTTCCCTGTCCCTGGGCGCAGCCGCCGAGCAGCAGCGCAGCCACAGCCAGCGCACAGAACATTCCGTTTCTCTTACTGTTATTCTTCATAATTAAAAATCCCCCTTCGCTGTTTTCTGATCTCATTCTAAACGGGGATTATGAAATCTACATGAAATTCAGCATGTTTTTATGGCGGCACTCTTTCCGTCTCAAAATTCGGAAGAAACTTCCGGCAAATATGCCGGCAAATGCAGCGTAAAGACGCTCCCGGCCTCCGGGACACTCTCAAGCGACATGGAGCCGCCGTGCAGCAGGGCGATCTGGCTGACCATGGCAAGGCCCAGGCCCGCACCGGAAGCCTCGCCGCGTGACGGATCGACCTGATAGAACCGCTGCCAGATCTTCTCCTGATGCTCCGGCGGGATACCAATGCCGTCGTCGCGCACTTTCAGAAGAACTTCTCCGTTCTCCCCGGACACGGATACCCACACATGACCATCCGGCCTGCCGTACTTGAAACCATTGTCGATCAGATTCCGCAGAAGGCGGGTCAGAAGCGCCGCGTCGCCGCGGACCATGTAAAGACCGGCACGCGTTTCCGCTTTCCCGGCATGTTTCTCAGTCTCCGCACGTCCCCGGATACCCGCATATTCCGGTGACTTCGCGGGATCTTCCGAAACATACCGGAGCCGCTCCTCCCCGTAATCCGCCGCCATCTCTTCCACCACGCTCTCCGCCAGCGACGACAGGTTAAGCTCCGCCATCTCCGGCAGCTCCGTCCCCTGCTCCAGCCGCGTCATGCTGAGAAGCTGTGTGATCAGTTCCGACATCTTCACGGTCTGGCGGTGGATCATTTCCAGCGTTTCCTTCCGCTCCTCCGCTGTCTCGTCGTATTTCATGCCGTACTCGCAGGCGCCCCTGATGATGGACACCGGCGTGCGCAGTTCGTGGGAGGCATCGGCGGTAAACTGGCTCTCCGCCTCGAAGGAGCGCTCCAGCCGCTCAAACAGGCTGTCAAATGTCTCCGCCAGCCGCGAAAACTCGTCCTTTCCCGGCGGCAGCCCAATCCGCCGCGACAGATCCTTCGCCTCGCTGATGGCCGACGCAGTCGCGCTGATCTGATCCAGCGGCCGGAATGACCGCCGCACGATCAGATAACCGCCTGCGGCCGCCAGCAGAATGAACAGCGGCAAAGCAACCGCCGCCACGCGCAGAATATTATTCGTTCCGTACCGGTCCTCCGGCAGCTCCAGAAGCCCCCGCAGCCACACGCCGTCCTCCCAGCCGGAGGGGATCCACAGATCCAGCAGCAGATACCGGTTTCCTCCCGCGGAGATAGTCCGCAGGCTCCCATTTTCAAAAGACTCATCTGTAGAAAATGACACCGGAAGCTGCCCAGCCATCAGCGCGCCGCTACGGCTGTAAACCAGCGTGGATACGCCGCCCAGATAAAATTGAAAACCGTCTTCGATCTGCAGTCTGCCGTCCGTGTAGGCGATCCGGGCCGCATTGTCCCGCATGGTCCGGCTAAGCTGGTTCATGCTTGTCCGCGTAGTCACGGAACGGCTGATCGTCAGCATGAACATCAGAAGAAGACCTGAGAGCAGCGCCATCAGGAGCGTCAGCCACCATGTGATCTTCCATTTGACCGAGCGGTTTCTTATGATCTTCATCTTTGCATCCTCTCCGTGTACCAGTCACCTCTGTCGAATATCGTCGGCGCGCCGCACAGGTTCGCAGCCGCACCTCGCACGCTTACTCCCGCAATACCCACCCCACGCCGCGGATCGTATGAATCAGCTTCTTCTCGAAGCCGTCGTCAATCTTTCTGCGCAGCCGGCTGATATAGACGTCGATGTTGTTCGAGCTTCCCGAATACTCATAGTTCCAGATCTTATCTTCCATCTGCTCCCGGGACAGCACGATGCCCTGGTTGCGGATCATGTACTCCAGAATCGTATACTCCTTCGGCAGCAGCGCGATCTCCGTCCCGTCCCGCATGACGGTTCTGCGTTCCGTGTCCACCGACAACCCTGCGTAGCTTAAGACGTTGCTGCGGCTGCCCGCGCGCTTCCTGGTCATCGCCCGGATCCGGGCCAGCAGCTCGTCGAAATCAAATGGCTTCACCAGATAATCGTCCGCCCCCATATCCAGCCCCTTCACCCGGTCTGCCACCGCATCGCGGGCCGTCAGAAACAGCACCGGCACGTCGCTGCCCTGCAGCCGCAGGCGGTTAAGTACCTGATAGCCGTCCAGCTTCGGCATCATAATATCCAGAATCAGCGCATCATATTCCGCGCCGCCCACGTAGTCCAGCGCTTCCTCGCCGTTAAAGCAGCCGTCCACACTGTAGCCCGCCTTCGTGAGCGTCTTTACGATCAGGCGGTTCAAATCCTTCGCATCCTCCGCCACCAGAATTCTCACAGTTTCTCCCTCCTCTTCAGTTCGGTCCGTTCCTGCAGCTTCCTGACAGAACGGACGATCCTTCCCTCGCCGCCGCTCCGGTTTTCATTTGCAAAAACTGCTTCCCCGAACATCACGCCGAAGAAGCAGTTCCTGATTTCCTTGCGAATCGAGCGTCAGCGACGCTCTGTCCCTATTACATATACAAACACTCACGCAGGTACCCGCCCCGCATGAAAATGCGCTTTATGCGGCAGCATATTCTCCGCATCACTCATCCCAGTTGTGGTAAACCGCCTGCACATCGTCATCATCATCCAGGATATCCAGAATGCGGCTGAGCTTCTTAAGATTCTCCTCATCCGCAACCTCCACCCAGGTCTGGGGAATCATGGTCACCTCGGCCTCCAGCATCGGGATACCGGCCGCCTCCAGCGCCTCACGGACCGCGCTGAAATCATCGGGCGCCGTGTAGATCTCGTAGCTTTCGTCCTCCTCGGCGAAATCCTCCGCCCCCGCGTCGAGGGCCGCCATCATCAGCTCATCGGCGTCCATCTCACATTCTTCCTTGTCGACGATGATCTGACCCTTCTTATCAAATAAATAGGACACGCTGCCCTGAGCGCCTACATTGCCGCCGCCCTTGGTAAACGCGGCGCGGACATTGGCCGCGGTACGGTTTTTATTGTCCGTTAATGTATCCACAATGATCGCCACGCCGCCGGGGCCGTAGCCCTCGTAGGTAAGGCTCTCGTAATTCACGGCGTTCGCATCGCCGGCCGCCTTCTTGATGCCGCGGTCGATCGTGTCGTTGGGCATATTGTTGGCCTTCGCCTTGGCAATCGCGTCGCGCAGCTTGGAGTTGCTGGCCGGGTCGGCTCCGCCTTCCTTCACCGCTACTGCGATCTCACGTCCGATGATCGTGAAGATCTTGCCCTTCGCGGCGTCGTTCTTCTCCTTCTTGCGCTTGATATTGGAAAACTTCGAATGTCCTGACATGAAATAACACTCCTTTTCTTTCTGCACTTACTCTCGATACTTCATCATTACAGCCATCATATCTGATTTATCTTAACACCGATTCCGCCGTCTGGCAAGTGCAAATTGCATCCGGCGGCGGAATTTACCTGCGCCCGGCGCGGATTCTATTTGCTTCTGTCCAGACAGCGGCAGATAAAAATCTTGATAAACCGCAGCCGGCCATATATAATAGATGTCAATCAGGAAAGGAGGAATCATCATGAACAATAAAAACCGTTCGCTCCGCCTGGAGGCGGTCAAAAGGCATGCCGACACGATTCTGGCTGCAGCCGGAGATATTTACCGCGACGATCCCACCCCGCTTTTTTCGGATTATGTGGATCAGGATACCATGGCCCCGGGAATCGCAAGTATGCCGGAATTTACCGGTGATCCGGGCGTTATGTCCAACTTTGCCCACCAGCAGGACCTCATGCGCATTCTTGCGGGACTTTCCGCCGTGACCGGCGACGCGAAATATATCGACAGGGCGCGCGCCAACTACCGTTATCATTTTGACCACCTGATGCTTCCCAACGGACTTTTCCGCTGGGGCGGCCACCGCTATGTGGACCTGAGAACCTTACACGATCTCGGCGTCAAAGGCTCGGTCCATGAGCTGAAGAATGATTTTCCCTTCTATGAACTCATGTACGAGGTGGATCCCGCGAAGGCGGAGACCTATATCAAAGCCTTCTGGAACGCGCATGTCTACGAATGGGACGCTTTTGAGATCGGCCGTCACGGACGGGAAAATGACCGCGGAATCGATCATATTTGGGAACGAAGTTTCGGCGATCCCGCACCGTTTACGCCGCGTAAGGGCCTTTCTTTCATGAACACGGGAAACGACCTGATGTATTCCGCCGCAAAGCTGTATAAGACCTGCGGCGACGCGGGCGCGGCCAGGTGGGGAGAGAACCTTTACCATATGTACGTAAAATGCCGCCATCCGAAAACCGGGCTTGGGGTTTACCAGTTCACGCAGCCCATACAGCAGAAAACGACGGATGATTTCCGCCTGACGGACTCCATGTACGGCGACCGCGCGAAGCGTCAGTGCGGCCCCGAGCTGGGGGCGGACTGCCTTGAGGGCAATATGCTCACCCGCTCCACCGCCTTCACCATCTACGCGCTGAACCCGCAGGTGATCTGCGAATACGCCGAAGCGGGCTCCGAAAATGCCGCGAAGATGCTGGAATGGGCGCGCAGCGGGCTGGAAGCCTTTATGAAATACGCCTATATCGCAGAAACGAACGAATTCCGTCCGCTTCTGGCGGACGGTCAGGATCTGACCGGCTTCGTCCTCCGCCGCGACGGCTACTACGGCCCTGCCGGCCGTGTCTTTACGCGCTATCCCGCCGGGGTGAATTACCTGCCCGCGCTTCTCTCTGTCGCAGCGCGCACCGGAGACAGGGAGCTCTGGGCATACGCAGGGAAAATCTCTTCCGCCAATGGTCTGGGCGAACTCGGCGAAGCCCCCGGCAAACCGGGACGCCTGAATTATGAGACTGCCTGCGCTTCCGACAGCGCCGTGGCGGCTCTGGTACATCTTTACAGGCAGTACCCCGCGCCGGAGTATCTTTCGCTTGCCAGTCGTATTGCCGACAATATCGTCGACGCCCTGTGGCACGGCGGCTGCTTTGCCGCATCCGCAACCGGCCTGTGCAGCGTAAATATCAGTGCGCCGCTTGCGCTTCTGGAGCTTGAGGCCGCCCTGAGCGGCCGGGAGGCTGTCCCGACCACGGTATATCGCTCCAACTGAGATTCTGCCATATTAAGAATCGCACCGCCAGTGAACAGCGGCCGCGGAAGTTCCCAGGCGGCTGTTCACCGGCGGTGTGTTATATGGTATCCTCATACCGGAAATAATCAAAATCCGCCGCCTTCCGGCTGCCGCAGCCGCCGTTATTGGCATAGATTCCAACCAGGGTTCCCGTATGGCGCTTCCTGTCGTCCGGCACGCCCTCATCGCAGAGATAAATGCAGTTCTCCAGCACGCCGGCTGTCTCCCAGTTCACCCCGTCGCAGCTATAGGAAAATGTTCTCGTCAGCCCCTTCACGTCCACCGCAATCCATACCGGACCCTCCGGCAGGTTCTCAACCTCAGCGACCAGCTCCTCGCCGTGGTTCCGGTTGATGACGAGCTGCAGCTTCCGGCCGCCTTCCCAACAGACCGCGCAGCGGGCGTAGGTCGCCGTGCTGTAATAGCAGGTAAGACCGGCCTGCTCCCCGTCCCGGTCCGGCGCAAATTCCAGTTTCGTCTCCGCCCGGTAAGTAAGCTCCTGCTCTCTCCGAAGCAGCGTATTTTTCGCCCGGCGTTCAAACAGCTGCCCGTCTCCGGTCCAGATCCGCAGGTATCCCGGCCGCTCCGTCAGGGACCAGGAACCGTTGTCCGGGTTGCGGACGAACTCCCATTCCAGATTCAGGGTATCACGATCGAAATCATCGAATAAATTTCTCTCAAACACACATTCCGGCAGATCCGGCGCGGTCTGCCTAAGACTCGGCCCCCGGCCTTCATTGACCACAAACCACCCGTCCTCCGTCCAGCGGACCGGATCCAGAGCCGTCTCCCGGCCGACCGTCGTATAGCGGCCCCCGTTGGGACGCCCGCAGAGATAATAGCACCACCACCGGCCGTTCTGGTCCTGAACCAGGGTTCCGTGCCCCGATCTCTGGATCGGCGCCTCCGGATCCTTCTGGCGCATGACCGGATTATACGGAGATGGTTCGTACTCGCCGAACAGGCTGCGGCTTCGGCCCACATTGATGCCGTGACCGTAGCCGGTTCCGCCCTCTGCCACAATCACATAATAATAGCCGTCTTTTTTCAGGATATGCGGGCCTTCCGAACACCGCTCGCCGGTGCCGTTCCACACCGTACGGCTCTCGCCCGCCAGGCGCAGGCTGTCAGCGGAAAGCGGCACCGCCTGGGCGCCCGCCGCCGTAATCAGATAGCGGCTGCCGTCCTCATCCACGAAATGGGACGGATCGATACTGTCCACCTCCAGACACACCGGCTTGCTGTACGGCCCCTCCGGCCGGTCGGCCACCATGACCAGCTGGCGGCGCAGCACGTTATTGCCCCGCGTCCCGTCGCCGTTTAAGCGCAGCGGCGCGAAAATATAGAATTTCCCGTCTATGTAGGAGATATCCGGGGCCCAGATTCCGTGGGAATCCCGGATATCGCTTAAGTCCAGCCACTCCGGATTGGTGATCGCGTGTCCCACGATATGCCAGTGAACCATATCCCTGGAATGGGAAATGGGGATGGCCGGGAAATACTGGAAGCTGGAATTGACCATATAAAAATCATCCCCGACGCGGATTACGGAAGGATCCGGGAAAAATCCGCGCTGGACCGGGTTATGGTAGGTTCTGGGTTCGCTCATGACGCATCTCCTCCTCATTTATCTTTACGAATACCGGTCTGCCTCTGCCTGCCGCCTCTCCGGCCGCCTTTCTTGCGGCCCGGACGCTCTTCAGACTATGTAAGCAGTTCCAGGCTCACCCGCAGCGCACAGTCCACCCTGCGCAGCAGGTCCTCGTCGATATGGCAGATTTTCTCCCTCAGGCGCTGCTTGTCAATGGTCCGCAGCTGTTCCAGAAGAATCACCGAATCTTTCACCATATCGCATTTACGTGTATCCAGCTCCACGTGGGTCGGCAGTTTCGCCTTGTTCATCTTCGAGGTGATCGCCGCACAGATCACCGTGGGACTGTGTTTATTGCCAATGTCGTTCTGTATGATCAGAACCGGCCGCACGCCTCCCTGTTCAGAGCCGACCACCGGCCGCAGGTCCGCGTAATAAATGTCTCCGCGTCTGATTATCATATCATTCACTCTCCGTCTGTCTCATTCATACCGGCCACGCCTCCCTGTCCGGGAAATGGTCTATATCACCAGTATTTACAGATTTTCGCCGCCT
The DNA here is from genome assembly GCA_947599905.1 of uncultured Lachnospiraceae bacterium. Classification (GTDB taxonomy): domain Bacteria; phylum Bacillota; class Clostridia; order Lachnospirales; family Lachnospiraceae; genus UBA3402. The sequence goes on from CANQFR010000010.1 coordinate 8,758, forward strand.
ATACAAAGAACTGCCTTCAGGCTCTTTGGCGTTTGCAGCGCATCCGGCGTATCCAGCCCGCATCCGACGGCGTATCCGACGGTGCATACGACGCGCATCCAGCAGCGCATCCGGCGGCGCGATGAGATACCTTCCTGTCATTATGATATGAAACGGACGCAAATTGCGTTAAACTCCCTGCCGGCTGCCGGTATCACTTTCCCGGCTGCTGACGGCAGTCGTTATCCTCCTTCGCAGAATCAGCCACGAAGTCTTCATACATATCCGTAAAATAATCTTTCGTCCCGACTACCCGGCCGTCACGCAGATATACGCGCGGCACCCGTTTTCCGATGTCGCAGACGATCTCATAGTGGAAACCGCCGCCGGTACGCGCCAGCTCTTCCACCGTGATCCGGTCGTCTCCGTCGCAGCCGATCAGCGTCACCGGATCGTCCACACGGACATCCGGAATCTCCGTTACGTCGACCATGAACTGATCCATGCAGACCCGGCCCAGAATCGGCGCCCGCTTTCCGCGGATCAGGACGCTTCCCCTTCCGGACAGATTCCGGGGATAACCGTCGCCGTAACCTATCGGGACCGTCGCAACCTTTGTAGTGCTCTCAGCCTTGAAAGTTCCGCCATAACTGACTTCCGCCCCCGCCGGAATATCCTTCACACAGGTTACATAACTGTGCAGCGACAAGACCGGTTCCAGCTTCACATTCTCCTGCGCCACCTCGTCCGACGGATACATCCCGTAAATGGAAATTCCGGCCCGCACCATATCCCAATGGGTCTGTCCCAGTTCGATGATCGCCGCGCTGTTCGCGACATGATGAACCGGGACCTTGAGTCCTTCCGCCTCGGTCATGCGGATGAACTGCCGGTAGCGCTCCCACTGCCGCAGGGCCGACGCCTTGTCTGTCTCATCGGCTCTCGCAAAATGCGTGAAAATACCTTCAACGAAGATGCCGGGCAGGCGTCCGATCTCAGCCGCCAATCTCGCTCCTTCCGCGTCACAGGGCAGGCCGATGCGGCTCATACCGGTGTCCACAGCCAGATGGATCTTTGCGCAAAGCGGCGTTTGCGAACCGCGGGCCCCGGCTTCCGCCGCTTCCGACAGCGCCCGCGCCTGCTCCATGGTAAAGACGGTCGGACGGATGCCGTATTCCACCAGTTCCCGGCTGCGGCTCGGATGGGTCACGCCCAGAATCAGAATCGGCTTTGTGATGCCGTGCAGCTGAAGATTTCTCGCTTCCTCAATCGTCGCCACGGCGTATCCTGCCACATACGGGTCTATGGCCTGTGCCACCGGCACCGCGCCGTGGCCGTAGGCGTCGGTTTTAACGACGCCGATCATGCGCGCACCGCCGGTCAGATTGGCCTGCATGGCCTGCATATTATGAATGACTGCGTCCAGATCGATCCGGGCGTAAACCCTCGTATACTGTTTCATGAATGAATCTCCTTCCGCTATCGTTTGTTTCTGACTATGATCATCCGTCTGGGCGGTATCCGCAGTTTCATTTTCCTGCCTGCGCCAGAACCTGTCCGACTTCGTCCGCCAGCTCCCGCGCCAGCATCGCGTAGCTTCCGTCCCGCGCGCAAATCCTGTCGCCCGCGAGCCCGTGCAGATATACGCCCAATGCCGCCGCGTCCCAGACTTCGCAGCCCTGCGCGATCAGCCCCGCGATCACGCCCGTCAGCACATCTCCGGAACCTGCTTTCGCCATGCAGCTGTTGCCGCTTCCATTGACGCAGATCTGCCCGTCACGGCCGCAGATCACCGTAGCCGCGTCCTTTAACACGCAGGTGATGCCGTGCTCCGCGCTGTACTCCGCCGCTACCGCCGCCGGATCGCTGCCGATCTGATCCGCGGTCAGCCCGGTCAGCCTCGCCATCTCACCCACGTGCGGCGTCATGATCACATTCTCCGTCAGATACTGGGAAAGCTCCGGGTACTGCGCCACCGCGTTCAGCCCGTCCGCGTCGATGATCATCGGCACGTAGGCATTTACCAGAAAGGCTCGCATGAGCTCATAGACCCCCGGCCCCCGGCCGATGCCCGGTCCCAGCACGATCACATCCGCCCAGGCGCATTCGTTCTCCACTTTCCGGCTGAAGCTCTCCGGCTCCTCCTCCATCTCATCGGAGGTATAAGTCGTAAGAATGGCCTCCGGCAGAAGCTCCTGCATGATCACGCGGTTTTTCTCGTCCGACATGACCTTCACCAGCCCCGCGCCCGTACGGTAGGCCGAAAGCGCGCTGAAATAAGCCGCGCCGGACATATTTTCGGAACCGGCCACCACTAAGACCTTGCCGAAACTGCCTTTATGACTGTCCGCGGGCCGCGGCGGTATCCGCTTCAAATCCTCAGGTTCGAGCATGACCGCCATACTGCCTCCCGCTTCTGTCTCTGCCGGCAGCCACGCAGCCGGAAAACCGATATCGCAGACACGCACCTGCCCGCAGAAATCGCGGCCCGGGTAAAGAGCGCTGCCCAGTTTCTGCCAGCCGAACGTCACTGTCACATCGGCGCGGAGTGCCGTCCCCATGATCTGACCGCTGTCGCTGTGAATGCCGGACGGCATATCCACAGCCACCACACAGCCGGCTCCGGCGTCCGCCATCATCTGCAGTACCTCTTTGTACTCCCCCTCGACCGGCCGGCTCAGGCCTACGCCGAAGACCGCGTCGATCAGGATGTCGCAGCGGCCCGGCAGGAAATCTTTCCACTTCACGACCTGCATTCCCAGATTGATGGCAATGCTTTTCTGCAGCTGATATTCCGCGGTGCCGCGCTCAGGATCGCCCGCCAGAAGGATGGTAACCTGATAACCTTTATTATGCAGGATGCGGCCGGCAGCGATGCCATCCGCACCGTTATTACCGGTTCCGCAGACCGACAGGATATGCGGCGGCCGCACATATAGGTTACTCCCTGCACCGGCACCCGGCGTCTGCGCCGGTCCCCCCGCCAGTTCCTCCACCGCATCCGCAACCGCCAGCGCCGCGCGTTCCATCAGCACGACGGAAGGAATACCTGCCGCCTGAACGGCATGCCGGTCGATCGCCTTCATCTGCTCCCCGGTCACCAGATACCTCATAGTCCTCCTCCTCTCATCTCCGCAGCCTTACAGGGCGTACCGGTTCGCCGGACGCCCCGCTTTCTCATCACGTCCCGTCCTTCTCCGCCACCGCGACCGCCGCCGCATATTCCTTCGTATTCGTGATCGACACATGCACGCGGCTAACGCCCAGCGCTTCCGCCCGCGCCTGCGCGCCGGCATACAGCTTCACATAAGGCGCGCCCAGTTCATTCCGCAGCACTTCGATATCTCCGGGCATGAAACCGGCAAACCCGGTTCCCAGCGCTTTCGCAACGGCCTCCTTCACAGCAAAATCGCCGGCCAGGCGGGACACTCTCTCCCCTGCCTGCCGGCGCTCCTCCTCCGTATAGACACGCGACACAAAGGCCTCCTTCTCACAGGCCTTTTTCACACGCTCCATCTCCACCATGTCCGTACCGATTCCCACAATCATCTCTGCTCCCGTCCGTTCCGCCTTCCGGCAGCGTCCCCGCTCAGTCCGCCGAACCCTGTCCGCCGTCTTCCATGCTTCGGACACGGTAGGACAGACGCATCAGGCTCTCGGACAGATGCACATTCTCCACAACCACGCCCGGCGGCACCGTCAGATCCGTATGGGCAAAATTCCATATTCCCTTAATCCCCGCCCGCACAAGCCGGTCCGCAATCTCGGGCGCATGCGTCTTGGGCAGCGTGACCGCCGCAATCTGGATGTCATTCTCCCGGATGAAATCCTCAAGCTCATCCATCGCGCGGATCTGAATCCCGCGCACGCTTGTCCCGATGAGTTCCGGGCGGATATCGAACATCCCTCTGACAATGAACCCTCTCCGCTCGAAATTCGCATAATTCGCAATGGCATGTCCAAGATTGCCGGAACCGATGATAATCATATTCTGTCTGCGGTCCACGCCCAGAATCTTGCCGATCTCCTCATACAGATACGGCACGTGATAGCCGTAACCCTGCTGCCCGAATCCCCCGAAATGATTCAGATCCTGACGGATCTGAGAAGCCGTAACCTGCATCCGCCGGCTCAGTTCCCCCGATGAAATCCGCTCCACGCCCTCCTCCAGAAGCTCATCCAGATAACGATAGTAGCGCGGAAGCCTTTCAATGACCGCTCGCGATATTTCCCTGCGTTCCATCATGCATCTCCCTCCTGTCGCGGAAAATCCTGCGGCACCGGATTCTCCTTCATTTATTATAGCGGGAACCAATAAAGATTGTCAAACTTTTAGCGAATTGTTTTTAATAAATACATCGCGGAAATGGCGCCGCAGCGGAATATCTTCCGCACACGCCGGGACATTGGACATTCCCCACAAACGCCGGGACATCTGCGGATACAAAACAGAGCCGCCTCGCGGACACAAAGCAAAGCCGCCCCGCGAACACAAAGCAGAACCGCCCCGCGAACACAAAGCAGAACCGCCCCGCGAACACAAAGAAAGAGCCGCCGCACCCCCGCGTCTTCCCGCGTGGTTTTCGACAGCTCCCGTTTGTCCGCATGGACCCCGATCGACATCATCCCACTGACATCGTCCCACTGACATCGTCCTCCTGACGCCAACCCCCGACGTCATCCTCTGTAAGCGCGTTCCTTCCTCTTCGGCAGAATCTTCTCTACATAGTAGGAGTACAGCCGCTGTGCGCTGGCGAATTCAGATACCCCCTGCCTGTCATCGTCCGTCTGCCATGTGTGCCAATCATTGTAATAAACGCCGCTCGTAAAAAATTCTGACATAACCATTTCCTCCTTCTGATCATATGTCTTTGTCACAAAGACATTTGTATGAGTAACGCTTGCGCTTTGTTGTTCCTGATGATTTTATTATAATACATATTTTCTGGAAGTAAATGGTGGCGTAATTCAAATTTATCTGTTATAATATGTATCATCAGTACATATTTTAAAAGATGCGGAGGATTCCCCATGGCTGTCACGCTTAAAAAACTCTTTCAGGATAACGCTGCCGCCTTCCGGCTGTCGCTGTCAGCCGGACAGAACGGGCTGGGCAATGTCGCAAGCTGGGTCTATATGCTCGAAGACGAGTTCATTATCCCCTACTTTCACGGCGCGGAGCTGGTCGTGACCACCGGTATGAAGTGTGCCGTCGACAGCGGCTGGCTTCTGGCCCTGGTCCGGCGTCTGCACGAGAGCAATGTCTCCGGCCTCATCGTCAACACCGGCAAATTCGTCATGACGCTTCCGCAGGACGTCACCGACTACTGCGACGCGCACGATTTCCCCATTTTTTCAATGCCCTGGGAAATCCGCATCACCGACCTTCTGCAGCGTCTCTGTGTGCAGATCATGGACGACCAGCAGGAGAGCGTGATTCACGACAGGGCCATGCGCGACGCGATTCAGAAGCGGGAAAATGTAACGGAGTACACCGACACCCTCGGCCGCTTCTACGATCTGGACGGCCGCTTCACGGTCTTCTGCATTTATCTGAAGCAGCAGAACCAGGCCGCCGTCGAGGGGAATCAGAACCGCGAATACCTGCTGGAGACCCGTATCCGCCGCATGAAGCAGGCCGGCGGACTGTCCGCCGTGCATATCGGCATCCTGAATTATGAAAGTTATCTGCTTCTGGTCCTCAATAACGCGCCGGAACAGATGAGCCAGAAGATCAAGGACCTGATCCTTCATGTGTACGCGGAAGCCGCTGCCTCCCGCCAGATCTTCATCGGCGTCGGCATCGAAGTGGAAGGTCTGGCCAACATTGACAAAAGCTACAACCGTGCCGCCACGGCCATGCGTATGGCCATGTACCAGGGCACGCCGGCGATCCGGTTCGAGGACATGGGGATTTACAAGATTCTCTTCTCAGTAAAGGATGAAGAAATCCTCTACTCCTACGCCGACGAAATCCTGGCGCCGTTAGACCGGTACGACCAGAAGAACCACGCTTATATCGATCTTCTGAAGACCTACATCCGCGAGGACCGCAGCCTGGCCGGCACGGCAGAGGCATTGTTTATGCATCGCAATACGGTGAATTATCAGATTCAGAAAATGAAAGAACTTTTGCATTCGCCGCTTCGGACCGTCGAAGACCTGCTGCCTTTCCAGGTGGCGCTGGCTATCCGGGATATGGAGCGGCGGGCTGAATGACGGATGCCGGGGCCGAAGATTTACGCTTGCCAAATGTGCCTGTCTGGCGTATAATAAACCTGTCCGCCGGTTCTGGGAGGAGCACGGCTTCGGCCGTGTCGGAGGTGTCCGGTCTCACACTGATTATCCCGGGAACACGCTCCGGCCGGCGGTCATTTTCACGCCGCAGCGATGCGGCATTTTTATTTCACTGTATCTTCTTCAGCAGATCGTCGATCTCATCCTTCCGCGCGATCACCATCAGATGCTGATCCGACCGGATAATATAATCCGCCGGCGGCAGGATACTGGCGCGTCCGCCGTTCTCCTTCGTTCCAAGCACTACCACCTGATAGCGGTTGCGGATGTCCGCCTCGCGCAGGCTCTTGCCCACCCACTCCGGCAGCGGCGGAATCTCGTAGATCGAATACTCCTCCGACACCTCGATATAGTCGTAGACATGGTTGGCGCTGTAGCGCACCGCCTCCCGTTCCGCGATGTCCCGGTCCGGATAAATGACGTCGTCCGCGCCGTTGCGCAGCAGGAACTTGGCCTGAATGTCGCGGCTGGCCTGACTGACCACATGGCGGGCGCCCATTTCCTTTAACTGACTGGTGATCTCCAGGCTGCTCTGGAAATTGGAACTGATGCAGACGAAGCAGAGATCGAAATTGTCCACGCCCAGGCTCTCTAAAACCGACGGGTTCGTACAGTCGCCGATCTTGGCGCTGACCACGTAGGGCAGCATTTCTTCCAGATTCTCCTCCACCTGGTCCACCAGCATGATCTGGTTGCCAAGTTCCGCCAGATTGCGGCAGAGATGCCTGCCGAATTTACCGCTTCCGATGATTAGAATTGATTTCATATATTCTCCCTTCCGGCCGCCTGACGGTGCTTTCTCTCAGTTCGCCCGCAGCGGCAATTCCATTATCCCACACTGATCTGCTCCGCCGGATTCTGCACCTTCACCATCTTCCGCTGCTGCGTGAACGCCAGCGCGAACGACATGCTCCCCAGCCTGCCGCAGTACATCAGAAAAATGATGATCACCCGCGAAACCGGCAGCAGATCTCTGGTGATTCCCGTGGAAATTCCCACGGTGCTGATCGCGGAAAACGTCTCAAACAGAATATCACCCATCGCAAACGGCTGGATCAGCATGATAAGAATCGCCGCCCCCAGCGCCAGCGCCGCGTTAATCGTAATGATCGCCGACGCGCGCCCGATGGCCGACTCCTCGATTCTGCGGCCGAATACATTGGTGCTGTAGGTCCGCCCGATGCTGGCGCGCACATACAGAAGCATCACCACCATCGTCGTCGTCTTAATACCGCCGGCCGTGGAGCCGGGGCTGCCGCCGATGAACATCAGAATCAGCATCACCAGTTTGCTGCCGTCGGTCATGGCCGCCGAATCAATGGTATTAAAGCCTGCGGTTCTGGCCGTCACCGAAGAAAACAGCGAAGCCCAGATCCTGGCGTCCCAGCTCATATCCGTGAACAGGTTATGATTCTCAAAAAGAAGGATCAGCACCGCGCCGCCGAAGATCAGAACCGCAGTCATCACCAGCACAATCTTCGTCTGCAGCAGGTATTTCCGAAAATGCAGCCGGTTGCGGCTCAGATCGTCCCACACGATGAAACCAATGCCGCCAATCACGATCAGCAGCATGATCACCAGATTCACCAGCCAGTCGTCGTAATAAGCGACCAGAGAGTTGTACGGCGCCTGATGTCCCATCAGATCGAAGCCGGCGTTGCAGAAGGCCGAGATCGAATGAAAAATCCCGTAGTACAGACCGCGGAAGAATCCGTATTCCGGAACGAAACGGATCGCCAGAAGAACCGCACCCGCGCCCTCGAAAATTGCCGTGCCGATAATGATCTTTCTGGCAAGCCTTATCACGCCGCCGATCTGAAGCGCGCTGCTGCTCTCCTGCATAAGTCCCCGTTGTCTGAGGCCGATCTTCCTCCGCAAGACGATAGACAGAAGCACGCCCACAGTCACGAAGCCGAGGCCGCCGATCTGGATCAGGCACAGGATCACCAGCTGGCCGAACAGCGTCCACTGGCTCCAGGTATCCGCCACCACCAGCCCCGTCACGCAGGACGCACTGGTGGACGTAAACAGTGCATTTAAGAAACCGGCGCACTTTCCGTCCCGGCTGGATATGGGAAGCATCAGAAGAAGCGTCCCGACCGCAATCAGCAGGAAAAATCCCACCGCGATGTACTGTGTCTGCGACATCGGCTGCCGGTATCTTTTCTTTGGGCTTTTCGCTCTGTCATGTGGAAATATTTTTGTCATATGGTTCCCGTCATCTCTTTTTCCAAAATTTTTGACCGCTGATCTGTTTCACGGTCACTGCCGCTGTTCCGTCTCCCGGCCGCTGTCCCCGTGCGACAGCTTCCATCCCCTCACAAACGCGGCGCACATTTCACCCCTGCCGTTCTCCGGTCACTGCCGTTTGCTTCCCCCCGCAGAACGCGGCGCATGCTCCCCCTCCGGCCGGATCGTCTTCCACTTCCGCGCGTTCTTCGGCGCCTGACCGCCGCCCGCGAAAGGCGTCCGCTTCCCGCCGGGCTTAAGCGGCTGCCACCGGATCCGCTTGCGAAGAACCATCTCCGCCAGCCAAAAGAGCAGAAACGCCGCCAGATTCACGAGCACCACGCTGGCCCCCGCCGGCGTGGAGAACACATAGGAACCGGTCATTCCGATACAGAAACAAACCACAGCGAGTATACCCGACGAGATCACCACCCCGCGGAAGCTTTTGAACATCCGCATGGAAGTCAGCGCCGGGAAAATCACCAGGCTGGAGATCAGCATGGCCCCCATCATCCGCATTCCCAGCACAATGGTGACCGCCGTGAGCACCGCGGTCACCGTATGATAAAATGATACATTGACACCGGTGGCCTTCGCAAAGCTCTCGTCAAATGTCACCGCGAAGATCCGATGATAGCAAAGCACAAACATCCCCAGCACCACCGCCGACAGAACCGCCGAAAGCCACACATCACCGCGGCTCATAGCCAGAATGCTGCCGAACATGTAACTGCTGACATCCGTCGTCATCCCTGTCGTCAGGGATGTCACAACGATGCCGACGGACAATGCGCTGGCCGATATCATCGCGATTGCCGCGTCGCTCCGCATGCGCCCGCTTTCCGTAATCCGTAGCAGGAAAAACGCCGCCAGCACCACCACCGGGATCGATACCGGAAGCGGCGACCAGCCTGCGGCGACCGCCACGGAGATCGCGCCGAAGGACACATGGGACAGTCCGTCGCCGATCATCGAATACCGTTTCAGCACAAGCGTGACGCCCAGAAGCGCCGCGCATAAAGACACAAGGATCCCGCCGATAAAGGCCCGCACCAGAAACGGGTAGGAGAGCATTTCCGCGATCACGCTCATCTGTCCTCACCTCCCAGATAGCGCCGCCCCGCGGCGGTCCGGCGGTAATCTTCCGGCTTCCCGAAGAAGATCACCCGCTGCTGCAGATGCAGGATTCGGTTGGCCTGGCTGATGACGCCCGCCACATCGTGGGTAACCATCAGGATCGTCACGCCCTCGTCCCGGTTCAGCCGCCTGACCAGACGGTAGAAATCCTGAATCGCCGACGGATCCAGACCGGTAATCGGTTCGTCCAAAATCAGCATCCGGCTGGCAGCGCAGAGCGCCCGTGCAATCAGCACCCGCTGCTGCTGCCCGCCGGACAGTTCCCGGTAGCAATGGTTCTTCAGGTCGGAAATACCCAGCTTTTCCATGCAGGCCGCCGCCTGCCGCTTATCCTCCGCCGAATAGAACGGCATCTTATAAAATGGCTTTCTGCGCTGAAAACATGTCTCAGGCGTCCCTTCCTTCATGCCGGCATCATCGGAAGACTGCGCCGCACCGCGGTTCAGCGTCCCTTTCTCCACGCCGGCGTCATCGGGGGACTGCGCCGCCCTGCGGCTCAGCGTCCCCGAAAGCACGACCTCACGCACCGTGGCCGGGAAATCCCTCTGCGCCGCAGTCTGCTGCGGCAGATAGCCGATACCGGTGCGGCGAAGTTCCTCCGCCACCGTCAGCTCCCCCTTCAGCGGCTTAATAAGGCCCAGAAGGCCTTTCACCAGAGTGCTCTTGCCGGAGCCGTTGGCCCCCACAACGCAAAGATAATCGCCCTCGTCGACTTCCATGGAAAGATCGACGACAGCGTCATGATTCTCATATCCGAAATCCACGTGCCTGCACGTGATCAGTGTGTTCATTCGTCAAGTCCTTTTCTCAAACTCTCGATATTGCCCCGCATCAGATCCGCATAAGTGACGCCCGCATCCAGCTCGGCCCGGGTCACATTGTGGCAGGAATGCAGAAGCAGCGGCTGCGCACCGGTCTCCTCGGCAATGATCTCTGCCACCCGATGGCTGGAAAGCTCCAGATAGTAAACCGCCGGAATCTGGCCCTCGCGCACCTTATCGATCAGGTAGGCGATCGTCCTGGCGCTCGGTTCCGTGTCCGTACTGCAGCCGGAAAAGGCGGCCCGGTAGGTAAGCCCGTATTCCTCCGCCAGATAGCGGAAGGGGAATTTGTCGCCCACCACGATCATATTGCGTCTGCGGGCCTCAGAGACCGCCAGAAAGCCCTCGTGGATGCTCTGCAGTTCCTCAAGATAACGCGCCGCGTTCGCCGCATAGGCGTCTGCATTGGCCGGATCCGCTTCGGACAGCGCATCTGCAATCACACGGACAAATTCCATGGCGTTCACCGGCGATGTCCAGATGTGTTCATCGTATTCGATCTCTTCTTCGTGACCGTCGTGGTCGAAGCTGTCCGGACTATCGCAGTCCGGTTCCAGCATCTGCACGCCGGCATTACCAGAGAGCTCCGCAGGTTCCGATCCGGCGGCTCCGCCAAATTCATCGTCTGCGAAACCGGCGCCGGGAGACACATCACTTTGTCCGTGATCATGCTCCTCATCCTCCATGCCTTCGACGATCTCTTCCTGATACACGTCCGCGTAATCCATCATCGTCACGACCGTCAGGTCCGGCGCGTCCACCGCCTCAAGCACCCGGCTGACCCACTGCTCCATAGCCCCGCCGTTTGCAATCAGCACATCCGCCTCCTGAATCGCACGCATATCCGCCGGCGTCGGTTCGAACGAATGACTGTCCATCCCCGCCGGCACCACCAGCTTAAGCTCCACCAGATTGCCTGCAATCTGCCTGACAAAATCATAATAGGGAAATATCGTCGCGGCAACCCGCAGCCTGCTCTCCGAAGCGGACGCCGCTTCATTCCCGTGATTCTCCGCGCCGTCCCCGGAGGCCGTACCCTGCGGCACGCGGCCGCACCCGCCCGCCGCAAGACACACTGCCAGCAGCGTCAGGCACACTGCCGGAAATACCGGCCAGACTGCTGAAAGCGCCGGCCGCGCTGCCCGGGAAACAGGCCTTCTGCCGCGCCGCCGGAACCATTGTCCCAACTGCTTTAACACTGATCTCACACCTTATCAATGACCTCTGCCGCCGCGAGTCCGCGGGTAATCTTATACCGGTACTCCTCGTCCACGTTCCGGTACTCCTGCGGCAGGAACGGTCTTCCGTCCAGAAGCGCGCAGGACAGATGATACATATAGTATTCCCCGTCCACATGCTCCTCAGCCAGCAGCTCGCCCTGGAACCGCATATCATCCGTATTCTGTTCCTTCCCCAGGGCCATATCATTCAGCGTCTGCAGCATGATGGCGAAGTGTTCCTCGTCCCACGCCGACAGATACATACATTTGCAGAGTCCCTTCGTGAAGAAAGGATAATCCGAATAGCAGTCCATCAGTTCCTTAAATCGCGTCATGTGCGCCGAATTCTCAAACATATGCGCTTCCTCAAGCGCAGATATATACGCTTCCGTCCTGCCCATAGTCTCCTCCTGCGGTCAAACCGCCAAGCCTTTCTCCTGCTGCATACTGTCCTGCGTTCTCTCACAGTCTTCCTTATTATACAACGCACCGGCGATTCTGTCATTCTTTTTTTCTCAATGGCCGCGAATTTGAAAACACGTGAAATAAAGCCGCTTGCGCAAAATCCTCCCTGCCGGTATAATGAATGATAAAGTGAACCACCAAATCCATAACCCAGGAGGAGAAATGCATGGCAACCGCAAGATTTACTTTCCAGTCGGAATGTCTCGCCCGCACCACAGATTTTTTTGCGATCCTTCCCAACGACATGCCCGAAGCGGCGGTGAAGGACAACCCTCATTACGCCCGTCCCACGAAGACTCTGATTCTGCTGCACGGCTACACCGGTCACTGTATGGACTGGGTCTACGGCTCGACGGTCCAGGAACTGTCCGGCAAATACAACATTGCCGTCATCTGCCCGAACGGCGAGAACAGCTTCTATCTGGACCACCCGGCCACCGGCCGCAAATACGCGACCCACGTGGGCAGGGAACTGGTCGATTACGCCCGCAAAACCTTCGGCCTGTCCGGTCAGCGCAGTGACACCGCAGTCGGCGGACTTTCCATGGGCGGCTTCGGCGCCATCCACACGGCCCTGCAGTTCAACCATACCTTCGGCAAATGCTTCGCCCTCTCCAGCGCCTTGATCACCCACGAAGTGGCGGCCATGAAGCCGGGAAGCGACAACGGCATGTCCAATTACGAATACTATGAGCTGATGTTCGGTGATCCGAAGAAACTGCTGGATTCGGAGAATAATCCGGAAACACTGGTAAAGAAGCACCTGAAATCCGGCGACCTGATGCCGGAATTCTTCCTCGCCTGCGGCACCGAGGATTTCCTGCTTACGCCCAACCGGCAGTTTAAGGATTTCCTGAAGGAACAGGGCGCGGATTTCGAATACCACGAGGGGCCGGGCGTCCATGATATGGTCTTCTGGAACACCTGGCTGGCGCCGGCGATGAAATGGCTTGCAGAGTGAGAATTATGTGAGCGCGTCAGCCCGCAATACCCGGCATACCGCATGCGCGGCCCGCAATATCTGGCATACCGCATGCACATCTGCCAAAAATACCCGGCATATTGTGCGCTCTGTCTGCATAAAAGGCCGCGTTCTACGCGGCCTTTTTCCTGTGAAGATAAATATAATAGTAGCCCAGGCCGACCACCCCGGCGCCGCCGATGAGATTGCCCAGACTGACTGGCAGGAGGTTCCGCAGAAGGAAGCTTCCCCAGTTAAGCCCTTCCGCCGCTATGCCGTACTCCGCCGCGGTGAAGATGCCGGCGGGTATATAGAACATATTGGCGACACAGTGCTCATAGCCGGCCAGCACAAAGAGGAAGATCGGCGGCCAGAGACCGAGAATCTTCTCCGTGGCTGTCGAGCCGCCGATGGTAATCCAGACGGCGACGCAGACCAGAATGTTGCAGAGGATGCCCCGCAGCAGGCCGTCGGTGAAGCTTAAGGAGACCTTGGCGACGGCGGTATTGACGAGGCTTTCGGCAAGCGCCCCGCCGAAGAGATCCGGAGTATGGCCGAAGACGACGAGGGCCGCCACCAGCATACTCCCGACCAGATTGCCCAGATAGACAAGGCCCCAGGTGCGCAGAAGTTCCGGCACGGTGATCCGCTTTGCGGCTGCGGAAATGATCATCAGACAGTCACCGGTGACCAGCTCGCTCCCGGCCAGAACCACCATCACCAGCCCCGCGGGGAACAGCAGGGCCGTAATGACTTTCGCCGCAGACGGATCCGCCACGGTTGCGGACGCGGCCGTCGTCGATGCGCCGGCAAAAGCGATGAAGGCGCCGGCCAGAAGCGCCAGTGCAAATAACTTCGGCAGCGGCGTTTTCGCCTTTCCGGCTCCGATCTCAACATAATTTTCAGCAATTTTCCCAGGTGTCAGCATACGTAATTCCTCCTCTCGTTTTATTATACATGAGATTCTCCCTTTTGTCATTCATTTCTTCATCCGCAGCCGCCATCATTTCTTCATCCGCAGCCGCCATCCGGCTTGCAAAATGGTTATATTTTCGATATTTTTCATCAAAATCTGATGCAATTTTTACCTGCTTATGGTACACTGAAAAGCAGAAAGAAACCCGTCTCTTTCCGCGCCGGGAAGACAGCTTCCCGCCGGAAGCGGCAGATTCAGATACTCAGGAGGACCCCATGGCGAACATCGGATTTGACAATGAAAAATACCAGCTGACCCAGTCTTCCCGCATCCGGGAGCGCATCGCCCAGTTCGGCGACAAGCTCTATCTGGAATTCGGCGGCAAGCTCTTCGACGACTACCACGCGTCCCGCGTCCTTCCCGGGTTTCAGCCGGACAGCAAGCTCCAGATGCTTCTGCAGCTCGCGGACCAGTCTGAGATCGTCATCGCGATCAACGCCGCCGATATCGAGAAGAACAAGATCCGATACGACCTCGGCATCACCTACGATGTGGATGTGCTGCGCCTGATCCAGTCCTTCCGGGACAGCGGCCTCTATGTAGGCAGCGTGGTCATTACCCAGTATGCCGGCCAGCCGGCGGCGGATACCTTTAAGAGCAAGTTAGAGCACATGGGCATCACGGTCTATCGCCACTACCGGATTGAGGGCTATCCGAACAACGTGGCCCGCATCGTAAGTCCGGACGGCTTCGGGAAGAACGATTATATCCGCACAAGCCGGCCGCTCGTGATCGTCACGGCTCCCGGCCCGGGCAGCGGGAAGATGGCGACCTGCCTCTCCCAGCTCTACCATGAGAACCAGCGCGGCATCAAGGCCGGCTACGCCAAGTTCGAGACCTTCCCGATCTGGAACCTGCCGCTGAAGCATCCGGTGAACCTGGCATATGAGGCGGCCACCGCGGACCTAAACGATGTGAATATGATCGATCCCTTCCATCTGGAAGCGTACGGCGAGACGACTGTGAATTACAACCGCGACGTGGAGATTTTCCCGGTGTTAAACGCCATCTTCGAGGGCATTTACGGCGAAAGCCCCTATAAATCCCCGACGGATATGGGTGTCAATATGGCCGGCAGCTGCATCATCGACGACGGTGTCTGCCGGGAGGCATCGCTGCAGGAGATCGTGCGCCGGTATTACCACGCTTTAGAAAATATGGCCCGCGGCGACAAGTCGGAGGATGAGGTCTATAAGATCGAGCTGCTGATGAAGCAGGCGCGTATCACACCGGACTACCGCAGGACGGTCAGCGCGGCCAAGGTGAAAGCCCAGGTGTCCGGCGGACCGGCGGCAGCCATGGAACTGCCCGACGGACGGATCGTGACCGGGCGGACCAGCGACCTTCTCGGCGCGTCGGCGGCTCTCCTGCTGAACGCGGTGAAGACGCTGGGCGATATCCCCGACGAGGTGCATCTGATCGCACCGTCGGCGATCGAACCGATTCAGAGGCTGAAAGTCGGCTATCTTGGCAGCAAAAACCCGCGGCTCCACACCGACGAGGTGCTGATCGCCCTCTCCATGTGCGCCGCTACCGACCCGAACGCCCAGAAGGCGCTGGACCAGCTGGCGAAGCTGAAAGGGAGCCAGGCACATACCTCCGTCATTCTGTCACGGGTGGATATCCGCTCGTTCCAGAAGCTGGGGGTCGATCTGACCTCGGAGCCGATTTTTGAACATAAGAAAATCTACCATTGACAGGCGCAGGACTCTGCCCGGGAAGGAGGTACGCCTTGGAATCACCCGATCTGAACATCCGTCTGGCCACACCGGACGACGCGGAAGCGATACTCAGGATCTATCGGCCATATATTGAAAACACAGTGATCACATTTGAGTGCGCGGTGCCGACCGTGGCGGAATTCCGTGAACGAATTGCCGCGATACTGAAACGCCACCCCTATCTGGTGGCGGACACGGAGATCGGCATCGTCGGCTACGCCTACGCCTCCGATTTCAAGAGCCGCAGCGCATACGACTGGTCGGTGGAGACGTCCATCTACGTAGACCGGCAATGGCACGGCTGCGGAATCGGCACCGCCCTTTACCGGGAGCTGGAGGCCTGGCTGAGGAACCAGAATGTCATCAATCTTTATGCCTGCATCACCTGGCCGAACCCGCACAGCGTCCGCTTCCACCGCGGGTTCCGTTACCGGAAGATCGCGTATTTCCACAAGTGCGGCTATAAGTTCCAGAAATGGCGCAGCGTGATCTGGATGGCAAAGAGAATCGGACAGCACCGGCGCAGACCGGCGGCGGTGCTCTCGATGGAAGAACTGAAACGACTGAAGCCCGGAACGCCCCAGCTGCCCACGGCGGACGCGGTCCTGACGTCCGTCTTCGCGGAAGCGGCGGTGGCCGAAGCGGCCGCCGGTGCGGAGAAACAGCCCGACGCCTGATATTACTGTCATTTTCTGTTTCAAACGCTTGACAAAATATCGTTCCTATGGGATAAATATACAAACGACGGTTTCAAAGGAGCGGTTCCCATGACCACCAATATCGAATTAAAAGTCAGCAGCATCTACGACGGTCTCAGCAACGCCGAGAAGAAGGCGGCGACCTACTTCCTGAACAACGTGGAGAACGTGTTCAATAAGCCCATCGCGGAACTGGCCGAGGAGTCCGGCGCCAGCAAGGTTGCCTGGGTCCGCTTCTGCAAAGCCATCGGCTATGACGGCCTGAAGGACTTAAAGAAAAGTCTGGTCAGCGAACTGTTCAAGACAACGGATACGGAGGACGAGGAAGACCTGATTTTCTCGGATATCCGTGAGGCTACGGGAATTGACCAGATTATCGCCACCGTGAAGACCAATACCGTCCGCGATGTACTGGACAGCGTCAGGCTTCTGGATCCGAAGGAGGTCGAGAAGGCCGCGCAGATGATCATGGAGGCCAAGAGCGTGCGCCTCTTCGGTCTGGGCGCCTCCGCGCTGGTGGCAGAGGATCTGTTCAGCAAGCTTCTGCGCGTTGACAAGAACGTCTGCTTCAGCAAAGACCTGCATGTTCAGCTGTCCTACGCTTCCAATATGTCACCCACCGACGTCGCCGTCCTTTTCTCCACCTCCGGCAAGACGAGCGAAATCCTTGAGATTCTCTCACTGGCCAAGAACTGCGGCACGCCGACCATTGCCTTCACCACCTTCGGCAAGAACCCTCTGGCGATGAATTCCGATATCCGGCTGTACATCTCCTCTTCTGAGACGACGCCGCGTAGCGGCGCCATGAGCAGCCGTATTGCCCAGCTCATGACTGTCGATGTGCTGTTTACCGCTGTGGCACAGCTGAATTACGACCTTGTGCTTCCGAAGCTGGAGAACAGCCTGCGAAGCATCCAGTCGCACAAGATCTGAACCCGGCGGCCGGACAGACTGCGCTGCAGAACCCGGTGTACACCAGCAAAAACTGCGCTGCGAAATCGCCTGCTGCCCGGCCTGCGCTGCAGAACCCGGCGTACATTCAAGAACAACGCTGCGGAATCGCCTGCCCAGCCTGCGCTGCAGAACCGAGAGCGGCGAATTGCACGCCGATGTTGCCAGCCGGCGCAGGAGCCGGCAAACCGCACCCAGAAAACGCATCTGCACATACAAAGGACTGCTGTCAGACCCGGCGATATGAGCCACGGTCCGACAACAGTCCTTTTTCGGTCGTTCTGCTTATCTATCGGATATACCGGACATAAGCGTCCTTTTCCTCTCCCCCTGCCTGCGCGCGGACCACATCGGAGATATTGCCGTCCGACTGTGCAAGAAGCGTCGCCGCCTCCTTTGCGCCGACCCCGCACAGAATCATAATAATGGCTTTCTTGGCCGAATAATCCGACGCATCCAGCGCCGCCTGCGCCTCGTCCGCGCCGACGCCCGTCGCAGCCCGGACGATGGAGATTGCCCGCGCCACCAGTTTCTCATTGGTCGCGTTGACGTCCACCATCAGGTTGCTGTAGACCTTACCCAGACGGATCATCGCTGCGGTTGAAAGCATATTCAGGACCATCTTCTGGGCCGTCCCGCTCTTCAGCCTGGTGGAACCGGTCACAACCTCCGGCCCCGGAAGCGGCGCGATGCCGATATCCGCAGCCTGATCGATCTCCGAGCCGGGGCAGCAGGTCAGGCCGATCACAGATGCCCCCATGCGCTTCGCGTAGTCCATGGCGCCGAGCACATACGGCGTCCGTCCGCTTGCCGCGATACCCACCAGCACATCCGCCTGGCCGAAGCCGATCGCCTCCAGATCCTTCCTGCCGCTTTCAAAACAGTCCTCCGCGCCCTCGACCGCCGTGGTCATAGCGCTCGGGCCACCGGCCAGAACCGCCTGCACCATATCGGCGTCGACCCCGAAGGTAGGCGGGCATTCGGCCGCATCCAGCGCCCCCAGACGCCCCGAGGTGCCGCAGCCGCAGTAAATCAGCCGTCCTCCGTCCTTTAGTTTCCGGTAGATCACATCTACCGCGGCAGCGATCTTCGGCAGTTCACGTTCCACCGCCTCCGCCACCTTTTTATCCTCCGCGTTCATCAGCCGGACGATCTCATCCGAGCCGGCCCGGTCGATCTGAAGCGTCGCAGGATTTCTCTGCTCAGTACAAATGGATGAAATGGATACCATAGGGCAACTTCCTCTCATAATTTTCAGCTGCTCGACGCATTCTTTCCCACGCCGTCACTGCTTCTAGCCTTTGATGCCGCCCAGCGTTAATCCCTTCACGAAAAAGCGCTGAAGGAATGGATAGACCAGGATAATTGGAAGCGTAGACGTGACAATGACTGCCCCTTTGATCGACAGTGACATAGTCGTCTTCTCGGCGCCGCCGCTGGCTCCCCCCAGTTCCATCGTGCCGTTGACGATGTTGCGAAGAAACATCATGACCGGATACTGACTGCCCTTCAGATACAGCAGACTGTAGAACCAGTCGTTCCAGAAGAATACCGCATAGTAAAGACCGATCGTGGCCAGCACCGGCGTAGACAGCGGCAGAACGATCCTTCTGAGGATTCCGAACCACCCGAGTCCGTCGATCAGCGCCACCTCTTCCAGCTCATGCGGGATTCCCCGGAAGAAATTCAGCATAATAATCAGGTTAAATGAATTGATGCAGAACGGGATCAAAATCCCCCACCGCGTGCCCACCATGTGCAGGCTGTTGATCAGCAGGTAGTTGGGGATCATGCCGCCGCCGAAGAACATGGTAAATACCACCATCTTCGTCAGGATCTTTCCGCCCCAGAGGAAATCCTTGGACAGCGGATACGCCATCAGACAGGTCATGACAAGCGCAATGGCCGTACCGCCGAAGGCGTAGATGAACGTATTGCCGTAGGCGCGGAAGAAATTCGGATAATTGAAGATCCGGACGTACGCGTCAAAGGTCAGTTCCTTCGGCCACAAAAGCACCGTGCTGCTGACCAGGGCCTTCGGGCTGGAAAGGGACGCCGCCAGCATATACATGAACGGAACCAGGCAGCAGATCAGGACAAAGATCATCACCAGATACACAATACCGTCATAGATGAAATTTTCCAATGTATGATATCGCTTTTTCATGTCCGTCCCCCCTTCTAATAAATGCTCTCGCCGGTCAGTTTCTTGCTGGTGGTATTGGCTATCGTCACCAGCAGAAGCCCGACCAGACCGCTGAACAGGCCGATGGCCGTCGCGTAGGAATAGTTCTGGTTGGCAAGACCGGTACGGTAAACCAGCGTATCCAGGATATCGCTGATCGCCGAGTTGGCCGGCGTGTACATCAGAAGCACTTTCTCAAAGCCCAGGCTTAAGATATGACCGATATTCATGATCAGCATGATCATAATCGTCGGCAGGATAGACGGCAGCGTGATGTACCACATCTGCTGCCCGCGGGAAGCGCCGTCGATCTCCGCCGCCTCGTAAAGCTCCTGATTGATGCCGGTGATGGCCGCCAGATAAATGATGGCCGTCCAGCCGGTGAACTGCCACGCCTCCGACAGGATATAGACCGGCCGGAACCACTGCGGCTCATTCATGAAATAGATTGGCGCGACGCCGAACACGCCGAGAAGTTTGTTCAGCAGGCCGGAACTGGGCGAAAGCAGTTCGTTTAAGATTGCGATCACGACCACGGTAGAGATGAAACGCGGCATGTAGGAAACCGTCTGGACGAATTTCTTGAAAATGGTGCCGCGCAGCTCATTGACCAGAATCGCAAAAATAATCGGTATCGGGAAATTCACCGCCAGACTCATGACGGACAACACGATCGTATTGCGCAGGGCCCGCCAGAACATGGGGTCTTTCAGGAATCGTTCGAAATACCTGAGCGTCCAGTCCGTACCGAACGCCCCCTTGCCGGGACGGTAGCGGCGGAACGCCAGGACGTTGCCCACCATCGGGATATATTTGAATACAATATAATAAATAACCGGGAGTATCAGCATCGCGTACAGTACCCAGTAACGGCGGAAGTAGATCACCGCTTTCTTTACCTTCCGCGATCTCTCCTCCGGCGTCAGAGCCGGCTTCTTCTCTTTCTTCATACGCTTCCCCCTCTCTTTCAGTTCAAAGGCGTCCGGAAACCGCCTTGCCATGTGATACCTTCAGATTCCCTAAGATCTGTCCGATTCGAGCCCGGACGGTTTCCGGGCCGGAATGCGCCGCGGCGCACCCGGGCGTTCCCGCCGCATATGCCGAAACGACAGTAATAAATAACGGAGCAGGGCCATAACGGTCTTACAACCCTACCCCGTCGCTGTTATTCTTCCGGGCTCTGCCGCCAGGCGGCAGAGCCCGGGATTCCCTTCTAACAGATACGCAAGTATTGATCTGTGATCATTACTTCACCATGTTGTCGTTGTACATCTGGCACAGTTCCTCGATCTGGAGATTCTTAAGCTCTTCCACATAAGTATCCCAATCGGTATCAAGGCTCTTGGTGCCGGTTACGAACGCGTCGATCCAGACTTCGATCGCGTCGGCCAGAGGCGTCGTGATCGTCGCAGCATCTTCAGCCGTGAAGTCATCGAAGATCGGTGCCGGCGGGATCTCCTGAATCGCGTCGTCCATAGCCGCGACCTTCGCGTTGATCTCCGCGTAGTTCTCATCGTACTTGGTCATCTCGCG
This sequence comes from uncultured Lachnospiraceae bacterium, assembly GCA_947599905.1. GTDB lineage: Bacteria > Bacillota > Clostridia > Lachnospirales > Lachnospiraceae > UBA3402. Next base: position 29,931 of record CANQFR010000010.1, read on the forward strand.
CTCATTGATCCAGATGTGCTGGGTCGGGTCGGCGCCGCAGCCGTACTCAAGCTGCATGTACTTGTAGATGCCTTCCGGAGCGTTCAGGATATCGTCG
>CANQFR010000011.1 GCA_947599905.1 uncultured Lachnospiraceae bacterium
GCGACGACCATTTCCTTCGACGAGCTGTGGCCGCTGGTGCGCAGCTTCGGCGGCGTCATGTTCCCGGCCCATATCGACAAGACGGCCAACAGCCTGATCGCAAATCTCGGTTTCATCCCGCCGGACAGCCGTTTCACGACGGCCGAGGTGAAGGATCTGACGAAGCTTCACAGGCTGAAAAAAGAGAATCCGTATCTGGACGGCTGCCGGATTATCAGCAACTCGGACGCCCATTATCTGGAGCATATCAATGAACCGGAGCTGCGCCTTTCGGTGCGGGAGCGGAGTGTGGGCGGCGTGCTTGCGGCGCTGCTTGAAGGGATGCACACGGGGACGGATGAGGCACTTTAGCATTTCAAACAGGAATCCATGGGAAATCGTACGGATGAAAGTATACATATTCCATAAAAATTGATATTTATTCACGAATCTTATTGACAAAGGTACCAGTATTGTGGCAAAATAGGAGTCAGAGCAAGTTTGACGTTAAACTTGACGGGACGGATTTACCGGTATGCGAAGCTATCCGCAGATCATGCGGCAGCGAATAAACAGCCCTTGGAGAGGGGCTTTAATAACTACTACATTATATTTATAGAAGGAGTGGAGTATTATGAGGAAACTTTGGAAACGCAGTGCAGCCCTTGTACTGGCCGGCCTGATGACAGTCAGCCTGGCGGCATGCGGCGGCAATTCCGGCAGTGGCAGCAGTTCCGGCGGTGGTTCCGGAAGCGCGTCCGCGGACAATTCGGGGGGGTCATCTGACAGCGGTGAGATTGTAAAGCTGGTAGTCTGGGCCCTTAACAACGCAGAGACAGAAGATGCCGCCGAGGTTGCCGAGGCGGTCAGCGCGATTACCCGTGAGAAGATCGGCGTTGAGATTCAGCTGGTGAACGCACAGGATGCCGAGCAGATTCAGCTGGCCCTTACCTCCGGCGAGCCGATCGACCTGCTGAACTACAACAACCTGACCGGACAGCTCACTGCGATTCTGCGTAACAACTACGCGTATCCGCTAGACGGCGACGACGACCTGATCCATAACTACGGCCAGGGCGCCCTGAGCGTGATCGCTCCCGCCGACCTGGAAGCCTGCCGTTACAACGGCACGCTGTACGCGCTGCCGAACCAGAAGGATACTTCCCGTTCCGCCGGTTTCGCGATGCGCAAGGACATCGTGGACGAGCTGGGAATCGAAGTTCCTGAGTACGGCACATTTGACGACATGCATGACATCCTGGTGAAGGTCCATGAGGCCCATCCGGAGATGTATCCGGTGGTTTCCACCTGGGCCGGCGGCGGTTTCCAGCAGCCGTGGCCGATGGACCCGTTAGGCGACAACCTGGGCGTTCTGCCGAACGTATTTGACGACAGCACCACGGTTGAGAACTGGTACGCGACCGATACATACCGTGAGTTCTGCGAGATGATGTATCAGTGGAACCAGGAAGGCCTGATCATGCCGGATATCACGACCAGCACAGAGAATGGTCTGTTTGGCGGCAACGGCTTCTCGATGTTCGAGAACTGGAAGCCCGGCAAGGAGTATGAGGTTTACAAGAGCCAGGGTAAGGAGTGCGTCTTCATGAAGGTCGTACAGCCGCACAAGTACACCAGCCTTCCGAACGGCAACTCCTGGGTCATTCCGTACTGCTCCCCGCATCCGGACAAGGCGATGCAGTTCTGGGATCTGATGTATACCGACGCCGATATCGCGAACCTTCTTGTCAACGGTATCGAAGGCAAGCACTGGGTATGGGCAGACGACGCGCACACCTGCATCACCACTCCCGAGGGCGTGGATCCGAATACCAGCGGTTATCCGTCTGTTGACTGGAGCTGGCCGAATCAGCAGCTTACTCCTGTATGGGAGGGCGTAGATCCCGATCTGTGGGATAAGCTGAACGAGTTCAACGAGAGCGGTCATGTAAGCCCGGCTCACGGCTTCTTCTGGAACAGCGACGAAGTTATGAACCAGGTTACCAACTGCAACAACGTAGTTTCCCAGTACAACAACTCCCTGATCTGGGGCACTGTGGATCCGGATGCGACGATCCCGCAGTTCCTGGCGGATCTGGAAGCTGCCGGCATCAACGACATCATTGCCGCGAAGCAGAAGCAGCTGGATGAGTTCCTGGCGAACAAGACAGAGTAGAACACACCTTAGACATCAACCTATATCGTAGCATAATCATACAGCAGAAAGCGGGCGGGTATGGGAACAGCCTGTACCCGCCTTTCCATTTTCGGCGGCGATTCTGCCGCATCTGCTGATTTCTGTATGGAGGTAAGCATATGAAACGAGTCACAAGAACGCTGAGGCGTTTCTGGCCGCTTTATCTGATGTTTTTACCGGGTGTCGTCTACCTGTTCATCAACTGCTATATCCCCATGTTTGGAATTCAGATCGCCTTCAGGCGCTATAACGCAAAGGACGGCGTTTACGGCAGCCCGTGGGTCGGTTTTGAGAACTTCAAGTTCCTGTTCCAGACGGACGACGCCTTCATCATGGTCCGCAACACCCTGCTTTACAATCTGGTCTTTATCGCGTTGGGTACGGTGCTGGCTATCTCGGTAGCCATTATCCTGAACGAGATCCGCAACCAGTTCGCCAAGCAGCTGTATCAGACGCTGATCCTGATCCCGTACCTGATCTCCATGGTTATCGTTTCTTACCTGGCGTTCGCTTTCTTAAGCACCGGCAACGGCTATATCAACAACACCCTGCTGAAGGTGCTGGGGATACCGGCGATCGACTGGTATAATACGCCGAAATACTGGCCGTTCATCCTGGTGCTCATTAATGTCTGGAAGGGTCTCGGCTACAACATGATCCTCTACTACGCCACCATCTGCGGCATCGACCATACGCTGTATGAGGCGGCCGTCGTGGACGGTGCAAACCGCTGGCAGCAGATCACGAACGTGACGCTTCCCTGCTTAAAGTCCACGATCATCATCCTGACCCTGATGTCCCTGGGCGGAATCTTCCGGTCCGATTTCGGTCTGTTCTATCAGGTACCGCAGAACTCCGGTCCGTTGATCAATGTGACGCAGACGATCGATACGTATGTGTACCGCGGCTTAATGCAGTCCAATAACATCGGCATGTCCTCGGCGGCCGGCCTGTATCAGTCGGTAGTCGGATTTATCCTTGTCGTAACCGCTAACCTGGTTGTCCGTAAAGTGGACGCCGAGAGTTCACTGTTCTAGGAAGGAGGCGCTTACTATGATGGTTGATAACAAAAAGGGATTCCAGATCTTTGCGAATGTCCTGATGACGTTTCTGGCGATTTGTGCGCTTGCGCCTTTTATCCTGCTGATCATGTCCTCGATTACGGATGAGCAGGCGCTGATCATGAACGGTTACAGCTTCTGGCCGTCCAAGTTCAGTCTCTATTCGTACAGATACCTGCTTACGAAGTCCAGCGCGGTGGCGCGCGGCTACGTGATTTCGGCGGTTGTGACCGTGATCGGAACGGTCTGCCACCTGCTTCTGACCACGCTGTACGCGTATCCGCTTTCCCGGCATGAGCTTCCGGGACGGAACGTATTCGCGTTCTATCTGTTCTTTACGATGCTGTTCTCCGGCGGTCTGGTACCTGCCTACCTGATGTGGACGCAGACGTTCCATATCCGCAACACGATCTTCGCCCTGCTGATTCCGGGCCTGATGATGAACGGATTCAACGTCATTATGATGCGTACCTACTTCACGTCCAATATTCCGGACGCCATCGTAGAGGCGGCCCGCGTGGACGGCGCCAATGAGTTCAAGATCCTGTTCGGGATCGTAATGCCCATGGCGATGCCCATCGTCGCGACGATCAGCCTTCTGGTCGGCCTGGCTTACTGGAACGACTGGATGAACGGTCTTTACTATCTGAATGACAACTCGATGTACAGCATTCAGGTGCTGCTGATGAAGATTCAGAGGAACCTCGATCAGTTGCGGCAGCAGGCGCAGTCCGGCGGCAACGTGCAGATTGCGGATATGCCTTCTACTTCGATCCGCATGGCGCTGACCGTTATGGGCATCCTGCCGATCATGGTCATTTATCCGTTCCTGCAGAAATACTTCGTCAAAGGTATTGCTATCGGTGCTGTGAAGGGTTAATGAGCTTATGTGAATGAAGAATAAAGACCGCTGCCCGGGATTTGATCATATCCCGGACGGCGGTCTTTTTAAGATATCGGAAGTTTATTCGACTTATCTTTATCAATGGAAAGCTGCCGGCGATTCGCTCTCCTGCGGCTGCGCGGGGCATACGGAAGCGCGCTCCATAAAGGTACAGGGAAGCATAATTTCCATTCCCGGTTTATGGCGGAAGTCTTCTTCCCCTTCAATCTCTTTCAGAAGAAGCTGTGCGGCCGTGTGGCCGATTTCAAACAGCGGCAGCGCCATCGTGGTCAGTCCCGGCGTGAGGCATTCCGCCAGATCCTGATTGTCAAAACTTACAACGGCCAGATCCCTGCCAGGCCGCTGGCCGTGTTCGTCCAGATAGCGGTAAAGGCCGCCCGCCGTCCTGTCGCAGCAGCAGAAGATTGCCGACAGCCCTGCGTCCAGAAGCGGCTTTGCCTCCCGGTATCCGGATTCCATATCCCAGTTGCCGTAGCGGATCCATTCCGGATTAAACGGAATTCCCGCTTTATACAGCGCTTTCTGATATCCTGTCAGTCTTCGCTGGGTGTGGATGTTATCCATCCGTCCGGCGATCATTCCGATCCTGCGGTAACCCTGTCCGATCAGATAATTGATCAGCTGATAGGCGGAGAGTTCGTCGTCAATGACAATGGAAGGAACCTGCCGGTTCTTGTTGTAGGCATAGGCCATCACCGCGGGAATCGGATAATTCTCCGGGAAACAGTCGATGATTCTGGCGTGTCCTGCAATATAGAGGACGCCGTCGACCATGGTCGAAGTCATTTCCGCCAGAATCGGATCCAGAATCGAATGGTAGGCGCCGGCGTCATGGTACCAGGCATCGTTCCATCTGGCGTACAGACGCAGATTCCGTACAAAGATGCGGTATTTTTTCGTGTCAAAGAAACTCATCACGCCCTCAATGATCGGCGGCGTGAAAACAGCGAAATATCTTCCGCGATAATACCGATGGTGCGGGTCTTCTGCGTACGAAGTCCCTGGGCGATGGAATTCGGCTGATAGCCGGTTCTGTGGATCACGTCGAGAATCTGCCGGCGTTTTTCTTCTCCGACCTTGCTTTTGCCGTTCAGTACGTTGGAGACCGTTGTTGCGGAGACCCCGCATTCCTGCGCAATTTCTTTGATCGTTATCATATCGTCGCCCTGTCTTTCCGCAGCGGCCCGTCGGTTCGCCCTGCTGTGTGGATATTCGTCTTTCTGAAGGAACTTCTGAAGGAACGGTTCGGGATTGCCTTTGCTTATATTATACTGTTGGCCCTTCCGTTCGTCAACCGTGACACGATAAGAGTAAGCCGATATTTGCAGTATAGAAACGTACAGCTAATCAACGGCGTATTTCAAAGAGGCCGAAGCAGCTATGTTATGAAAAGAGGGCGAAGCAGCCGGTTGACTTGCGAACGGGCTGCAACTATAATGATAATATCGGAGTTAAGAGGTATTTCAGAAGACATTCGAAGGAGGGTACAGAAGATGAAATACGATTTCATTTCCATCATCGACCGCCACGGCCGCGACGCGATCGCGGTGGACGGGCTGGGCGGGGGTATGGCGCCTGCGAAACCTCGGGAAGGGTTTGACGCGATTCCCATGTGGGTCGCGGATATGAATTTTCCCACTTGTCCTACGATTCAGGAAGCGATCATCGAGCGGGCGAAGCATCCGGCGTTCGGGTATTTCGAACTGACGGACGAGTATTACGATTCGATTATCCGCTGGCAGGAGAAGCGGCATGGCGTTACGGGACTTACGAAGGAGTGCATCGGCTATGAAAACGGCGTTCTGGGCGGCGTGATTTCCGCGCTGACCGCGTTTGCTGCGCCGGGGGATCCGGTGTTGCTGCACAGCCCGACTTATATCGGTTTTACCGGCTGTATCGGAAACAACGGCTTCCGTATCGTTCATTCGCCGCTTAAGAAGGACGAAAATGGCGTCTGGCGCATGGATTATGAAGATATGGATGCGAAACTGAAAGCAGAGAAGATCCATGTGGCTGTCTTCTGCAGTCCCCACAATCCCTGCGGACGCGTCTGGGAGCGTTGGGAGATTGAGAAGGCGATGGAGGTTTATAAAGCCAACGACTGCCTGGTGATTTCCGATGAGATCTGGTCGGATATCATTCTGGCCGGTCACGCGCATGTGCCGACGCAGATGGTCAGCGAGGACGCCAGAAACCGCACCGTGGCTCTTTATGCGCCCAGCAAGACCTTCAATCTGGCGGGACTCGTGGGCAGCTACCATATTATTTACAATTCCTATCTGCGGGACCGGGTCGTGGCGAAGAGCGAGAAGGCCCATTACAACTCGCTGAACGTCTTCTCGATGCACGCGCTGATCGGCGCGTACAGGCCGGAGGGCTATGAGTGGGTGGACGAACTCTGTCAGGTGCTCACCGGCAACATCGACTATGCCTGCGATTATATCGCGAAGCATTTTGAAGGCGTGGAAGTGATGAAGCCGGAGGGAACCTACATGCTCTTTCTGGACTGCACGAAATGGTGCGAGGCCCACGGCAGGGATATCGACTGGCTGGAGAAGGCCGGCTGGGATGTGGGCGTAGCCTGGCAGGACGGGCGGATGTTCCACGGGCCGTGCCATATCCGCATGAATCTGGCGCTGCCGCTTTCCCGGGTACAGGAGGCGTTTGAGAGACTGGACCGGTATGTATTCAACGCTTGAGCGCGTCTACGTGCCGGAAGACAGGCGGTAAGACGGCAGGCGGGATGCGGATGCGGCGCTGTCCGGGCAGGGCAATCCGGAAGGGCTGCCGGAATATAATGGGGCGGAACGGAAGCATAACCGGGCGGAGTTGAAGCATAGTGGGGCGGAACGGAAGCATAACTGGGCTGAACGGAAACATAAATGGACGGAGTTGGCTGTTTACTTCCGTCGAAACCTGTCGTATAATGACGCAGGGGGTACCGGGGATGAACTGCGGAGGGCATTTCATCTGTGGAAACGGTGCCGAAGGTGGAAAAGGTACGAACTGCGGAAGAGGTACGAACTGCGGAAGAGGTACGAACTGCGGAAGAGGTACGAACTGCGGAAGAGGTATGAACTGCGAAAGAGGTACGAACTGCAGAAGAGGTACGAACTGCGAAAGAGATAACGAAAGCGGAAGCTTCTGGGGAACGGCTCCGCGGAAGGAGGCAATCGAATGAGAAAACTGTGGGCGGCCGCAGCTTTGACTGCGGTGATGACATGCGCGGCGGCGGGAAGCGCCTTTGCGCAGGGCTGGGTGCAGACGGACATCGGCTGGAGGTATGCGAGTGATGAAAACAACGCGGTCTGGCTGAATGACGGCTGGCACTGGCTGGACGGAAACAAAGACGGCGTATCGGAGTGCTATTATTTTAATGCGGACGGTTATATGCTGGCGTCTGCGGAAACGCCGGATCATTATCGGGTGAACGCCGACGGGGCCTGGGTTAATGATGCGGGAGCCGTACAGACGAAGACGGCGGGACCGGGACCGCTGGGAAGTGTGGGGGCATCGCAAACCGGTCAGAATTTAGGCGGCGGCACACAGCAGAGTCAGCCGGCGCAGACACAGGGGAATCCGGCCCCGGGTACGGGGACAGGGACTGCCGTCAGCGGACCGTTTGGAGTGGTGACACCGGAACCGGAACCTGAAGCGGCGGCGCCCGAGGTTGCTGAAGAACAGCCGGCGGCGACGGGACGCGTGATCGATCCGAATCTGCCGATGGTGGCGTTGACCTACGACGACGGTCCGCAGACCGGGGCAGGCAATCGGATTCTGGACACGCTGGCGGCTTATGGCGCGAAGGCGACGTTCTTTCTTGTAGGCGACCGCTGTGCGTCCCGCGCGGCTGAGGTGCAGCGTATGGTGGCGGAAGGCCATGAGGTGGGCAACCATACGTATGGGCATGCGTATCTGCAGAAACTGGGTGCGGCGGAGATCCGCAGTCAGATCAGCCGCGGCAGCGACGCGATTGCGGCAGCCGGCGGCGGAACGCCCGCGCTGGTGCGTCTGCCGGGCGGCAATAAGAACTCGACAGTTCTCGCGAATGTCAATTATCCGATGATTCAGTGGAGTATCGATACGAGGGACTGGGAGCACCGAAACGCGCAGAAGACGATCAATGAAGTCCTCAGCAAAGTCCGCGACGGCGATATCGTTCTGATGCACGAGCTGTACGACGCGACGGCGACGGCCACGGAGACGATCGTGCCGGAGCTGATCGCCAGAGGCTACCAGCTGGTGACGGTCAGCGAGATGGCGGCCGCCAAGGGCGTTCCGCTGGAGGCCGGGAAGTTGTATTATAACTTCCGGTAGAGGGATATCCGGTTCAGCGAGCCCGTGGTCGGAATGCTCGTTTCAGCGGGCCCGCGGCCGGAATACCCGGTTCAGCCAGCCTGCGGCCAGGTGGCAGAGGAAGCCGCCCGCGCAGAGGCTTGCGAGATAAACCACGATGCCGGCTGCGGTACCCAGCCGCAGGGACAGCTCATAGAAGACGACCTGTGTGACCGGATAGTACGGGGAAATGTAGAACATATCCGCCGCGCCTCCGGTGGCGACGTTGATCGCGGTGGCGATCACGCAGAACACGGCTAACAGCGGAAGCGTTCGCAGGTATCCGCGCCGCGTCCGGTCGGGGATCCCGGAAAATGCCATCAGAAGGCCGATGAAAACCAGCATGATATGCCAGAGGAGACCATGCAGGGTCAGCGTCCAGTAGGGATGAAGAAGGCCGGACGGTTCCGCCAGCGCCATGATGCCGCCGAGCAGGCAGAAGTCCTGCAGGAAGGTGCAGGCGGTGCGGAAGAACTTGTTGTGACGGCGGTAAACGGGCAGCAGCAGGCAGAGGTACATGGGTACGCTGCAGAGCTGGAACGGAAAATACCACCAGTTGTAGGAACCGAAGATCACGTAATACAAAAACAGCTGCTTATAGAGTTCCCCGGCTGCCAGCAGCAGGCCGCAGACAAAGAGGACGCGGCATATCCGGCGGGAGGTGTCCTGCGGTTCGGCCGCAATATCCTGCGGCGTGGGACGGAGAGCATCCATATTCCCGCCCGCGGTATCCCGCGTCAGCAGCCGGGCCAGCAGGAATGCCGCGGCGACGCCCGCGGCAGACACGGCGATATGAAAAAATGAATATGGCGCGGGTGTGTCCATGGGCCAGGCGGTCATCCGCAGCCAGGATAGAATCTGATTCATGAGGTTTGCTTCCTTTGGGCTTTGTTCTGTTCGGGTTCGCCGATCATTGCCTGCAGGGACAGTATAACGCGAAAACCGCGGACAGCCAAGTATTTTTAGATCATTTTGCCGTAAGAACCGCCGCGATGGGGCGGCGGCCCGCGGACGGCGGATATCATAGTTTGTACGGAAACGGCAGGTATTCATACAATTTTAATAACGGAAGAGTGGATACAAGCGTACAGCCGACCGTTGCGACTCCGAGCAATGCTGAAAGCGTAGATGATTTGCTTGCAACTCTGGAGCAGATGAATAAGGATGATGCTGGCAGCGATACCGCGCTTAAGCAGGAAGTAGCGGACGCTCTGCTTGAGGGTGCGCGGGACCAGGCTGAAGATCTTGACGAGGAAACAATCGTCAAGTTGGAAGATGCTCTTCTGGAAGCGTATGGCATCAACATTAAGAAAATTGTTGAAGCGAGTGGCAGCAATGCGGATAAGGATCTGGAAGTTACGGCGACTGGTCTGCTGCTGGCATCCGGATTGAAGCCCGAGGATGCAAAGAGCAAGGAAATTGAACTGCAGGTAGAACAGGCGACTCCGAGCACGGCGGAAAAGGTTGTCTTTGATGTGAAACTGGAAAAATATACCTGTAAGGTGACCCATACACACGGCGATGGCAACAAGGATACGGAGACGGCTAACATTAAGGAAACCGAAGAGGGATTAATCCTTTATCTGCGTGCAGTAAGTTTCAGCGAGTTTGAATTGACTGCTACCCTGAAGAATACTTCATCCGGCAGCTCCACCGGCGGAGGCAGCTCCGTGAGCAGCAGCGCAGCCACCGGCAAATGGGTTAAGGCTGCCGACGGCATCCGCTGGTGGTATCAGAATTCGGACGGCACGTGGCCGGCAGGCGGATGGGCTCAGCTGCCCTGGAACGGAAAGACCGACTGGTATTACTTCGATGCGGAAGGTTACATGGTAACCGGATGGATCACCTGGGAAGGCAGCCGTTACTATCTGCATCCGGTAGCTGACGGTACGCAGGGCCATATGTATACCGGCTGGAACGAGATCGGCGGTCAGTACTATTACTTCCGTCCTGAGAGCGGCGGCCCGCAGGGTTCCCTGTTTGTGAACGGCACGACTCCGGATGGTTATTCTGAAGGACCCGTATGGCGAAATGCTGGAGACCAAACTGGCGCAGGCAAAATACGATTACGCGTTCCTTCAGGAGCAGAGCCGGTCTCCGATCCTGAGCTATGACCGGTTCGAGGCGGGCGCGGCGGCACTCTGTGAAAAGCTTGCCGCAAACGGCGCGAGGGCTGTTCTGTACGAAACCTGGGGGCGTAAGGCGGGGGCAGACGGGCTCATAGGAACCAATGAGAGCATGAGCAGAGCCCTGGCTGAGGTTTACGAGAGGCTGGGGAGAGAGTTAGGGCTTCCGGTCTCGCCGGTCGGGCGTGTGTTCTATGAGATTTATACGAAGCATCCGGAGATAGAGTTGTACAATGAGGACGGGAGCCATTCGTCCGCGGCGGGTACCTATGTGGCGGCACTCTGTCATTTTGTGACGCTTACCGGGGAGGATCCGGCCGGTCTTGCCTATCACGGCGCGCTGGGCGAGAGCGAAGCGGCTGTTTTGAAGGAACTGGTATACGGTATTATCGCCGGGTTAGGGTGACCGGTACTCCAGAGGCCGTTCTGTTCCGGATATAAGACGGAAGCAGGTAGAGGGGGACATTTACCATCCAGTCCTGCCTGCGGTAATCGGACAGAGAGGTTCGGACGGCGAGTTCCGGATCGTATTTTTCACAGTAGGTTCGCAGGCTTTTGGAACGGAGATTCTCTTCTGCCTTCACTTCAAGTGGTATGATTTGATTCTCCATCTGAAGAAGGAAGTCGACTTCCATCCGGGAGTTATCCGCGGAAAAATAATAAGGCGTCAAACCGGTATCCGATACCAGCTGCTGCATGACATACTGCTCGGTCAAAGCGCCTTTGAATTCCGTAAAAATCCGGCTTCCGTCCACGATGGTCTGGGCGGACAAGCCGCTCAGGGCGCCGAGAAGTCCTATATCTGCCAGAAACAGTTTAAAAGCAGACAGTTCCATATAGGCCGCTAACGGCATTCCGGGTTTGGAAGCACGGATGGCTTTGTATACCAGTCCGCAGTCTGCAAGCCATTGGATAGCCAGTTCGAAGTCTTTGGCACGCGCGCCTTCTCGGATCTGTCCGTACATGAATTTTCTGTTTTCCCGGGCAAGCTGCATTGGAATGGACTGCCATACCTGATTTAGACGCGCGATCTGGCTGACCGGCGCGTGCTTGGAAAAATCCTGCTGATAGTAGGCGACAAGATTAGTCTGTATCGTTCTAACCTGATTGAAATCTCTCTTTTTGCAGAAACAGTCTGCGGCTTCCGGCATCCCGCCTACAAAATAATACTGCCTGAGCAGATCTGTATATTTGTCCCGAAACAGGGAAAGCATCTGCAGGTCTTCGCAATCCAGCAGCATCAGAAGTGCTTCTTCTCCCATAGCCAGCAAAAATTCACGGTAGCTTAGAGGATATAGATTCAGAAAATCTACTTTCCCGACCGGGAAAGAGGTCCCTTCGTGCAGGGCTATCCCTAAAAGAGAACCGGCCGCGACAATCGCGTATTCCGGATGGTTTTCGCAAAAGTATTTCAGCGAGGTCAGGGCGCGCGGGGCTTCCTGAATCTCATCAAAGATCAGCAGGGTATTATCCGGAGAAATGGAAATACCAGTCTCGGCGGAAATTGCCAGGAGAAGTCGTTCCGTGTCCAGATTTGCCGAAAAAGCGTCACGCATCCTTGTGTTGACGTCAAAATTAATGTAAGCTGTCTGTTCAAACTGTGTTCTGCCGAATTCCTGCATCAGCCAGGTCTTTCCTACCTGACGTGCGCCCCGAATGATCAAGGGCTTGCGGTTGGGATTATTTTTCCATTCTATAAGCTTTTCCAGAGCAAATCGATACATTAGCCCGAACCTCCTTTTGAATCACGTATATTTCTATTATAAACATAACACCCCAAAAGCACAACACTTTTATGTACATAAAAATGTAGAATAAGACATATTTTATGTACATAAAAACGAAGAGCGCTACCCGCGCTCTTTTATTTTGTCAGATATCTTTTCCTGGTACAGGTTTATAGGTTACATTGATCTTTCCGTTAGACGTATCCAGAACGACTTTCCGGTTTCCGCCGCCCGAACTGTAGGACTTGCCCCGTTTCTCGCCGTTGACGTAGATCGCGGCGTTGGAGGTGTCCGCGCTCACGCGGTAGTCCGATTCTCTTCCTTCCAGCTCCGCCGGATCGAAGCGTTGCTGGTATCGGCCTTCAGTTCCTCGGTGAACCGGCACCCGCTTACGGTGATGCTGCCGTTGCTGCTGTCCGCGTGGATCTTCTCCGCGTCACGAATACCGCTTACATTGACTGACGAATTGCTGGTATCGATCTTAAGTTCACTGCGGATTGCGGCGGGACAGTCGGATGTGACCGAGGCGTTGGAGGAATGCAGTTCGATGCGGTCGTATTCCTTTGCGGGGAGGTACAGCTTTACATACTGGTTTCCCTGCTGATTCCTGTGGGAAATGGCCCTGCCGCTGATCCTGACGGTGAAGACGCCATGCTCCATGCCGGCCTGCGCGGTCTCGCCTTCATTTAACAGCAGATACACGTCTGCGCCGTATCTGCCGTCGGCCGATTCTTTCATGGAAATGGGGCAGTTGCGGACATGTACGGAAACGCTGCGGAAAGGCTCCAGATCCATTTTCTGAAAACGGTAAGTGGACTGCTGATCTTCCTGCGCGGCTTCGCGGCCTTTGAGAAGGCCGAACAGGGAGGGGAGCAGCGGCTGGGATTCATTCCGGACGATTTCCTGCGTCTGGCCAAGGGCCTCTGCGGCCTGCACGGCCAGCACGCAGGCGTCCAGCATGGCGGCCCCGGTCTGAAATGCCATTGGCCTTCTCCTTTCGTTGTTGGGGATGCGAAAATATTAGTGATATGATAATACTATACAACGAATAATATTAGTTGCCAATTGGCATGTTGAAATTTCTATTATCTTTCCTGAAGGGCAGCACATCCTTTAACGGTGAACGGACATATCCTTAGACGCAGCATATTTGCCGGGGGATATTCCGGTCACTTGTTTGAACATTTTGCAGAAATGATATACGCTGCCGTATCCTACGGATTCCGCCACAGCCTCAATCGTACTGTAGTCGCTTATCAAAAGGCCCTTAGCCTTTTCTATTTTAATCATGTTAAGGTACCGGACCGGCGGCATACCGTAGACTTCCGTGAAGATCTTGCGGAAATACACGACGCTTATACCGGACAGGCATGCGAGCCTCTGGATGTCAATGCCGCCGTCGCTGAAATGCTGTTCCATGTATTCGATGGAAGGGCGGATCCGTTCCTTTTTCGACGAGAACCGGTAATCGGTCTGTTCATTTTCCGCGATTCGGGAAATGGTCTCATACAGACCGGTCATACACTTTGGAAGATAACCTTGGGGCCGAAACAGCATCAGATTCTCCAGACGGGAAAAGATGGCGGTCAGTTCCATGCAGCTTTTAATCGGTGCGCTTAAAATGGAGTCGGGGCAGTTTTCGCAGTCGAATTCGATCATCAGGCATTCTCCTTCTTCCAGGCATTCCCAGGAATAGGACGCACCCCGGGGGAGAAAAACGACGTGGCCCGGATCGGAGACATATTTCGTGCGCTGCATGCGATAGACCGTACAGCCCTGGGTCTTGATGACAAAAGCGGAATATTCCCTGCCGCGTCTTTGGGCGGTCTGCCCCTGTGAGACACGGATGCGGTTAAACGCGTAGATCCTGGTGATTATCATATCATATAAAGAATTCTGCATATCTTCTCTTCTTCCAACCGCTCTTTCTGTTTGAGCCGCAAATGTGTGCGCAGAAATGTTTTTCCTGTATTCTGCGGCATTTATTCGTAATGCTTGTCATCATTTTATATCAGAAATGAGAAAATGTAAATACATCCGGCAGGAAAAGGAATCCAGAATGATAGTATCGAAAAGCACAAGAATATCAATATGAACATTTACGGACCGCGGATGTTCTGTTATAGTGCGAGTGAATCGTTATCAGGTGAGGAAGGCTCCCGCCTCTATAACCGAGGACTAAAGAAGCTGTATCGGCGGCGGGAATCGCCCCTTCTGATAAATGCTCTGCGAGGATGCGCACAGATTCGGGCAGGAAGCTGTCTGCAAAAGCAGGCCCGAATTTCGAGCCGGAACCCGCGGACGAGTCTTGAAAGGAGAGATTCCATATGAAGGCAATGCTTGTGAACGAAAGGAGAGAGCTGGTCTGGTCGGATGTGCCGGATCCGGTGATGAAAGAGGATGAAATGCGGATCGAGATTCACGCGGCGGCTTTAAACCGGGCGGATCTGCTGCAGCGGCAGGGAAAATACCCTTCTCCGCCCGGCTGTCCGGAATGGATGGGCCTGGAGATATCCGGAAGGGTCGTCGAGATGGGCGAGACCGCCGAAAGAGAAAGCAGATGGAAGATCGGCGATGAAGTGTGCGCGCTTCTCGGAGGAGGCGGATACGCGCAGTATGCGTCCGTCCGTTACGATATGGCGATGCCGGTGCCGAAAGGGCTGACGCTCATGGAAGCGGCCGCTCTGCCGGAGGCATACGCCACATCCTGGCTCAATCTTTTCCTGGAGGGCCGTCTGGAAGCTGGACAGACCGCCTTTATTCCGGCCGGCGCCGGGGGACTTTCGAGCGTTGCGATCCCTCTGGCAAAAGCGTTTGGGGCAAGAGTAATCACCACGGTGCTGTCGGAGGAACAGAAGGAGAGGATAGAGAATCTGGGCGCAGACCGGGTCATCATTTCCACACGGGAGCGTGTCGCGGACGTTCTGAAGATGGAGGAAGCGGCCGGAAGGCCGATCCATGTGGCGATGGACTGCCTAAGCGGAACAATGCTCGGGGAATGCCTTCCTTATATGGCGAAAGGCGGTTACTGGATCGTGATCTCCACCCTGACAGGCGTGGAGACGAGGCTGCTTCTCCGGCCTCTGCTGACAAAGGGGCTGCATCTGGTCGGCAGCATGCTGCGCAGCCGCACGCCGCAGATGAAGGCGGTGATTTTAAGCCAGCTTGTGGAGCAGGTCTGGCCGAAGATCGAGGACGGCAGCATAAGACCGAGCATCTATAAGGTGCTGCCCATCGGACAGGCGGAGGAGGCCCACGCGATACTGGAGCGGGGAGAGAATGTCGGGAAGGTAGTTCTGCAGGTGAGATAAACAGCGCAGGGGCAGGGGCGCCTGCATGTCGTAGAAGGGTGGGCGCGCCTGCGCAGGGCGTCCGGCAGGCGGAATCTGCAGGCGCACCTGACAGTCGAAAAAGTAAGGAGGAGAACATGGGAAAAAGGAGCTTTGCGAACCATCCGTCGCCGTTTATTGTCGATGTGGTGAGGGAGCGCACGCCGTATGACGCGATTGCGAAAATGAAAAATGCCAGGATTGACGGAGCGATGGGATATGACCTGCACCTTTCATGCCTGGACGCGGAATACAAGAATGTGGAGTCTATAAGGAGGATTATAAGCGGCTCCGCCTTGCCGGTTATGGCGCTGAGCTACAGCCAGAATTATTATCAGGAGGCGTATGAGGAGACGGAAGAGGAGAGGATCGGTCTTTTAAAAATGGCGATCGAAGCCGGGGCAGACTGTATCGATATGCAGAACTTTTCCTTTGACCGGCCTTCCAGGGAGCGATTCGACCGGGAACATGCGCCGGAGGATATGATTTTCGCGCATACGAACCCGAGGGAGGTGACGCTTAATGAGCGGGCGCTTGCCAGACAGAAGGAGCTGATTTCGTTTGCGCACGAGCGGGGATGCGAGGTGTTGATCTCCTGTCATACCTTCGTCCCGATGTGTGCGGAGGAGCTTTTATGCCTTGCGCGGCACCTGGAGTCGAAAGGCCCGGATGTGATCAAGATCGTCGGCGCCGCGGATACGGCGGAGGAGCTGGCGGAGGCGCTTCGGGGAATGCTTCTGCTCAAACAGGAGATTCGGTCCTGCAAGGTGCATTTCCACTGCGTCGGCGCGTTCGGCAAGGTAACCCGGCTCGTCAATCCAATGCTCGGCGCGTATCTGATCTTCTGCACGGACCGGTATTCGGCAGGCAGCAATTTTGCCCAGCTTGACCTGAAGACGGTTGCGGATGCGTTCCGCACTCTTGACTGGAGAATGGACGCCTTAGACGGAGGAGTATAGGGAAAGGAACAGACAATGTTCAAGAAGGAGGAAATGGCGGTATGTTGATGAAAGAGATCCAATTTGTAACGATCGGAAAAGCGAAGCTGACGGATTATGAGCAGCGGGATATCCGTGAGAATGAAGTTCTGACCAGAACGCACTATACGCTGATCAGCGCCGGAACGGAACGTGCGAATCTTCTGGGGCTGCCGAACACGGGTACGGGTTTCCCGCGGCGGCTTGGATACGACGCGGTGGGAACGGTTGTGCGGGTCGGGGGCGCAGTAGAGAGAGTAAAGCCGGGGGACAGGGTGCTGGTGTACCATGGGACGCACGCCCAGTATAGCGTGCGCCCCCAGGAGGATATCTATCCGGTTGCGGCAGATGTCAGGGATGAGGACGCCGTGTTTGCTATCGTCGGCGCTATGGGGCTTGGCGGCCTGCGGAAGACACGGCTGGAATTTGGCGAATCGGCCATGATTATGGGGCTGGGACACCTGGGGCTTTTCGCCCTGCAGTGCGCCAAGTGGATGGGCGCGTGCCCGCTGATCGCGGCGGATCTCAATCCTGTCCGCCGTGAGCTTGCTCTGCGGCTGGGAGCGGATTACGTTTTTGATCCGGGAAAGCAGGATTTCGCGGAACAGGTGAAGTCGGCGACAGACGGAAAAGGCGTCGATGCCATTGTGGAAGTAACTGGATCTTCCCAGGCGCTTATGCAGGCGCTGGATTGCGTGGCACGGCAGGGGCGCATTGCCTTAAACGGCTGTACCCGCGTGTCGAATTGCCCGATTGATTTCTACCGTCAGGTACATAAACCGGGCGTTTCGCTGATCGGCGCACACAATATGGTACGTCCAAAGATGGACAGCTATCCATATTGCTGGACCAACGAAGCGGACTGCCAGGCGCTCCTGCGCATGATGGAAAAAGGGCGGATTCAGGTATCGCCCATCATCACCACGATCGCGTCGCCGGCGGACTGCGAGGAAATCTTTGACCGGCTGGCGAATGACCGCGATTTTCCGCTTGGCGTGCTGTTCGACTGGAGCAGGATACTATGTCCGGAGTGGGAATAGAGGAGCCGGAGATGGGAACTGGGATAAAATCGATTTTGATCAGCAATGGGACCGTCTGGAACGGAATGGAGTATAAAAAAGGGAACGTTGCTCTAAAGGACGGAAAAATCGCGGATATCGGAGCATGCGAGGGGTTTCAGGCCGATTATGAGTACGATGCGTCCGGCGCGGTTGTCTGTCCGGGCCTGGTGGATATTCATACGCACTTAAAAGGAGTGGGGCCGGATATTTTCGGAGTGCTTCCGGAAGCAAGCTCTTATCCTTTCGGCGTGACGGCCGCGGCGGAGGCCGGAGGAGAAAAGACGGAGCCGGTGGAGGAGAATTTCCATCTGAAGACAGCAATCTTTGCGGTGGTGGGTTATCATAATGGCCGGCCTGTTTTCGACCGGGCCGAGCGCGTGATCTCTGCCCATGAAGGGCGGATCGTCGGCATCAAAACCTATTATGACAAAGGGCAAACGGACGTGGATTCGGTGGAACCGTTCCGGGAGGTGTGTGAATACGCCCATGGAAGAGGGTATCGTGTTATGGTTCACTGCACGAATTCACCGGTGCCGCTTAGAGAGCTTTTTTCCTGCATGAGGAAAGGGGATATCTGCACCCATGTCTATCATGGAATCGGGCACACGGCCGCGGAGGACGGTTTTGAGGCGCTGAGAGAGGCGAGAGAGCGGGGAATCATCCTGGATACGGGACTTGCGGGAGGCGCACACGGCAGCTATGAGATCATCCGGCAGGCGCTTGCGGCGGGTCTTGGACCTGACACGATCAGTACGGATATCACGAGGCTGAGCGCTTTTCACCGCGGAGGGAACTATGGGATGACCATGGCGATGTCCATCATGCGTTACCTGGGCATGAGCGATGAGGCGGTCCTGCGGGCCGTCACATCCGACGCGGCCGGCGCCATCGGACGTCAGGAGGAATGGGGAATGCTGCTGCCGGGGCGGGCGGCCGATACGGCGGTGCTGAAATACGGGCCCGTGCAGATTGATTCTACAGACAGAAACGGCTGCCGTATTGTGGTGGACGAGGGTTATCGATGCGTCTTTACCGTCGCGGACGGATGGATTGTTTACCGGGGAAACTGACGGCTGAATGGACGGCATTGGGAAAGGAGAAACGTTTGATGGATCCGAAAGGGATTATTAAGGGAAAGAATTACAGGATTACGGTGCTTACGCCGTCGCTTTTGCGTCTGGAATACAGCAGCGAGGGATATTTCGAGGACGGGGCAACGCAGGCGGTGGTAAATCGGGATTTTGAAGCGCCGCGGTTTGAGACAGCGTGGGCTCCGGAAGGGCCCAGACCCGCAGAACAGGGGGAGCCGAAAGGATCCAACCCCGTGGAAACGGGAGCCGGGAAAGAGGCGGGCTATGGCGGGGCGCCGTGGCTGCTCCTTGAGACCGCCGAGCTCGTGTTGTATTATAATCAAAAGGAATTTACGGCGGACGGTTTGATAATTGATGTGAAGTCTGTAAGGGGCAGCCGATGGCATTACGGACAGGAGCCGTGCGACCTGAAAGGGACTTACCGCACGCTGGACGGAATGGACGGAGAACGCTATATCTATGTCAAGGATCCCGGAGAGTACAGGAAAATCGAACTGGGGACGGGGCTTTTGTCCCGCGAAGGCTTTTCCGTCATTGACGACAGTACTTCCATGCCTATGACGGAGGACGGCTGGGTGGAGCGGCGGAGAGCCTGTATTGATCTCTATTTTTTCGGATATGGGCACCGTTACCTGGAGTGTCTGAAGGATTTCTATCATTTATGCGGCAGGACGCCGCTGCTGCCCAGGTACGCCCTGGGAAACTGGTGGAGCCGCTACCATCGCTATTCGGCGGACGAGTATAAAGAACTGATGCTGCGCTTCGAGGCGGAGCGGCTGCCGTTTAGCGTAGCGGTTCTCGACATGGACTGGCATCTGGTGGACGAGGTGGATCCCAAATACGGAAGCGGCTGGACCGGATATACCTGGAACAGAGAGCTCTTTCCGGATCCGGAGGGATTCCTGGCCTGGCTCCATGACAGGAACTTGAAGGTCAGCCTCAATGTCCATCCGGCGGACGGCGTCCGCGCCTATGAGGAGCTGTATCCTGAGATGGCGAAAGCGCTGAAGATCGATCCCGCGGGCGGGCAGACGGTGGTATTCGACCCGTCTGACCGGGATTTCATGAAGGTTTATTTTGAAGTGCTCTGCCACAGTCTGGAGAGGCAGGGAGTGGACTTCTGGTGGCTGGACTGGCAGCAGGGAACGAAATGCAGACTGCCGGGACTGGATCCTCTCTGGATTCTGAACCATACCCATTATCTGGACAGCTCCTGGAAAGGAACACGCCGCATCACGTTTTCACGTTACGCGGAAGTGGGAAGCCACCGATACCCGGTGGGATTCTCCGGAGACACGGTTATTTCCTGGGAAAGCCTTGCCTATCAGCCCTATTTTACAAGCACGGCCAGCAATATCGGCTACGGCTGGTGGAGCCACGACATCGGAGGCCATATGCGGGGCGTAAGGGACGACGAGCTGGTGGCCCGGTGGGTGCAGTTCGGCGTATTCTCTCCGATCATGCGTCTTCACAGCACCAAGGGTCCATTCTACGGGAGAGAGCCCTGGAAGCATGACGCGGCGACGAGGGAGGTCATGGGACGGTATCTTAGGCTGCGCCACAGCCTGATTCCCTATCTTTATACGATGAACTACAGGGCCAGCGCCGAGGATCAGCCGCTGATCTGGCCGATGTATTATAAGGAGCCGGAACGGGAGGAGGCGTACCAGGCGCCCAACGAATATTATTTCGGAACGGAGCTTCTGGCAGCGCCGATCACCCGTCCGATGGAGAAGGAAGCAAGAGCCGCCTGGACAGATGTGTGGCTTCCGGAGGGGAAATGGATGGATTTCTTCGACGGGAGAATTTATGACGGCGGAAGGATGCTGCGCATGTGGAGGGGGATCGAGAATATTCCCGTGCTTATGAAGGCAGGAGCCATTGTGCCCATGGCGGATATGAGGCGGTACAGCAATTCCATCGAAAACCCGGCGGCCATGGAGGTGCGTATTTTCCCCGCGGCGGACGGAAGGTTTCTGCTGAGAGAGGACGACGGGGACAGCCCCGAAGACAGACCGGAGAACTGGGCCGTGACAGAGCTTGCCTTAAAAGCGGGAGACATCCGGACGTTTACCATCGCGTCGGCGCGGGGAAATTTATCCGTGCTGCCGGCGAAGAGAAGCTGGAAGCTGATTTTTGGGGGCGTAAGGAATGTGGCGCCAGGGGTTCTGGCAGAAGGGCGGATACGAGAGGACGTCGTCTGCTCCTACCAGAGTGAATCCCATACCCTGACGGTGGAAATTGAAGAGATCCCCGTAACCTGCGGCGTTACGGTGGTTTTCCCGCAGGGAGAGGCGCTGATCGCGGAAAATGACGTGGAAGCCTTCTGCTGGCGGATCTTAAACGGGGCGCAGACGGAGTACGCCTTAAAGAAGAGGATCTGGTCTGTACTGGAGAAAAAAGGCGTCGGCCCGGAGGAGACGGCGGATGCGCTGAACGGAATCGATATGCCGGAAGGACTTAAGGGCTGTCTGCTGGAAGTGCTTCGGATGACGCTTCCGAAGAGGGAATGACGCAGGACGATGACGTTGCGCAGCGCCGGAAGCAGGCCGAAAATTGGCTGGGAATCTGGAAGCAGGTTCCTGGCCAATTCTGTCTTGAAATGTGAATTTGCGGTTCCGTTCCGCCGGGGCCGGATTACAGGTGTCCTTCGGCCCCCGCGTGTACATCCTGGGCCTCCTCTTCGGGTACCAGGGAATCGTCAAAATGGATCGCTACGTTCTGCCGCGAAAGCGTCTCCTGAAGTTTTCTTACATCGATTCCGCCGATATCCGAATGGTCGTCGATCGCGATTGCGCAGGCGGCTCCGGCCGCCTGACCGGTGAGAATAGCCGGTGGTATAACCCGCAGCACGTCCCACGCGTAGCCTTCGCCTGAGGCGCACCGCCCTGCCGTGATCAGATTGGGAAATCCGGTTCTTACCAGGGTGCGGTAGGGCACCTCGTAGAGATAATCCCGCCGGTCAAAATCGCAGATTGCCGCGATGGAATCCCCAAAATGTTTGTAGGCGTCTTTTTCGCGGAGCGTGTAGTCCCCGTCGATGCGGCGTGTCGTGCGAAACTGTGGCATCGACGGAAGTGCGAGTACGGTTCTTTTGAAACGGTTCCCTCCATTTTTTCTGAGATTTTCCAGACATTCCAGATGGTTTTCGATCACATATTCTGTGACGTCCTTCGCCGTCGTTCCAGTTCTGGCGGCCTTGCCCTCTGGCTGCCCCTCTCCGTAGAGAGAAGCGCGGCCGCCGGTGTACATACAGCCGTACAGAAGAGATATGTCCTGCTTTTCGACCGCTTTGCGGCAGGTTTCCAGATTGGCGGAAAATGGAAGATAGGTATGGTAATTCTGTCCCTGTACAGTGGGAACCCCCGCGCGGAAAAGGACATCGGCATCGCCGGTCGTATCGATTACCATCTTCGCATGATAGATTTCGCAGCCGGTTTTATTTTCTACGACCACTCCCCGGCAGAGGCGGTCTTCCATGATGGGCGCTGTGATCAGCGTATCGTACAGGATATCGACTCTCTCCCTTCGGACGAATTCCGTCAGCGCCATCGTGAAGATCGGAGCGGAGAATCTGGTTACATAGCGGGTTTTCTCACCGTTTCGCGGTTCGCCTTCTTTCCATGGGGCAGGAATCGTGTCGTATCCGTCCTTCACGGAAAGCCGCAGAAGCTCGTCTGCCATCCCTTTGATGATCTGCACGCCCCTTCCGTTGCACAGCGGTACGAACAGATTGATCAGGCCATTGGTGGCAAGTCCGCCAAGACTGATTGTCTTTTCAATGAGAAGAACCTTCTTTCCCATGCGGCTTGCGCAGACCGCGGCCGATACGCCGGCCACCCCTCCGCCCGCGACGATAATGTCATAATCAGCAGCGATCGCCGCTTCCCTGATGATCTGCATAGCTGCCTCCTGATTGGTATGGTAGTGAAAAGGAATCCTTCCTGCCCGTCGGTATTCGTATGACCGCCATCGTGTGGCCATCGCTATCCTTTTCAAAATAAACCGCCGCTTCCGGCCAGATTCCGATGAGTCGTTCAGATACATTGCGGACGCCGAGGCTCTCCCCCTCATACGGTGTCCCGCTCCGCAAATAGTGGTTGATACGCTCCGTATCTGCGGCTGTCCCATTGTCCCAGACGCAGATTATGGCTTCGCCGTTTTCCGCATGCGCACTGATCCGAATGCGGATGGCCTCGTTCTTTTCCCGTCTCCCGTGGATCAGGGCGTTCTCCACCAGAGGTTGAATGGTAAGCCTGGGAATCAAAAGCGTCTCTGCCGGGGGGGCGATCCGGTACTCGATATCAAGCTCCTGACGGAGACAGCTTTTCTGGATATTCTCATACTGGCGGATCATGACGATCTCTTCAGCCAGGGTTACCAGCCTGTCCTGCCAGCTGATCTTATAGCGAATGATCTTTGTCAGATCGACGATCAGCTCCGAGATCTGTTCCTCGCCGTTCAGAAGCGCGAGACAGGAGATGGAATTTAACGTATTATAAATGAAATGAGGGTCCATCTGGGCCTGAAGAGCCTGCTGCTCTGCCCTCCGTTTCTTTTCATCCGTTTCCTGGATATTCTTCATCGCCGAGTCAAGTTCTTCCATCAGATGGTTATATGCCTTGTAAAGGATGCTTACTTCGTCCATGCTGCCCCGGCTGGAACCTGCGCTCTCCATTCCGCCTTTTTCCATATGTTCCGTCAGCCTGCGCAGAGGGATAACGATGGTTCGGCTTATGACAACGGTAATGAGAATTCCGATCACGGTCAGCATCAGACTGGCAATGATCACCATATTCACGGTACCTGAGACCGTCTTGTAGATGTCGTCTGTCGGAACGATCGTCAGAAGCTTTAAATCCAGCGGAAGCTTCCTGGCATTGAGAAGGCATGAACGGCCTTCGAACTGGTGTTCCTGAGGCTGCAGTTTTGCCGCCGTCTCTTCAAATTCATCCTGACAGATATCTGCCCTGCCGTTGCTTGAGTAGATCACCCGGTTTGAATCATCTACAAGCACCATTTCCGAGTTGGGTGTCAGACCGCTCACATCCATACGTTCTGAAAAAACGGACATGTCGAAGCTGACGATGAGTACTCCCAGGTTGTCCTCCTTATAGTCCAGACCGATGTTGTGCCTGTAGATGACCCGCTTTGCGACGCAGAGGCGGTTTGGTTCATGCGGCAGGGTGAACCACCAGACGTCCCCGTTCTTATTTTCCGTCTGCAGATACCAGTCGGTCAGCCGAACCTTTTCGTTATTTCCGAAACCATTACCATAAACGGACGGGCGCTTCTGGAAGAAAACGTGAATAGGCCACGCGGAATCCACGAAAAAGATATTGCTGAAATCGCCTCCCTCTTCGCCGAAGCAGGAAAGGAAATAATTATTGAACTGATACAGGTTTTCGTCGTAGGTACGTACCAGATGCTGATAATCTTCGACCTTGCTGCTTCGTTCATAGGAAACGATCATATCTCCGATCGGGGATATTTCCCCCATATCCTGCGCGTAGATGTGGTCATTCTCGTGAACACTTCCGATGGATATCTCCAGGCGTTTCAGAAAGTTTTCCAGGCTGCCGGAGTTGATGTCCATAGCGTAATTTACTGCTTCAGTCACAGAGGATACGGTGATCCTTCGAAAATAGACATAAAGACCCAATGTGAAGATTCCCATGATGGACAAAAGCATCAGGGTATACATGACGCTGCTTTTCACGCTGAGACTCACATTTTTCCATTTTTCTTTCATGATCTCCTCCGTGGCATACACAATTACGGCGGACCGCGCGCGATCCGCCGTCAGCTGTAATGACTGTTCTTTTTCCGGTATTCGGAAGGGGAGATACCCATATGGCTGCGGAAGCTTTTGGCGAAATAGTTCGGATCCGTATAGCCCACTTCTCTGGAAATCTCGCCCATCGGCAGCCTGGTTTCCTCAAGCAGCCTGCAGGCTTCACGGACGCGGCGCTCCCCGATATACTCGGTCAGGCTGACACCCGCCTGATTTTTGAAGATACGTCCGACGTAGGCGCACGTCATGTGAAGCTTGTCCGCGAGCCAGGCAATATTGCAGTCCTGGCTGCGGAAGCTTTCTTCTACCAGACGGCAGATGTGGCGGAAGGCCTGGTTTTCATCCGCGTCCGTTCCGCCGGCTCCGGTTTCTGCCAGGTAAAGTTCCTTTACATAGCTTATGCAGCTTTCCGTTTTGTCCAAAAGCATCAGGCTGGAACGCCATTTCTTATAGATATTTTCAAAGACCTGACGCTGCGTTCCCCTGTTGGCTACGCATAGATACTCATAGAGTGTGTACAGAAGGGAGTTGCAGGCGATCTTAATCTCCTGACGGTCCAACTCCTTCATTCCTTCAAAAAGCCCATTGATGAACTCAATGTCGTGCTTATGGATCGCGTCGATGATCTGATGGTTGTACGCCTCGTCGAAAAACCGGATATTCTGTTTTCTCCTGTCTTTGCGGCGCTTCACACTTCCGATAATCTTTTCAAGATCACGGATACTCTCCATGCCGATGGGCTTTAAGATATAGTCCCTGACGCCGTACTGCATGGCTGTACGGGCTATGGCGAAATCCTCGTAGGCGCTTAAGAAAACCATCTCCGTCTGGATCCCATCTTCAAAGATCCGGCGGCACAGCTCCAGCCCGTCCATTACTGGCATCTTCAGGTCGCAGATAATGAAATCGAACCTCTGCTCCTGCAGGAGTTCCCATGCGTCCATACCGTTAAAAGCTGTCACAGGCTGTTTGCAGCCCAGTTTTTTCCATGCTACCAGATTCTTCAGGCATTCGCAGCAGATCTTATCGTCGTCTGCAATCAGTACGTTCAGCATACCATCTCTCCCTGCATCCACGCATACTTTCCTTTGTCTGTTCAGGGACTTACGCAGCGGCCGGAGCCGGGCGGCCTTATGTCCTTTATCTTACTGATTTGCGAGAAATTCGTCAAGCTGCTTCTGAATCTCAGGAAGCAGGGTATCAAAACCGCACGCCCGGATCTCCTCAACGGCGGTCTTCAGATCTTCTTCGCTGATCATTCCGTACCGGATCAACTTGGAGTATTCGGAATACTTTGCGGAGATGGCCGCCGTCTCCGCGGAAAGACTGCTGACGTCCGCCCTGAAGCCCAGAAGTGGTGCGGGTTCCGCCTTCGCATTCATCTCTACATAAAGCTCTTTCTTATTCGGCGAATCAGAGACGGTCAGCGTAGGTGTCATGAAGTTCGTGGCTTTCCATGGCGAGTTGCTCCAGACTGTACCTTCTGTTTGTTCAATCAGTCCATCTGCTGTCCGGTTGAAATCCGATCCCTCAATTCCGTATACGAAAATATCGGCAAAATCGGTATCTGTATTCAGAAGCTGCAGCCATCTGAGAGCCGCGTCTGATTTTTCAGAATATGCCGGAATGGACCAGCCTGATCCAAGGGCGCTGTCGCCGGTCAGAGCTGAGCCTATCTCATGAAGGTACACGGGAACGCCATAGCGCTTCGTACATTCGTTTTCATTGTCGGGGACCGTGGTCCAGCCGGTGATCCCATAAGTGCCAGCCTGCAGGTAGGGCGTTGCTGAGAAATCGGACAGAAGCAGTTCCTCCTTCGTATAGCCCTTTTCGTACCACTCCCGCATCAGATCGTTGTATTTCTGGACGGCAGGAGAGTCCAATGCCATGATCGCCTGATTGGTCTCCGTGTCGAACAGGACGGTCGTTGTGTCCGTACCGGGAATGACGCAGTATCTGGGATGGCCGCACTGAACCAGGTTAACGAATGATGTCAGGTTCGGCAGATAGGGCATCTCCACTCCTTCCTTGAGGCAGGCGTCCAGGTATTCTGTGTATACGCCGAAATCGTCGGCATTATTCATCTCAAGCGCCTGGAAGTCGATCCCATATTTGTCCTTGATCGTATCCGCAAGAGCCGCCGGGGTGACGATGGAGTATCCTATGAAGGTTTCCTTGTAATTCGGAATAAAGTACCTGCGTCCCTGGATCTCCGAAGACTCCCAGACGAGTTCGGGCATCGTGTTGTAAAGCCCCTCATACGATGGAAGCAGATCGGTCAGATCCATTAAGGCGTCACCATCACGGAGCGTCTCCAATCCCAGATAGTTTGCCATGAAGGCCAGATCCACGTCCTCTTTTGCCGCCAGCGCTATGGTCAGCTTGTCCTTGTATTCGCTGACATCAAAGTTAGTCAGACGTACCGTGACCCCGATCTTTTCCAGGGAGTAGGCGTTTATCGCGTCCTGCACTTCCTTAAGCTTGGCCGTATCCGGGCAGACACCGTAGAGGAAAACGCTGATGTCTGTCGGCGAATTCCCTTCTTCTTCAGCCGCCGCCGTTTCCGCGGCGTTCTGCGCGGCAGCCGTTTCTTCCTGGCTGGCTTTCGCGGCGGCCGTCGTCTGATTGGCGGTGTCTCCTGTCTGCGGAGATCCTGTGCCGCATCCGCTGATTGTGCCTGCGCATATGGCGGCTGCAAGCAGTGTTGCCATTGTTTTTCTTCTCATAACTTACCCTCCTTAAAAGTTGTAAAATGGAAATATTGTATGATGAACTGCCGTGGCAGCGTCATCCTTTTACAGCGCCTACCGTAAGTCCCTTCACGAAATATTTCTGGAAGAACGGATAAGCGATCATGATGGGACCAAGAGCCGTCAGAAGGATTGCCATGCGGCCTGATTCCTGGGGCATATTCTGTTGCAGGAGCATATATTCCGCCGCCGGGATCTGCTCGCTGTTCTGCAGCAGGAACTCGATACTTTTTTCAATGCGAATCAAAAGGAGCTGCAGCGGCGTCTTTGACGGTGAAGAGATATACAGATACGCCTTCTGCCAGTCGTTCCATACGCCTACCGCCTTCATGAAGCCGATGGAAGCCAGCGTCGGCTTCATCATCGGGAACACGATCTGCCAGAAAATCCGGTATTCCCGTGCACCGTCGATTTTAGCGGATTCAATCACTGATTCCGGCACGTTGCCCTGGATATAGGTTCGCATGATAATTACATGCATGGCGGAGACGCCGGGAAGGATCAGAGCCCACAGGCTGTCCTTCAGGCCGTATATTGTTGTTTCCACCAGATACTGGGAAAGTTGCCCGCCGCTGAAAAGCATTGTGAACAGGAGCAGGAAGGACAGCTGCCTGCGCAGGGAAAAGCAGGAGCGGCTAAGCGCGTAGGAGAACATGCTCATAACAATCAGGCCGATCACGGTCGATGCGACGGTGATCCATATGGTAACCCCGTAGGATACGAGCAGCTGTCTGCCGTAGCCGAGGACGTACTGCCATGCCTTCAGCGACCATTCCTCAGGAAAAAAGCTGAACCCCTTCTGCTGGATGCTCTGGTCACTGGAAAAGGATACGACCAGAACCAGTAATATCGGGAGCAGGCAGGCGGCGGCGTAAAGACCCATAAATCCTGTCAGGGAGTACTGTCCGGCAGTCATTTTCGTCCTGTTGCTTTTTGTTGCGATTTGCTGCTTCGTGCTCATCTGTCTCTCTCCTTTCTAGAAAAGCGAATTCTCCGGCGAGATCCGGCGGACGGCCAGATTTGTGCCGATTACCATGATAAACCCTACGATGGACTGATAAAAGGTGGCGGCCGCAGTCATTCCGTAATCTGTGCTGTTGGCGATGGCATCCAGCACGTAGGAGTCGATCACCTGCGTGGTTGACTTTAATGCTCCAACATTCTTCGTTACCTGATAAAAGAGACCGGTGTCCGAGTGCATGATATTGCCGAGTCCCAGCAGGGTCATAATGACGATCATCGGAACAAGCAGCGGCAGCGTGATATATCGGATTTTCTGCCATCGCCCGGCGCCGTCGATGTCCGCCGCTTCGTAGAGCTCCTGGTCGATGCCGGCCAGGACGGACAGATACAGCACGGAGCCGTAGCCGATGCCCTTCCATGCCTTTACGATGGTGAGGATTGCGGGCCACACCTTCGGCTTCAGATAAAAGCTGTAGTTGGAAAACCCCATCCCGGTCAGCATGCGGTTGAGGATTCCGGTTTCATTTTTCAGAAAGGCATAAACGATAAAGGAGACCGCAATATAGGAAATGAATGTCGGGAGGATCATGGCGCTCTGAAAGTATTTCGCCAGCCTCTTGCATACCATTTCATTGATCCCGATGGCGAGGAATACCTCCCCGGTGGTGTTTACCAGTGTAAACAGGAGAAAATAGCCTACTGTGTTGCGCGTCAGCCTCCAGGCGGTGTTCCCCACCATGAAAAGATATTTGAAATTCTGCAGTCCGCACCAGGGGCTGTTCCAGATTCCCAGTGAAAAATTGTATCGCTTGAATGCCAGAACGAGTCCGAACATTGGCACGTAATGAAACAAAATCAGCAGAATGACGGCCGGCAGCGACATCACCAAAAGACTCCTGTTTTTCCATGTATTTTTGAGCAGTTTCATTTCTTATCCTCCTTTTTTTCTATTTTAGTTAACAAATTTGCGCAAAACAAGGGTAATAATCTTTTAATTGGGTAAATTTTAGACATTCAGCAGTAAATTATCGAAATATACTTTTGTGTATGCAAAAACGTTTTATGCTGCAAGGCGTTTTCGTTTTGGTGATAGTATATATTCTCATCTTCCGCTATCTGCCGATGGGAGGTATCCAGCTGGCTTTTGGGGATTACTGCGCCGCGGACGGAATTTTCGGCAGCAAGCAACTTCAGCTTACCGAATGGCCAAATGCCTTTCGGATGACAGCCCCAAAACACATTTCAGAAAAAAAACAGTCAATTCGTTACAATTTACTTGTAAAATCCGCGATTATTTAGTAGAATAACTTCATAGGCTAATTTGACAGGAGGTACAAGTTATGAACGTGTACAGCACCAAGCAGATCCGCAATGTGGCGATGCTGGGCCACGGCGGCGCGGGCAAGACCACTCTGGTTGAGGCTATGGCTCTGGTGACCGGGATCACCAAGCGTATGGGGAATGTAGTAGATGGAACGACGATCAGCGATTATGATAAGGAAGAGATCAAGAGGCAGTTTTCCATTTCCACATCCTTAGTGCCCAT
>CANQFR010000012.1 GCA_947599905.1 uncultured Lachnospiraceae bacterium
CAGCAATATATTCAGTTATCAAGGTTCCTGCTAATAAGGAAACTTTTTTAAGTCCACCTTTTGACTACCCAATCATAATATGAGCAGAAATGACGGAAACGGATACCGGGCGTACCGGAAGAAAATGAAAGGAAGAAACGGCATGGAAGAGCCTCGTCCGCAGCCGCGGCTGTACCGACAACTGAATGAATACTGCCGCTCCGACGCCTATCCGTTCCACATGCCCGGGCACAAGCGCCGGACGGACGCGTATTTTACGGCGGATTTCCCGAATCCGTACAGCATCGATATCACGGAGATTGATGGCTTTGACAATCTTCATCATGCGGAGGGGATTCTGCGGGAGTCGATGGACTGGGCCGCTTCGGTGTATGGCGCGGGCCGCACCTGTTATCTGATCAACGGCAGTACCTGCGGCGTGCAGGCGGCCATCTGCGCGGCAGTCCCGCGCGGAGGCACGATTCTGATGGCCCGCAACAGCCATATGTCCGCTTATCGTGCGGCGGCGCTCGCGGGTCTGAATATTCGCTATGTTTATCCACTTATGCTGGATGATTTCGGCCTTCAGGGTGGATTGCTGCCGCAGGATGTTGAGAAGATGTTGATAAGCCCGGCCGACAGCCCGCGGGACGGTATCGCCGGCGGGAGCACAGACGGCGTGTCGGACTGGAAGCCGTCTGCCGTCTTCATTACCTCCCCTACCTACGACGGGGTGGTATCAGACGTGCGCGGCATTGCGGAAGTCTGCCATCGCCACGGCGTGCCGCTGATCGTAGACGAGGCGCATGGGGCGCATTTTCCGTTCGGGGAAATGTTCCCGGTTTCTGCGCTGGCTCTGGGCGCGGATATCGTGATTCACAGCCTGCATAAGACGCTCCCGGCTTTTACGCAGACTGCGCTTCTTCATGTGCGGGAGAGTGCGCTTCCCGGCTTTGCAGACCTCGAACGTCTGGAATATGCGCTGCGCGTCTTTCAGACCAGCAGTCCATCTTACGTGCTGATGGCAGGAATCGAGCGATGCATCGAATATATGGCGGGGGAAGGCCGCCGGGAAATGGAGCGTTTCGCGCAGCGGCTTGCCGGGCTGCGGGAAGACCTGCGCCGGATGCGCCTGCTGCGGCTGTTGGATCGGGACAGCGTCGGCTGCGCCGGTGTGTACGATCTGGATGAGTCGAAGATTGTTGTCTCCACGCGGGGAGCGGGGAATCTGTCCGGTGCGGAGCTGGCGGAAATTCTTCGCCGTGATTATCATCTGGAGATGGAGATGTGCGGCGCGGACTATGTAACAGCGATCACGACGCTGGCGGACAGCGAAGAAGGTCTCGCAAGACTTGGAGCGGCGCTGTCTGAGATAGACGAGAGGCTTACGAATGCAGCGGAGAACCGCGCGACGAACCGGCCGAACGCCATGTTCGCCCCGCGCGTCGCCCTTCCCATCCACGAGGCCCAGTCGCGGCCGCTGTGCCCGGTTCCGATGGAGGAAGCCGCCGGCCGTATTTCGGGCGAAGCCATCTATCTGTATCCGCCCGGGACGCCGGTCGTGGTGCCGGGTGAGATCCTGACGCAGGAGATCGTCGATACGATCTGCGCCTACCGGGAGCTGCGGCTGCCGGTTCAGGGCCTGCGCGACCGCACCGCGGCAACGGTCCGTGTACTTATGTGAAAGCGAGGGCATTGATTCATGGGAAAAGTAATCGTGATCGAGGGCAGCGACGGCAGCGGCAAGGAGACCCAGACCCGCCTCCTCTATGAATATCTTCTGGCGCAGGGCCGCCCCGTGCGCAAGGTAACCTATCCGAATTATGAGAGTGAATCGTCGGCGCTGGTGCGGATGTATCTGGGCCGCGCCTTCGGCGACGACGCGTTTGCGGTCAATCCGTATGTGACCTCCGCCTTCTACGCCGTGGACCGTTTCGCGTGCTATCTGAAGGACTGGAAGGCGTTCTATGAAGCCGGCGGCACCGTGATCTGCGACCGTTATGTGACCAGTAATATGCTGCATCAGGCGGCAAAGCTTGACACGTCCGCGGAGAAGGCCGCGTTCCTCGACTGGGAGTATGATTTTGAATATGTAAAAGGCGGCCTGCCGGTGCCGGATCATGTATTTTTCCTGGATGTGCCGCCCGAGGTCTCGGCCCGCCTGATGCGCGAGCGTGCCAATAAGATCACCCATGAGGCGCAGAAGGACATCCACGAGGCGAATCCCGATTTCCTGCGGCGTTCTTATGAGAACAGCCTGTTCCTGACGGAGAAATACGGCTGGGAGCGGATTGTGTGCTGCGACGCGGAGCGGATGCTCAAGTCCATTGAAGAGATTCATGAGATGATCCGCAGCCGCTTCCCCGCCGAATAACGCCGAATAACGGCAAATTCCCAGACAAATTAAACTATACATGGTTTTTGAAGTATGGTATAATGTCGACAGAGATTATACCGCGCCGGTTCGGCGTCCGAACGAAGTGAGGACAAAACACCGAACCGAACCGTGCGCATCCCCCGGAGGGAGCATGTCCGGAGGACATGGTACAATAACGAGGAAAGCACCGATGGCGCTTGCGCCGATCGGTGCTTGACGAGTATCTCCATCGAGACGTCAGTCGAGATGGAAAAGGCGAGGAACACAAACCGCCTGCGGAAAGGGGAACGTCGCATTATGCCGGGCTTTAACGACATCCTGGGCCACGAGGCCGTAAAACAGCATTTTCAGAAAGCCATCGAGACGCATAAGATTTCCCACGCCTACATCCTGTCGGGGGAAGCAGGTATGGGCCGCAAGTCCCTGGCCCACGCATTCGCCCTGACGCTTCTGTGCGAGAAGGGCGGCAGCCAGCCCTGCATGGAATGTCACGCCTGCAGGCAGGTATTGTCGGGCAATCACCCGGATCTGATCCATGTGACCCATGAGAAGCCGGCGTCTATCGGCGTTGACGAGATTCGCGGGCAGGTGAATGACACGGTCATGATCCGCCCTTACAGCAGCTATTATAAGATTTATATCATTGACGAGGCGGAGAAGATGACCGTCCAGGCGCAGAATGCGCTCCTCAAGACCATTGAAGAGCCGCCCGCCTATGTCGTGATCATTTTGCTCACGACCAACCCGGAGGCATTTCTGCCGACGATCCTTTCCCGCTGCGTGCAGCTGAAGCTGAAACCGCTTCAGGACTCGGTGATTGAGGAATATTTGGAGAATGCGCTGAAGATTCCAGAGAATGACGCCCGTCTCTGCGCCGCCTTCGCCCGCGGGAACCTCGGCAAGGCCATCCGGCTCGCCGGTTCCGATGATTTTAAGCATATGTACGGGGAACTGCTCTATGTGCTGGGGCATTTGAAGGAGATGAATATCACCGACCTGCTGGCCCGTGTGAAGGGTTGGGAGGACGCGCACATGGATATCTATGAATGCCTTGATTTCATGCAGCTCTGGTACCGGGACGCGTTAATGTATAAGGTGACGAAGGATGTGGATCTGCTGATTTTCAAGGATGAATTTGCCGCCATCGGCGGAATGGCCCGCCATATCGGCTACGACGGATTCGAAATGATCCTGCAGGCCATCGAGAAAGCACGTGTGCGCCTTACGGCGAATGTAAATAAAGAACTCGCCATGGAGCTGATGTTCCTGGTGATGAAGGAGAATGAAGCATGACGACAGTAATCGGAGTAAGATTCCGCAATATGGGTAAGGTCTATTATTTCGCCCCCGGCAGCCGCCAGATCAGGTCGGGCCAGCATGTGATCGTGGAGACGGCCCGCGGTATTGAGTACGGCTATGTGGTGATGGGCAACCGCGACGTGGAAGACAGCAAGGTGATCCAGCCGCTGAAGGATGTGATCCGTATGGCGACGGAAGACGACGACCGCATCGAGGCCGAGAACAAAGAGAAGGAAAAGGACGCGTTCCGGATCTGTCAGGAGAAGATCCGCAAGCACGGCCTGGAGATGAAGCTGATCGATGTGGAGTACACCTTTGATAACAATAAGATCCTCTTTTATTTCACGGCTGACGGACGCATCGATTTCCGGGAGCTTGTGAAGGATCTGGCGTCGGTATTCCGTACCCGGATCGAACTGCGGCAGGTCGGCGTCCGCGATGAGACGAAGATTGTCGGCGGCATGGGGATCTGCGGCAGGCCCCTGTGTTGCCATACGTATCTGTCCGAGTTCATCCCGGTCTCCATCAAGATGGCGAAGGAGCAGAATCTGTCGCTGAATCCGACGAAGATTTCCGGCGTCTGCGGCCGCCTGATGTGCTGCCTGAAGAACGAGGAAGAGACTTACGAATATCTGAACAGCAAGATGCCTGGTATCGGCGATACCGTGACCACGGAAGACGGCGAGAAAGGCGAGGTCCACAGCGTCAATGTTCTCCGTCAGACCGTGAAGGTCCGCATGGTCGTTGACAAGGACGAGATCGAGATCAAAGAATATCAGGTCGAACAGCTGCGTTTCAAGCCGCGCCGCAGGAAAGAGAAGAACCAGGCGGACAAGAATCAGGCGCAGGACGCGGAACTCAAGAAGCTGGAGGCGTTGGAGAAGGCAGAAGGGAAAGCGAAGACGCATGACAAGAAGTGAGGAGGCGAACGGCCGCCCGGTGCCGGCTGACATCCGGAAAACGCCCGGAGCCGCGGCAGTCGGCCGCCTGGTGCCGGCTGATCTCCGGAAAGCACCCGGGGCCGCACCGGCGGGACAGCCGGAGACCGCAGTTCTGAGAGACGGCGAACGCATCGACGACCTCGAACGCAACGGCTACCGCATCATCCAGAATCCCGCGATGTTTTGCTTCGGTATGGACGCGGTACTGCTGTCCGGCTTTGCGCAGGCGCGCCGCGGCGAGCGGGTCATTGACCTGGGGACCGGAACCGGCATCATTCCGCTTCTGATGGAAGCGAAGACCGAAGGGGAGCATTTCACCGGACTGGAGATTCAGCCGGAGATGGCCGATATGGCCGCGCGCAGCGTGGCGCTGAACCGTCTGCAGGACAGAATCGACATCGTACAGGGAGATATCAGGGAGGCCAGCCGCCTGTTTGGCCCGGCCTCCTTTGACGTGGTCACATCCAATCCCCCCTATATGGCCGGCGGAGCGGGACTTACGAATCCGGAAGCGCCGAAGGCGGTCTCCCGCCACGAGATTCTGTGTACCTTTGACGACGTGGCCCGCGAGACGGCCCGCCTCCTGAAGCACGGCGGCCGCTTCTATCTGGTCCACCGTCCCCGCCGTCTGCCGGAGCTTTTCGCGGTTCTGCGGATGTACGGCCTGGAACCGAAGCGCATGAAAATGGTTCACCCCTATGCCGGCCGCGCGGCGAATCTGGTGCTTCTGGAGGCCGTCCGCGGCGGCAGGCCGCTTCTGAAGGCGGAGGCGCCGGTCATCGTCTTCCGGGCGCCGGGCGTATACAGCGATGAGATCCGTGATGTGTACGGATACTGAAACAGAAGCAGAGAAAAGGAGTCTTGCTCTATGTTGGAAAATCACGAAGAGGGAAGCGGCGTCCTCTACCTCTGCGCCACCCCGATCGGCAATCTCGAGGATATCACCCTCCGGGTCTTAAATACGCTCAAAACCGTGGATCTGATCGCGGCCGAGGATACGCGCCACAGCATCAAACTTCTGAATCATTATGACATCCATACGCCGATGACCAGCTATCACGAATACAATAAATTCGACAAGGCGCGCGAACTCGTGCGCCAGCTTCAGGACGGGAAGAATATCGCCCTGATCACCGACGCCGGAACCCCCGCTATCTCCGATCCGGGCGAGGAACTGGTCCGCCAGTGCCATGCGGCCGGCGTTCCTGTTACATCGCTGCCCGGTCCGTCCGCCTGTATCACCGCGCTCACGCTGTCCGGGCTGCCGGCGCGCCGCTTCTGTTTCGAGGCGTTTCTGCCTGCGGAGAAGAAAGAACGCCGGCGGATTCTGGATGAACTGAAAAATGAAACCCGCACGATTATCCTCTACGAGGCGCCCCATCACCTGACGGCGACGCTTGCGGATCTCAAAGAAGCCCTCGGGGGCGGGCGTGCGATGACGCTCTGCCGCGAACTGACGAAAAAATACGAAGAAGCCTGG
Source organism: uncultured Lachnospiraceae bacterium (assembly GCA_947599905.1). Classification (GTDB taxonomy): domain Bacteria; phylum Bacillota; class Clostridia; order Lachnospirales; family Lachnospiraceae; genus UBA3402. The sequence continues at coordinate 6,077 of CANQFR010000012.1, forward strand.
CAGACTACCGTAGACGGCGCCATTGCCCGCTATGAGGACGAAGAGCCGCGCGGAGAATGTGTGCTCATTCTGGAAGGAAGAAGCGAGGCGTCCCTGAGGGAAGAACAGGCCCGCACCTGGGATGTGATGACCGTTGAAGAACATGTGGCCCTCTATGAGGCGCAGGGGCTCGACCGCAAGGAAGCCATGCGCCGGGCGGCCAGAGACCGCGGCGTAAGCCGCAGGGATATCTACCGTATTCTGACCGAAAGCGGACAGGGGGCGTAAGAAGAAAATCGAAAACATTAGATTTTTTCTTCAAAAAAAAGAGTCACAATATCCTGTTGTTTCTGATTCAGTAAAACCTTCCCGACAATCTCGGCAGCAGCGGCCGTCCCGGGGCCTCTTTCCGCAGCTTCAGAGGAAGTTTGCCGGTCGGTCATCCGCGTTTCTTCTCGTACATTTTTATTCAAAGGCAGCAGACGAATGCGGTTTTCGGTCTTCCGGTATAGCCGGCACAGAAGGCTCTGTCCGCGGCTTGCGATCACAATGTCGCCGTCTGACGGACTCTGTTCATTTTTCACGAAAACATATTCATTCCGGTAGAAGAGCGGCTCCATGCTGCAGTCATCCATGACCAGCGCATAATCCGCCTTCAGGCATGTCTGTGCGTAGCCCAGGCAGCGGATGGCCGCGGCCCCGGAACGGGAAGGCACGTATCCCAGTACCGGCGCCGTCGCGTCTTCTTTTTCGCTGGCGGCAGTTTCCGCGCGGGCCGCCGCGGCCTCATTTCCCATCAGGCTGATCTCCATGAAGTGTCCACTTTTTCTTTATCCGTCTCGGACAGAAGCGCAAAACGTGCTTCCAGCGGACTGTTCCCGACATCTCCCGTGACAAGCCAGGAAAGCGGTACCTGCAGAATATTTGCGACAGCCAGAACCTTATCCACGGATGGCAGGTTCCTGTCCCATTTGTAGATCGTGCGTGTCCCAAAACCCAGCGATCGCTCCAGCTGGGCCAGAGTATACCCCTGTCTGGCGGCGGTGGTTTTGATCCGCTCAACCATATTCATAGCAGTTACCTCCTTTGTATCGGGCGGAATCCATTTTCTGCCTGCCACTCACCTTAAACTCCCCATTATGGCCTCTCAGCGTTCATTTTACGCCCTGTATGGCTCTGGCTATGGACAAAGCGAGCAAATTTTCGTCATGACGTGTTGGCATGGAGCAAATTTGCGAATATAATAAATCCAAATACTTTACAAGATAACAAGATTATATTATACTTGAATTCAGACTTCAAGCGAAAAAGAGGGGTATTTTATGCGGCGTACGATGAAACCGACTGCGCTGGGCAGAGAGATCAGACTGGCGCTTATGGAGCAGGATATCACGGTCAGGGAACTGGCGAGCCGGATCAACAAATCCGAGGCCACTGTGTGCGAAGTGATCTCCGGTAAGAATCGGAGCGCGAAGACCAGAGATTTGATTTTACGCGAACTGAATCTGAAGTTCGAAGAGGATGACTGAGAAGGGATGCACGGCCGAAGGGGGCGGCCGGAATCGGTTGTTACTACTGAGGGGCGTATCACCGGGACAGCCGGTGATATGCCTCGGAAAGAGGACAGCATGGCGAGAGAAGGATTGCAGGTACATATGTTTTCCGCCTATTCCATGGAATTTGACGGAGAACCGGTGAATATCATGCGCGGCATCAGTACGAAGGTGCTGCAGGTGTTTGCCATGCTCCTGCTGGCCGGGAGCAAAGGTGCTGCCAAGGGAGAATTGATCAGTCATGTCTATGGTCAGGGACCGGACAGGGGCGCAGACCCCAACCGGAAGCTGAATAACCTGCTCTACCGTCTGAAGAAGCAGCTGGCGGACTGGGGCATGGAGGGCGCCACGATCAGTCTGGAGGGCGGCTTCGCCCGCTTCGACGCGGACTTCCCGGTAGAAGTCGATGCGCTTACTTTCGAGCAGAAGGCGGAGGAAGCGCTTTCACAGACAGGCAGCGGGCAGGCGGAACTGCTGGAAGACGCCATGCAGCGGTATACCGGCGAGTTCCTGGAGGAATACTGCACGGAGCTGTGGGTGATCCAGAAGGATCAGGAACTGAAGAGGCTGTATGCCCGCGTCGTTGAGAAACTGGCTGAGGTCTGCCGGAACGAGGGCAACCTCATGAAGGCACGCGAGGTCTATCATAATGCGGCGCTTGTCTTTCCTTTTGATTCCTGGCAGCTGTACGAGATGGACTGTCTGATCGACATGAAGGATTATAGCGGCGCTTACACCGTCTATCAGGATACCGAGCGTATCTATGACGAGGAGCTCGGCATCATGCCGAGCGAAGAATACCGGTCTCGACTGGAGATTATCGAACGGAATTCCCTGCGTCCGGTCCGCCGCCTTTCGGATATCATCGATTCCCTGCGCGGAGAACCGAAGGAAGGGGCATACTACTGCTATTATCCGGATTTCCTGGATTCCTGTCAGATCCTTTCGCGGATCGCGGAGCGCACCGGCCAGTCCCTGTATCTTCTGCTGTGTACCTGGTCGGTACGGGAGGGAACCCGGACCCGTCTGGAGAAGAGAAAGCTGGAAGAGCAGCAGATGGCGATCCTCAAGGACACCATTATCAGTGTCTTCCGCAAGGGCGACTTTTTCACCAAATACAGCCGCTGCCAGTATCTGCTCATCTTAAGCGGTACCGGCCGCGAGAACGGCGCGCGCGCCTTCGACCGCCTCTACCGGGCCTGGAAGAAGCGCGACGGCATCGTCGGCGATCTGAGCTACAGCATGGATTCGCTGCTGAGCTTCCGGGAGCCGGAAGGGAATTTACACGACGGAAGCGGCGGCCGCTAGGTTGGTCATTTTCACCGTCGTACCAACAGAATACGAGATAAACCGGCCCCCCGCGGGAACCTGCTGCGGGGGGCGAGTTCTTCAGGCCGTTAAACAGTCGGAAATGGCCCATTCCCAATTGTTAAATTTTGATAAATTTTTAAAATTTCTTCCAAATCTGCACTTCATGAGTCAAATCCTGAGACACCTCACCTGTTACACTTAGTTCAAATCCATTAGAAGAGGAGGAGGGGAAGTCCATGGCTGCGCCGCTTGCGATACACGGCAGGAATCTGATCTGTATCGGCATTGATCGCCTGCTTGGATCCGATTACGCCGGCCGCATCTGGCACCAGTACCGGACGGAACCGATCCCATTTGCCAACTCCATGGAACTGCTCCGGGAGATGGACGGACTTTATGACAGATGGAATTTCCCCCAGCGTTCGACGCTGGTCCGGCACTTCAGCCAAGAAGAACTGACAGCGCCGGCGGCAGAAAGAGAGGAAACGGTAATGATGGATGAGGGGCGTATCAAAGAACATACAGGCGATATCGGCACATTTATTGTACGTGTTAAGTTCCGGCAGAACGCCACCTGGCAGGGCGAGGTGGTCTGGGCAGAGAAACAGGAACGGAAGTATTTCCGGAGCGCCCTCGAGCTGCTGAAACTGATCGACGGGGCCCTGGAGGAGACGGAGCCGGCACAGACGGAGCGGCCCGCGCAGGGATAAGCAGCATCCCGTGTGCGGATAGAACAGCGCATGACATTGATGTTAGCAGGAAGGGAAGGGGAACCCACGATGAAAGAAAGGGATAGGATAAAACTTGCGGACGCGGATTTCGTCGGTTTCGGTACTGCCGCGAAGACGAGAGGGAAGCGTTCCGGTTGGAAGAAGCTGGCGAGACGCGCTGCCGCCGGTCTCCTTGCCATGAGCATTGTTATGACCACCGCTCTGGCCGACATGAGCGTGACCGCATGGGCGGAGGAAGGCGATACTACTGCTGCGCCGGCACCGGAGGAGACGACGCAGGGGGCAGGCAACGGGGATACGCGGGTGGCGGATGCGCCGACGTGGGATGACTGGAAGAGCGTCTTGAATATTGAAGAATCTTCTGAGAACTCCGGTCGTGTATGGACAGATAAGTCTGTCTTTGGAGAAAACGCAAAAGATAAAACAGGGATTGAAGTCGGGGATAATGAATTCGTCGAGGTCTTTTCTGCGATGGGTTCCAGTCAGGAGTACGAGGGCGATATCCCGGTAAAGATGGTTTTCGTGATTGATAATTCAGGTTCCATGTATGGCAATTCGAAAACCTGGGAAGACACCCGAATCGCCAAGGTGGTCAAGACAATCAATACATCCATCGATACACTGATGCGTGATAATGAATATAATGAGGTTGCTGTGGTTTTGTTTGGAGACGGTTCTGCTTCCGGCGATAGTCTGACGAAAACCACGGACGGCAAGACAACACAAACTATTAACGGGAACGACACCGCAAAAGTGATTATTCCCATGGGAAGATATGCGTATGACGAGGATCCGACGAAGATAAGAGATTATCTGAAAGCAACATGGAAGAAGAACGACGAACTTGCGGATGGAGAGACACTGTACCAAACGACAGATACTACGATTGATTCTGGAAGTGGTTACGTTATTGTTAATCACGAGGCGCTGGGTGAGACGGGAGCGTCGGTTGATTATACCGCATACAGGAATGGTACAACAAATATTCAGGCAGGTATTTACGTAGGTATGCGTCAGCTTCTGGATACGAATGCTGAAAAAGTGATCAACGGTGTGAACGTAGAGTATAATCCGTCGTTGGTCGTGCTTACAGACGGCGCTTCGACAGATACGATTGCTCTGGGTTCGGGAGGGTATGATAGCTGGTTTGATCTGGATGCGAATGTGGAAGGAATTGAGAATCAGGGCTTTGTGAACGATCCCGGCCGCAAGGACAGATCGATAACTGCGTATGCAACGAAGTATAAAAAAGATAAAGATGGCAAAGTCACTAAAGACATCGACACTGAAGTTGCAAACATGTGGAATATGTTTATCGAGAAGTCGAATGATCAGGATTATGTCTGGGAGGTAATCGGCGGAGCAAATGCGCCGGGGACGAGTAGTCCGCAGAGAAATGAGAATAATATAAACGAAAGGTTGAATCAACTGGCGGATGATTATAGCTATACGGTAGAGAATATGCTGTTGGGAACCCTGGTCACGGCCGGATATATGAAAGCAAAGGTGAATCAGAAATACGGTGAACGGCGGAACTGCCATATCTATACGATCTCTTTGGATATGGATGATGTGACTGTTTCTAATTATCAGTCACGGACAGATTCGCCCGGTATATACAGCACTGCGATGATGAATCCTAATGAATGCTTTAATACAGAATGGATTGACGGGCATAATAAGATCTTCACAGGGGATGATAAGGATCTGATATCGACGGTTGTAGGGATAGATGCCAACAAAGGAACCATAGGGTATCAGGCAGTACAGGGAATGAAGAACGCAGTTCGTGACTGGAATGAAGGTTCTATGTCTGCGGGAAATTATATGGCCTGGATAGAATATAAGAGCGTATGGAAGACTAAGAACGAAAGTATCAAGTATTTTACGAATACTGGTAAGGGTGAGAATAAGACGCTGAGTAAGTTGGATGATGCATCTCCCACTCATGATAACTTTTACAAGGTGGAACGGACCTCCATATCTGAGATGAGCTTTGAGCGCAGCGATGTCGACTATGATGTTAACTATGTTGATCAGGCTTATTATGTGAAGTCTAATGCTGAAGCGGGTAACACCGTGGGTGATATATTTGAGGAAATTGTTCAGAAGGAGATTAGTCAGGCCTTTAACCCTGTCAGCCCTCTCGGCGATGATGACGGCGAAGACGGGTATCTGATTTTTACGGATCCCATCGGAACGTACATGAAGGTGAACAGTGTAGAAAAGTTGAATCTGTTCGGGAAGGATTTTGAGCTTGAGAAGACATCCGATAACGGAAATACGGAAGTCTATCAGATAAAGGCCGGTCAGGAATGGCCTGTTGATTGTGCTTCGACAACGGAGAATGATAAGACGACGGTTAAGAATCCATGCTACACGATGGATAAAACGCATCCGGTTACGTTTGATCCGTCTCAGATATCTGTCATCGTAGAGACAAACTCCGGTACGCCGGCGGAAGGCGCGTCTGAGACTATCCCGCTTCAGACGCTGACGGTGAAGATACCGGGAACTGCTTTACCGATTGCGGTTGCACATATTGAAAACAGCATTCTTGAGAATAAGACAGAGTATACAACAAATATAGACGATCCAGCCGCTACATATGTGAGTCCGTTACGGGTGTATTACACCATTGGAATGATTGATGAGGTCATGACGAACGGTGAGGTGGATCCGGCTAAGATCTCCCCTGCTTATGCCGAGGAGAATAAGGATGATGAAGGTTACATTCAGTTTTATACGAACCAGTACACAGAGAATACTTCCGGACGGGGAGATGCCGGAACGGAGTTTGTCCCGGGGGACGGCAACCGGTATTATCTGACGCAGCCTGATCCGAACAAGTCGCCGGCTGATCCGAACCGGCAGGTATTTGACCGCTGGTACAAGAATAATAACGGCGTGCCGGAAGAAAATAGAACTATAGATGGAACGTATGATGAAAATAACCGCTATAACGGCTGGTTAGATGGCGAGAAAGAGGTTCCTAAAAAGTCTGAAGAAAGCGGAGAAGCCGGTGAGGCAAAGCCAAACCGGACAGGAACCGCAGGAAACGCTTATGTACCCGGAATGGGCAACTCCGGAAAGGCAAAGGAAAAGGTTCAGGCCTACCTTGGCAACAACGGTCTGTTGCGCGTCAAACCGGCAGAACTGCTTTTGACGAAAGCAGTTTCGAATGATGCGAATAATCAGGACAAATTCAGTTTCATCCTGAAGCTTACGAAGAACGGAAAGGAGTATACAACAGATATAAAGGCTTCTGTCGGCACATATACGGAAGGCGAGGATATTACTGGAACTGAGAGTATCTATTCGTATTTCGGAACCGGCGACAACGTAGGCTACGCTATTGAACTTCAGGCTGGACAGGGAATTCTGTTCAGGAACCTGCCGTCCGGTTACACCTGCACGGTAACGGAGATTCTCCCTGAGGTCAGCTCTGATGGTACGTTTTATAAGTTTGAGGATGTTACAGCAACAGGCGGCTTTGATGGCAAACTGCACATCGAAAAAGACCTGAAACGTGTCGAGGGAGTGCTGAGGAGCGGCGAAGATCACCGTCTTGTGTTCCACTTTACGAACAAGAGATATTATAAGGCGTCCCTTGAAGGGACAAAGCAAGTGGCGGTACTGACCTATAAGGAGGATAGAACGTCCGAGACGGATGTAATGACGGATGCGACTGTACCGAGTGTCTTCCGTTTTAAGATTACGGCTGATTCGAATAATCCGTCTCCCGATCCGGTTATTGCTGTGGAAGGCAATGAACATGCCGGTGAAGGCTATCGGATTGTTGAAAATAGCGGCAATAAGATCGAATTCTATAAAGATGCCGAATTTGAATGGGATCAGGTATATACCTATACCATTTCTGAGGAAGACAATCCGGATCTCGGTTATCAGAAGGATAAAGCCACCTATACGGTAACGATCAACCTGAAAGGACCAGATGCGAATACATCCATTGTAAAGTCAGGAGATGCAGACGATGAAACCGATGAGTCCGGAGGCGAGACAGGGCCATCTATACCGTCGGAAGGGATCACATTTACAAATACGAAGCTTCCCGGCACTGGAGTGACGCTGAACGGTTTTAAGAAGTTGGTAAGTGTAGACGAAGATGGTACTGTCATCGAAGGGGCTGATCCGGAAACATTTACGGAGGGTGAGTTCCAGGTCGAGATAACAGGTGTATCCAAGACGAAGATAGAACGCTCCCGGGACGATGATCCCTCAGAGGCTGATATGGACGAACCGGATGCCATGGATCTCCTTGAGGAGGAAGAAGATGATGGTCTGGCGACGGACAGTGACCAGCTGACGGACGAGGACGGCGATGAGAATAACGATCATGGGACCTCAGAAAGCGATGAGGACGTATCGGGTGAAGCGTCCGGCAGTGACGAGCCTGTGGGCAAACCCGAAGGAACGACAGAAAATCAGCCGGAAAGCGGCGATAATACTGAATTCGAAGACGAAGGTATGACAACCAGTGGGATCGAGACCGATGGTGAAACGGGCGAAAGCATTGCCCGGGCGTCGGGAAGTGGGATTAGGGTGAATACTGCTCTTGCGATGGGAAGCGGGATCAGGGCAAATGCTGCTCTGTTGATGAGCAGCAGGATTCTGACGAATATAGTCCGGTCGTCAAGCAACGAACCCCGGGCGAATGTTGATCCCACGACAGAATCCGAGACCGAGGGAGAAAGCAACGAATCGCAGTCAGGATCTGAGGCAGATAAAGAACCCGAGGAGACATGTGAGGCACAGCCGAAAGCTGAGTTAGACGAAGAAACTGAGGGGAGCGGTGAAACACAGGCGGAATCTGAGCCCGACGAAGAGACCCGTGAGAGTGGTGAAACACAGGCAGAATCTGAGCCTGACGAAGAGACCCGTGAGAGCGGCGAAACACAGGCAGAATCTGAGCCTGACGAAGAGACCCGTGAGAGTAGCGAGGCGCAGACAGAATCCGAGCCTGACGAAGAGAACGGGAGGGGCGGCGAAAACTTAACGCAATCCAAACCGGACAATGAATCCGGGGAGGATATTGACGCCGAAGCCACGCCCAGCAATGCCTTGAACGGCTCGGGGAGCGGAAAGAATAATCGGAAGAGGTCTTTAAGAAGCTATTCGCAGGGGGAGATTCGGAAGCTTGCCAATGAAGCCTCAGCGAACCTTGTTGATGTGGATACATGGCCGGAATCCAGTGCTGACGGCGTTCCGTTGCCTGATCCTTGTATAGAGGATATTACTGAGAATGGATCATTCGCATTTGAGGGCATCGAATTCGAGGAACCGGGCATCTATACATATGCGGTTCGCGAAGTGAAACCGAATGATGCAAAAGACTGGATTACGTATGATGGTGAGATTTATACGATAGTGGTGGTTGTCGAACGGGTGTCTGTGGCGGAACAGGGAGACGGGACAGAAGAAGACGGAGAAGATGATTATGATTTAGATTACGAACTAAAGGTAACGGATGTCACTGTCAAGGACAGCAAGGGGAGTGATGCAGGAAGCTTCGAAAGAAGAGCGGGAAATATAATACTGCGCGGTTCTGCTGAGCCTGCTTTTACTAACACGATCTATAAGCCGAAGGTCAGCGCGAAGGTAACGAAGGTATGGGTCGGCGATTATGAGGATGAACTGCATACCCGTCCTGAAAATATAACCGTGCAACTGCTGCGGGCTGAGAAGAGCAAAGACGGTACGGCACCTGATCCTGTCGGGCAGAAGGAATCCTATTCTCCGTATGGCGAAGCCGTCTTGCTCCCTGAGAACAACAAGTGGGAACACACCTGGGAGAATCTTGAGCAGTATAAAGATCATGACCGAAGTATTGAGTATGTGTATTATGTTGCGGAGGTATCCGTCGATGGATATGAAACGAGCATCACTTCTGGTGAGCCGGTCAAAACAGATGAAGACGGTACATATTGTTATCAGTACACGATTACTAATACCTACACGAATGAAAAAACGCCCAAGCTGAAGATCCACATTATAAAGACATGGCTGGATCATGGCGGAGCAGACTCGGTGAGAGATCTGACGATTACGCTGAAGCAGTGGAGGAGTGAGGCGGAGAGTACGAGCGAAGCAGAGGCCAAAGCAGAGGCCAAAGCAGTATGGGTATATCATCTGAATAAAGACACTGCCTCAAAATATTATCCATTCACTTATGGTAATGACACATGGGAGTTTGACTGCTGGAGTTATCCGAACTCGGAGTCCGAAGAAGGAACGAAGGTTTATGAGTTCGAGAAGTACTGGAAGGATGAGTCCGGTGAGCCGCAGCCGTATTACTACACGGCGGAAGAGACAGTTAACTGGCCGGAAAGCGGCGACAATGCATATAAAGAGGAACCTGTGAAATTAACAAAGGGAACTCTGGAGGATGGCACTCTTCAGTATGTATTTAGCTTTGAGAACTCCTATGATCCGAAAGTGGATATTGTCGTTAAGAAGGTATGGCAGGACGATAAGGGACTTGAAGGATCGGTGAGGCCGGACAGCATTCAGGTGCAGTTGTATCGTTCGGTTGGCGGTTCAGCTGAGACGCGGGTAGCCGTTGGAGGGCCGGAGACGCTTTCGGGTAGCACATGGTCCTGCGAGTGGAATGACCTTCCTGAGTATCCTGACGACCCTGATTCCACGACACCGTATATCTACAGTGTGGAGGAAGTTGCTGTTCCGGAAGGGTATGCGTCATCCGGCCCGGTCTCTATAGAGCCTGTGCACAAAGTCGGCGAGAACGACCGGTACGAGTTAACGATCACGAATACCTACACAGAAGAACGTGTAAACCTTAAAGTCACGAAGGTGTGGGCAAACGACGAAGGCTGGGAGAGTCTGAGACCGGACGAGATTGAGGTTCAGCTGCTGCAGGATGGCAAACCGTATAGCGGAAGCGTGCCATCCGCCGGGGAAGGATCAGAAGGCGCCGGAGAATCAGCCGGAAGTGGTACAGACAGCAGCAAACAGACGATAAAGCCACAGTCCGACGGCACATGGTCCTCTGCAGAATGGAATAACCTGCCGAAGTGGAACTATACCAAGCAGGGCGGGGTTGTGACCAGAAGAGAATATGTGTACTCGGTCAAAGAGCTGACATATTCAAATAGTTCCTATTACGACACAACCTACAGCGAAGTAGTCTGGGATTCTGCATCCAATACTGGAACCGTGACAATCACCAACACGCTCCGCACCGCGCTGATTCGCGTCGCCAAGTGGGTTGATAACGCGAAAGATCATGTGGCAGATGCCCCCGACATCATGAATGACGAGTTCATTGTCGAGGTGGACGGAAAGGATTACAAATTCCATACCGGCCTGAGGCTGCAGCACGCGGCTGCAGGGCAGAGCGATACGACGCTGGATGATAGCAAGTACAGCGGATATCTGAAAGTACCTGTTTCGTCCGATGGAACGACCCTGTATATCAAGGAGACGGCCGTTCCCAAGGAGTATAAGCCGGGCGAAGTGTATTATACATATGCGAACGGTATTTATCCGAATGGTGTAGCATTGGAGAGGGATGAAAAAGGCAGATACTTGATAGAGATTACCGCCGATATGGCAACGGTGAATCCTGAGACCGGCCAGATTCCCGAAATCGTCGTCGTCGTCCACAACACGTTTGAGCACGACCATTATTTCCACAACGATGCAAGCGTGGACAACGACTTTGGTTCGCAGGAGAAGAAGACCGACATTCCGACCGGCGGCGCATCGAAAACCATGATACCGACCGCATCACTGCCGCCGGCGTCGTCGGAAGACCGCAGAGTGAAAGTCGCCACGCTGGATATTGATGAACGGTTAGTCTAGTAAAGGAGGGATTGCATTGAACAAATGGCTGAAGCAGATAAAAATGAAAGCAATTCTTCCGGCAGCCGCCCTGTTGTCGGCGGCTGCCATCGGGACGACATTTGCCTGGCAGCAATGGGACATGGGCATGCAGAACCGGCTGAAGGCCGATACCACCTTCGTAAAGGTGGAAGAGGACTTCTATCCGGAGGCTGATATTAAGAAAGCGCAATTCAGAAACACCGGCTCATCTTCCGTATTCATCCGGGTTTCTTACACGGATTACTGGGAGATGGATGATACCGAGGATGGACGGAATTATGTTCTCTCCGGTATGAATGAGGACGGTGAACGCTATGCGCTTCCCAATATTCCGGAGACTGGCAAGGAGAGACTGTGGACCGACGGCGGGGATGGCTGGTACTACTATAACCGGGTACTGAAAGCCGGCGAGGCGACAGAACTTTTTGTAAATGGAGTCTGGTTCGCGCCGAAAGCAGCCAGTGGGGTTGGCCCAACGATACCAGGTCTGGAACCGCAGCCGACACCTGTGCCGGAAGGATTGGCAGCGTCACGTCCGGATGACTACAAGACTGACTTCTATCACCTGTTCTTAAAGGCCGAGGTGGTTCAGTGCAGCGACGGATCGGGTACGCTGAATTCCGAAGAGGTCAATAAGCACGCAACCGACGAAGTGTTCGGCAAGTCGGCGACAGTTGGCGAACCGGATGAGAAAGGCAGGGCCGTCGTAACCTGGGGAGATCCGGAATATTTGCCTGGGCCATCAGGACAGACAGACGCCTCGGGCCAGAATGGCGCGGGCCTCTCGGATACGTCAGACGAGTCATAAGGAGGAGTAAGGGATGAAGAAAATGAATTCGAAGACGAAAGCCACCCTGCTCGTAGTCAGCCTCCTCCTGCTCGTGGCCGTAGGCGCTACGATAGCCTTCTACATAACCAGCGATTATTTCCGCAATACATTTCGGGTGAAAGCACCAGGCGTAGCCATGTACGAGTTGTTCGACCCGACAGACCAGTGGACGCCGGAAGAAGAGAAGACGAAAGAGGTCATGTTCGAGAATACCGGCGGCCAGGATATGCTGCTGCGTTTCAAGATCGAGGCGGAGTGGGATGAAAGCTCATGGGACCCTCCTGCTGATGCAGATGACGCGGCAAAGGCAAAGGCGGAAGCAGACAAAAGGGTTCGAAAGGAACCGGAAGAGGTTCTCACCTACTATTGGAACATCGGAGAAGGCAACTACTTGGGGAATGACAATGAATACCGTCTGCCTGGCGATTCTCCGGGGAATAAAGACTGCCCGGTGGATTTCGTGAAGATCGGAGAGTATTACTACTACACGAAGATCCTCAAAGGCGGTCAGTCTACGCAGATGATACTGGAGTCGGTAGGCTTCAGCCCGTACCTCTCCAATGATCCTCACGGCGTCGATTACTCCGGCAAGCAGATCAACATCAGCCTGAAAGGCGAGACAGTGCTTGCGGTCGAGGCAGCAGCCAATGAGATGTGGGGAAAGGATGGGGTGATCTGTACGATTCCGGAAGAGGCGCAGGATGATGGCACGGAAGTAGAATGGAGAGCACAGCCGTCACCGTGACGCCAGAGGCGGAAGAGCCAACAGAGCCGACTGGATAGCCGGAGTCGGAAGGGGAAAGCGGCCAGCCGCAGGAACACGGCAGATCAGCGGCTCCTCAATTGCTTAAGTAAGTCATTAAAATAACTATAAACAAAAATATCAAAGGAAGGTGGAGAGACATGAAGAAGAAAGGAATCATTGCAGCAGCGGGTCTGGCAGCCGTTGCACTGGTAGGCGGGACGTTTGCGTACTTTACGCAGACCACCACGATTGACAACCCGTTCAACACTGGGGTTTACAAGACCGTGGTAACTGAGGACTTTAACCCGGAGGACGGCGATAATTGGAAACCCGGCGCTGAGGTGAACAAGGATGTTTACGTGCAGAATACCGGTGATCAGCCTGTGGTTGTCAGGGTTAAATTCGAAGAGAGATGGAGCCGGAAGGATGAAACAACTGGCGACGATAAAGTGTTTAAGGATAACGATGTGGATGATACGTACGTACTGTATCAGGATAGCGAAACTGACGGTAAGGTAGAGGCTGATCAATCAGTAGTTGAGAAAAAGTATAATCTTGTCGGGTCTCGTGATAAAGATGGCAATGTTTGGAGTGATAAGCAGAGCGATGGATGGTATTACTATTATACATTGCTTGAGCCGGAACAGATAACGCCGAAGCTTCTTGACAGTGTAACCCTTTCAAAGGATGTAGATTTGGGTGACTATTATTCTACTGTATATTACACCCTCGGTCCGAAGGGTGACCCAGCACCGCAGTTTGATGAAAAAACGTGGAAATGGGCTGGTTCCTATAGGGGAAAGGTTTCAGTAGTGTCAGCCGATATGATGAAAGCCATAAAGGATATGGCGGGTGATATCAGTGAGGAGCAGACCCTGTTCACGACGGTAATCGTGGAGCCGGATCCTGACGCAATGGGATATAGTGACGCTGATTATGTCCTTTCCATTACGATAGAGACAGTACAGGCGACCGATCAGGCAGTTCTGGATACCTTCTTCGGCGGCGAGATGCCAACCAACGATGAGCTTAAGGAGATTTATGACAACTGGAAGCTGGAACCGGAGAAGTTGCCGGAGATAACGGAAGCAGAACCGACTGAGGGAACGTCATCCGAATCAGAAACAAAAGGTTAAACTCTGTCGCTTAGGATTTACGCTTGCAGTGTATTGAAAGAGTCAAGATACATATTAACAATAGAATCAGGAAAGGAAAACGATAACCATGAAATTGAATCTTAAAGTCGTGTCTGTATTAGGGATTGCGGCAGTCGTAGCGGTAGGCGGAACCTTCGCATACTACACCGCGACGGATACCTTCAAGAACCCCTTTAACACGGAGAGCTTCGGCACGTCATCGGTCGAGGTTTTCAATCCCGCCGACGGTGACAACTGGGAGCCTGGTGTGAAAGTTGACAAGGCGGTTTTCGGTATGAATGAAGGCGACGGCGATGTGTATGTCCGCGTATTCTTTGAAGAGGAGTGGACTCGGACGAAGGAGGGGGATTCAGAACCGACTACTCTGACTAAGTTGGATTCATTTAATCCAAATTTTGCTCCAAAGGAATCTATTCAGTGGGATCCTGATGATTCTAATCTTACTGATGAGCAGAAGCAGGCTGGTTTGACAGATGGTGCTATTGTTGAGAATAAAGAGTCAGTCGTGTTTAAGAACCTCAGAAATCTTGTGGGTACAGAAGATGAGAGTGGCACTCTGATAACTAAAGAAACACCCAAAAAGTGGTACAGAGGAGACGATGGCTGGTACTACTATACATCGGCTCTTAAATCGGGTGAAACAACGGAACTCCTTCTGGATGGCGTTCAGTTGGCTGGTGATACCGATATGGGTCAGTATCTGGACTTTGCAGGTTTCCGAAAAATCCCGATAGCGGATAAGGAAAAACCTGAAAAACTAGCGGAATATAAGCCTGAACTAGTGGTAGAGGATAACAAACTTGTACCAAAGGTTGATAGAAATCTTTGGTATGATATGAAGGAGGATGATGAAGGATTTTATCACATCCCTACAAAAACGATACCGGATGCTAATGGAACAACAGAGGTTCCTGTGGATAATGCCGATGTGCCGATTCCGTTTGTTTCTGGAGAAGATACCTTCTTCAGCTACGAAGAGCACAAGCTGGATCCGGATCGTATGGGCTATGCCGATGCTAACTATAACCTGAAGATCACGGTGGAGTATATCCAGGCTGACAAGGATCATGCGGCTGTCGACTCGATGACCGGAGAGAAGAAATGGATATGGTATCCCGGTAAGGAGGATGTAGCAACTTCCTCTACCGCTACGCCGTAATCCATCATGAGAATACTTCTGCAGGGCGGGGCACCGACGGCGCACCCCTGCATGACACGGAGAGAAACAGGTATCAACCAGCCAGACAGGCTGAAAACAGACAGAGTTAGGAACTGACACACATGAAGATATTAAAACTGATCATGAACATATTGACTGGCGCCGTGTACCTGTGTATTTTCGGGTATCTGGCTATCGCGGCGCCGCTGCTGCTGGGACACCATCCGGTGGTTGTCCTGAGCGGCAGTATGGAACCAACCTACCATGTGGGCAGCGTGATCTACTATAAGCCGGCGCCATTTGCCGACATCAATGTGGGCGATCCGATCACCTTCCGCAGCAGCGAAGATGCGGCGATGGTGACGCACCGGGTGGTGGAGAAGGACGAGGCGAATCAGGCCTTCGGTACCGAAGGCGATGCCAATGGCAGCCGGGATCCGGGCATGGTGCCTTACGCCAATGTGGTTGGCAAGGCCAGCAGTTTCTGCATTCCCTTTGCGGGATATTTCGTCAGTATGGGACGGCAGCCGGCGTTCATCATTGTGATCGTCGGAGTGATCATCGCCAGCATCATTTTCGATAAGCTGTATGAAAAGGTGGAGCCGAAAAAGCCCGGAGACGATGCCGCATCGGAGAAGTCCGGCGAGGAAGCGAAACAGTGAGAAGCTGTTGATAGAAATCAATGCAAAAGGAGAGAGGACTATGAAGAAAAACCTGAAAATTGCCGCAGCACTGGGCGTTGTAGCCGTAGTGGCGGTAGGCGGAACCTTCGCGTACTACACCGCGCAGCAGACCTTTGAGAACCCGTTCAGTACGACGGATTACAGTACAAGCGCGGTTGAGAAATTCAACCCGGCAGAGAGCAATAAGTGGGAACCCGGTGCAACCGTGGATAAGAAGGTTACCGCGAAGAACACCGGCGAGGGTGATGTCTGGGTGCGTGTGAAGTTTGATGAGGCCTGGACGAGAGATGGCAAGCCACTGCGGTTTAATAAAGAAACAGGGGTGTGGAAATCGGCTGACGGTCTTGATGTGTTCAATGTTAAACCGGGAACAGATGGTAAGAAGCCTGAAGCCGGCGTGCATCAGGTTGATACAGCTGGAGGTAGTTCTACAGGTGCAACGGATGGTTATGTTTTGGGAGATACGGGAACCGTTGTCTATAAGAACCTGAAGAACTACAGCACAAGCTCGACAGAAGCTTATGCTGAAGATAATGCCTGGTATTATAATAAAGATGACGGTTACTTCTATTACAAGAAAACCTTGAAGTCTGGAGAGTCGACAGATACGCTTCTGGACGGCGTGACGCTGTGCTCTGACGCAGATATGGGCAAGTACAATAATGGCGTGTATTATATGATTAGGAAAGATGATCCAAGATCAGAAGAGGATGACGACGCACCGGCATTTGATTCTGGAAATGTAGTAGAAGATGAGGATAAATACAATTCAGATGGGAAATTAAAGGAAGACAAATGGATCAAAGGCGACCTTCCGGTTGAGCTCCTGCAGTCTGCTACTAGTAGTGATGCAGATTCCAACCCTTATGCCGGCTACAATGTCTTTACATATAAAGAAAACATACTGGATGATGAGCTTCTCGGATACGCCAAAGCGGATTACGAGCTGAACATCACGGTTGAGTTCATCCAGACCACAGAGAAAGACGAAGAACTGGCTGTTAATTGGGGCTGGACGCCGAATGAACTGATTCACGACTAATGAACAAACGAACACTTACCTGCCGCGGCTGTAAAGCCGCGGGCAGGTGAGCAGCCGGCAGATAGAGTGCCGGGCAGGATTGTAACTGACGGACCATATTGATACAGGGAGAGCAGAATATGAGAAAAAGAAAATTAATGATTGCAGGGATGGCGGCGCTGGTTGCCATGTCGATGATCGGTGGTACCTGGGCGGTATGGTCGAGGCGTTTGATTGCCAAGAACGAATACATGACTGCAAAGTACAGCACATTTCTCCGTGAATTGTTTGAATCGCCGCAGCACTGGCGTCCCGGGGAGGAAGAACAGAAGGCTGTCTGGGTAGAGAACAAGAGCACGATTCCGATCATTGCGAAGATTACTATGACGCAGAGCTGGGTGCGGACGGCGGATGTGACGGCTTCCGTTGTGACGCAGGAGACAGAAGGCGGTCATATCGAAATCGGTGAGAAAGTGGTGGCGCAGGAAGGCCAGGAACTGGGCAATACCTTCCTGGCGGATGAGAAGAATAACTCTTATCAGTACGCGGCCATCTGGAACCTGAATACGGCGCCGGGCGAGGAAGTGATGGTTCTTTCGTCAAAGCGGGCGGAAGATCCGGGGCTGCGGATGCAGGGGATTACAGAGGTTGACAGCATTGAGGAAGCGAAGGGACACTGGCTGATGCTTGATGAGACGCCGGATCAGCTGGGCAGGTTTACATTTTATTATGTAGGCGAGGTTCCCGCAGGGAAGCGGACTCCGGATTTGCTGAAGAGTGTGACGATGAATCCGCTGCTGAAGGCGACGGTCACGGGAACGCATATTTATTATGAAAAAATGGAAGACGGCACCTACAGAACGGTGACGGAAGATAAGATTCAGTGGTACAATGATATGGCAGGCGGCTACGATAACTGTCGGTACACGCTGTCGGTGACGATGGACACGGTGCAGGCGACACCGGCGGGAATTGCGAGTTCACAGGCATTTAAGGATGAGATAGGTGAGTATCTGGCTACGTCTGGCTATATTAAGGGGCTGGGGTATGACGCCTCCAGGACGCCGCTGAAGGTGATGACGATTCGCAGCGACGGCGACCGGCTGTATTATACGCCGACGCGTCTGGTGGATGGTCAGAATCAGCCGGATGCAGGTAACTGGTTTATGAGTTTTACGAATATGGTGCCCGGCGAGAACTATACGGACACCCTGAAGATTGAAAATACAACTTCTGACGGTTATACAGTATATATGCGCATTGTGCCGAAAGCGGATGCGGAGCTGGGAACGGATCCGGAGACGATTCGGCTGAAACGGGAACTGTTGGAACGGATCTTCATGGAGGTTTATTATCTGGATAACGATACTGCGAGGAGACTGGAACAGCGCGCTTCGGCCGGGAAGGAAGGCGGTCTTCTGAGTCCGATTGTAGCGTGGGCAGGGGAAGGCGATCCGCTGATTGAGATGAGAGGTACGCTCCTGTACCGCGGAACGTCTACTGGCATCTACAGCGATACGGATGCAGTGCGCGACGAACTGCGCAATCTGATACCGCTTGGATATTTCGGACCCCATGACGAAGGAACGATCTATGTCCGGCTAACCCTGGATCCGTCGATCGGACTGGACGAACCGTCAATAGAGCGGTCGAACGGATTGAATGCGTCCTATGACCCGAATATTGCGCTTCGGAATCAGGAGGAGACAGATTATGAACCGGCATATAAATACGCGGATCTTCTGACAAAGGTAGACTGGGAGTTTTTAATCCAGTGGGATGAGCCTGACAATCCGCACGATCCGACCGACCCGACGAACCCGACGAACCCGACGAGTCCGACGAGCCCGACAAGCCCGACGAGCCCGACGAGCCCGACGAGCCCGACAAGGCCGACGGAGATTATTACGCAGCCGGAAACCCCGCTGACTTATATTGCGAGCAATGAGACGCCGCTTGCGTTTATTCCCGATGAAGACGTGCCGCTTGCATTCCTTTCGCCGCAGACAGGCGATGAGCGGCCGGTGGTTCCGCTGATAGTGACGGTATTGGCAGCATTCGGGCTGATGTGTGTGCTTGGCTATCTGGCTTTCGGAGATAAGAAGGAACCGTCAGACGGATCGTGATACATTGTGAATAGAAAAACAGAAATTCCCGCAGATTCTGTCTGCGGGAATTATTCTAGTCTCCCCAATGATCAAACGAGATATAATATTTGTCCGACCCGTCGGAGGAGAGGAAGACTTTAACGTCGTTGTCCAGTTCCTCAGGGGTTACATTTACAAAATCGTTATCTGAAAAATGGTCTTCCACAACGCCGAGCCAGTCTTTGGTCACGGCTTCCGACAGGGGCCAGTCGCCGCTGTCGCGGAGGAGAACGGTGATTTCTTCGGCGATCTCAAGGGCCTCGTCTGCGTCTGCCTGCGCAGCGCTGATAGAATGCAGTCGGTCTGTGGCTGTGTCGGTGTGGATCTCCAGCGAAAGGCCGCTCTCGAAATAGCAGTAGGAATACTTGTTATATGAGGCGTAGCCGTAGGAATCTTCAGTGTTTGAAGAGAAGCTGTCTTCTGCATCGACGGAATAACCATGGCCGGTCATGTAAGCAAGCAGGCCCTCCCGCAGCTGTTGTCCTGTGACCTGAAAATGTCCGTAGGTGTTGCAGTTGACTCCGGCCGCGATGACTTCCTCGTCTTCGAGATCCCAGCTTTCATATGTGCCCTCGTCATCGGCTTCGTCGATGATCCACGGTTCCGTAAGATCATCGAAAGCGTCTTCCTCCCAATTGCCGGACCATGCTTCGCCTTCGTAGATCTCGGGCGTCCGGCGCTGCAGCGAGCGGGACATCGTCGAGAAGAGGGAGATCGCCATGACAGCCAGGCAGAATAAGATGATGATAACTGCCGCGATGGCGGTTCTGTAGCCGGTATGGGGCGTTTGGGACGTTCCGCGCGGACGGTTGGGAACGGCAGGCGGCCGTGCGGGCCTGGCGGACGGAGCGTACGGGGCGGTCTGCCGCGTGGGCTGAACCGACGGTGCATATGGAGCAGCCTGCCGCGCGGTCTGAGCCGACGGTGCATACGGAGTGTTCTGTCTCGCGGACGGAGCGGATGCAGTCTGCCGCGAGGCTGAGGTCTGCCTGTATGGGTCTGATGGGTTCTCCCGCGCAGGCTGCCACGCCGTCTCCTGCGATGGCATGTTGTATGCTGGGTCGTTATAATCGTGATAAGAGCAGTCATGCTCCGAGTCCGGGTGCCGCTCATTCAGATAATAATTGACATCAATGGAGAGCGGATTACGGATCCACTGGCGACAGTGGTCGCAATAATGGACTCTGGACATCTTCTGGTCGCAGATCGGGCAGATCTTGTATTTCATGGCGTATGCTCCTCCCGGCCGGGACAGTGTGATGTTGGGGTGCGCCGCGGCGCGGAATTACGAATGGAGGCGCGAGAGCGCCGCTTCGTCCGCGATGAGCGTCACATCCGGATGGAACTGCAGGATGGATGCGGGAACCTGCGGCGTCACCGGCCCGGCGACAACTTCCCGCAGGATATCCGATTTATCGGCGCCGCTGACCAGAAGCAGAATCTTCGCGGCGCGCATAATCGTGCCGATGCCCATCGTATAGGCCTGGCGCGGTACATCCTCTTCCCGCTCGAAAAAGCGCCTGTTGGCCTTGATGGTGCTGGCGGTCAGATCGACGCAGTGGGTAGCCTTCGCAAATGCGTCAGCCGGTTCATTGAAACCGATATGACCGTTATGACCCAGGCCGAGAACCTGCAGGTCGACGCCGCCGAGCTGCGCCAGAACCGCTTCGTAGCGGGCGCATTCGGCTTCGGCGTCCGGACAGGAACCGTCGGGGATATGGGTATTCTCCGGTTTGATATTCACATGTTCAAACAGATTCTTCTGCATGAAATAATAATAGCTCTGGTCATGATCGCGGGTGAGTCCGCGGTATTCGTCCAGGTTCGCCGAACGGACATCGGAGAAATCCAGATGGCCGGCGCGGTGAAGCCGGATCAGTTCTTCATACATGCCGACAGGGGTGGAGCCGGTAGCCAGACCGAGTACGCAGTCGGGTTTGATCTGAATCTGCGCTGCAAGAATCATGGCGGCTGTGCGGCTCATTTCCTGGTAATCTGCTGTGCGGTAAATCCTCATGGGGCGTACCTCCGTGTGATGATGGGACAGTGATTGTCGTCAGATTTGTCGTGTTGCGGAAAGAAATTTATTTCTCAAATTATCTTACTAATTCTAACATTGTTTCGGAATGTTTGCAATGATTTTTACATAAATTATAGTGATGCAAAACGGAAATGGCCGGTCCGCCGGCGGAGTGAACGTGGAGGAACGGAGAATGTCAGATTATCGGAGACTCATTTCTTACATATATGCGTATGAGGGCGGCGTGAAAGGCCGCAATATCGGCTTTGCCAAGCTGGAGGCGCGTAACGGGCAGTGCAAGATTCAGGTGAGTGTGCGGCGGATCTATGTGGGCGGCCAGGACGTGGGCGTGTATCTTCTGACCGGCGACAGCGAGATTATGCTTGGGAAAATCTTTCTGCGCGGCGGCAGCGGGGAGTTCCGGACTGCAGTGATGTTCGACGACGTGGACGGCTCCGGCAGAGGGATGGACGCCTGCTATGGCCTGACAATCCACAGCGTGGACGATGCGTGGCGCTGCTATACGACCATCTGGGAGGACGCGGTCGCCCATGCGGCAGCGGTAGAGCTTGAGGAGGCGACGGCGGCGAACGCCGAAGCGCGTGAGATGGAGCGGATACCGGCATCGGTGATATCGGAGGAGAGTCTGCCGGCGGCCGGCGCTGCGCGGCAGGAGTCGGTGGCGGAGAGCATCGAGCGGGAGATCGCGGAGCAGGAGCGCGCGGAGACTGAGGCGGCAGAGCGGGAGGTGGTGAAGCCGGAAGCGGAGAAGCCGGAACCGGAGAAGCAGGAAGCGATGAAGGCGGAGAGTGCGGAACGCGGGACGGAGAAACTGACGGCTGCAAGGAATGAGGCAGTGAGGCTTGAGCCTGCAGAGCACGGGACTGCAGAACAGGAGCCGGTGAAGCGGGAGGCAATAGAGGCGGAGGCAGGAAAACAGGATTCGCTGAAGTCTGAGGCAGCAGAACAGGAGACCGCAAATAACGAGGCTCTGAAACAGGAGATCGCAGAACAGGAACTGGCGGAGAATCTGGGGCGGGAAATCCGCAGGCAGCAGGAGATGGAGATAAAGCCCGCTGCACAGACCGGCGGACAGATTCCTTTTCCGTCCGCGGACAGCGCGGCTGATGCGAACCGTGAGGACACAGGCCGGCTCTGGACGCATTTTCAGAGGCATTATCCGAAGATACAGGCTTTCGATTACAACGGCGGCTGCGAGATCCTTCTGATCAAGCCGCAGGATATCGGCCTGCTGGCGCGCGAGACCTGGAGCTACGGCAATAACAGCTTTCTGCTTCACGGCTATTACAACTACCGCTACCTGATACTGGCGCGGCTGTCGTCGACGGACGGCACGGTCCGCTTTTTGCTGGGCGTCCCCGGCCATTATTACAGCAATGAGAAATACATGGCGTCCATGTTCGGCTTCCCGAACTTCGTACTCTCGAAAATGCAGCCTGCCGGAGACGGACGTTTCGGTTACTGGTATACGGATATCCGGCTGGCGTAACTGTCAATAATCGACGCCGCGGATTTCCGCGTTCGGGATCGTCTGTTGTACGATTCGCAGAAACGCTTCCAGTTCGGCGCGGGAATAGGACGAAAAACCGCTTTTTAGGACATTGCCGGAATCCACGAAGCCCTGGATGAAATACCGCTCGCAGCCGCCGATCCAGGCGGCGATGTCGGTGAAATCCGCGGCTGTGTGGATTCCTTTTACGGTTGTGGTGCGAAATTCATAGGGCACGCGGCCTTCCATCAGCCAGGCGGCGCTCTCTTCGATAGCGGAGAGGCGGAAGCCGTCCTCTACCCCGCATACCTCCGCATAGTGCCATCTGCCGGCCTTGATATCCATGGCTGCGTAGTCGATGAGTCCGCGGCTGCAGAGATCCCGAAGCACCTGCGGGCGGCCGCCGTTGGTGTCCAGCTTCACGAGGTAATCCATTTCCTTAATCCGGCTCATCAGGCCGGCAACCTCTTCCGGCCACAGTGTCGGCTCACCGCCGGTGATGCAGACGCCTTCCAGTACGCCGTGGCGGCGCCGCAGAAATGTCAAAAGCTCCTCCGACGTCATCAGTTCCGGCGCGCTGCCGCCCAGCAGGTCGGAGTTATGGCAGAACGGGCAGCGGAAATTGCAGCCGCCCAGAAACACGGTCGCCGCCACTTTGCCCGGATAGTCCAGCAGTGTCGTTTTCTGCAGTCCGCAAATTTTCATCTCGTCATATCCTCCGTTCGTTTCTTCTGTCATCCGCGTCTGTCCGCGGCGCTGCCCCATTTTCCTGTACGCCCATGTCCTCCGGACATGCTCCCTCCGGGGGATGCGCACGGTTCGGTCCGGTGTTTTGTCCTCACTTCGTTCGGACACCGAACCGGCGCGGTATAATCTCTGTCGAGATTGTACCATGTCCTCCGGACATGCTCCCTCCGGGGGATGCGCACGGTTCGGTTCGGTGTTTTGTCCTCA
>CANQFR010000013.1 GCA_947599905.1 uncultured Lachnospiraceae bacterium
TCTCTGGAAACGCCGGATGTCCAGCTTCTCGCCGATGATGGAGATCTGGGTCGCCAGAGCGTCGCGGACCGTCATCGTCGTATCCTTCGCCCATGTCTCGGTCATAAAGGTCTCCACGTCAGCCGCGTCGGAAACCAGCGCCTGAGCCGCCACGTCCGCGGCGTAGGTCTGGAACTTCTCGTTCTTCGCGACGAAATCTGTCTCTGCGTTCACTTCCACGACAACCGCCTTCTTCGCGTCGTCTGTCAGGGCGATGGTCACCACGCCCTCGGCCGCGATGCGGTTCGCCTTCTTATCGATGCCGGCAAGTCCCTTCTCACGCAGGAACTCTACGGCTTTGTCCATATCTCCGTCGGTCGCGCTTAAGGCCTTCTTGCAGTCCATCATGCCGGCGCCCGTCATCTCTCTTAACTCTTTTACCATTGCTGCTGTTACTGCCATATCTTTTCTTCCTCCATTCTGATTCGGATCTTACGATACATGTCGTGTTCTCCGGGCAGATCGCTTCCGGGAACATCATTGGCCGGTATTCACACCCGGGGCCGCATCCTGCCGCGCGTTCCGGCCGCAATCCACTGCGGCTGCCCCACCGGCCAGCTAATAGCGATTACTCCTCCGGAGCCGCTTCCTGCTCCTGATACGCTTCCGCCTCCGCAGCCTCGTCATAGGCAGCGGTAGCCGCGCCCTGGTTCGCCTCGACCACAGCGTCAGCCATCTTCGAAACGATCAGCTTGACGGCACGGATCGCGTCATCATTGCCGGGGATCACGTAATCCAGTTCTTCCGGATCGCAGTTGGTATCGCAGATGCCGATCAGCGGGATGCCAAGCGCATGGGCTTCCTGCACACAGATGTGCTCCTTCTTCGGATCGACGACGAAAATAGCGTCAGGAAGCCGCTTCATCTCCTTGATACCGCCAAGGTTCTTCTGAAGCTTCTCCCACTCCTTGCGGATCTTGATGACTTCCTTCTTCGGCAGCACGTCAAAGGTGCCGTCCTCGGACATGGTCTCGATCTCCTTCAGTCTGGCGAGACGGGACTGAATGGTCTTAAAGTTGGTCAGCATGCCGCCCAGCCATCTCTCGTTCACATAGAACATGCCGCAGCGCTCCGCCTCTACCTGAATCGCGTCCTGCGCCTGCTTCTTGGTTCCTACGAACAGGATGGTTCCGCCGTTCGCGGCGATCTCAGCCACAGCGTTATAAGCCTCATCCACCTTGCCCACAGACTTCTGCAGGTCGATGATGTAGATGCCGTTGCGCTCGGTGTAGATGTAGGGAGCCATCTTCGGGTTCCACCGTCTTGTCTGGTGTCCGAAATGGACGCCTGCTTCCAGCAGCTGTTTCATTGAAATAACGCTCATGATACTACCTCCGTTTGGTTTTTCTTCCGTCTGCGTCTTCTGTTCCCTCCGGACCCGCCTTGCGGGCACCGCCTCGGGGATCGGCAGACGTGTTTTTTCGTCAACTCTCAAAGTATATCACGGAATCAGCCGCGATGCAAGCATAATTGCAAATAAAATTCAGCTAAAATTCAGCTGAACCTCAGTCCTTTTTCCCGATCATGCCGTGCAGCTTCCGCAAAGCCTCGCGGATACCGCCGACTTCGTCAATGAGGCCGCATTCGACGGCCTCCCTTCCTACCAGAACCGTACCCAGATCGCGCGTCAGCATTTTCGTATTCAGCATCAGGCTTTTCACCTTCTCATACCCGATCGCGGAATGCTGAGTGATGAAACTCAATATGCGGTCCTGAATCATTTCAAAATATTCATAGGTCTGGGAGGCGCCGATGACCATCCCGCTCATGCGAACCGGGTGAATCATCATCGTCCCGGTTGGCACGATGAACGAATAGTCGGTGGATACCGCGAGAGGCACGCCGATCGAATGGCTTCCGCCCAGTACCAGCGAAACCGTCGGAATACTCAGGGACGCGATCATTTCCGCGATCGCCAGTCCCGCGTCCACGTCGCCGCCGGAAGTATTTAATAGCACCAGAAGCCCTTCGACCTCTTCATTGTCCTCGATGGCGGCCAATGCCGGCAGCACATGGTCGTACTTCGTCGTCTTGCTGTTACCCGGCGCGTTCTCGTGGCCCTCCACCTCGCCGATGATCGAAAGCAGGTGGAGTTTGGGCTTCGTTCCCCCGCCGTCCAGCGTCATCTGCCCGTACTCCGGCTTCTCATCTGTCTTCTGCTCCGGCGTTTTCTCCTGTTGCCGGTTCCGTTGGGCGCTCAGCACGCCCTCCTGATTCCGGACTTCTGCCGGACTCTGCCCTTCTCCCTGATTCCGATTCTCTTCCCGGTTTTGATTTGTGTACATAACAGTCCTCCGCAGATCATTCTACTCATACTCTCTAGTTTGCCGGCGTTATGGTTTTCTATACCGGATTCATGTTTGTACTTTTTTCGATACTTTTCGGAATATTTTCGGGAAAATATTTGACACTTTTTTACAATTATGCTATTCTTACTAAAGTTGCGACATTTTATACAGCAACAATTATCTTTTCTTTTGGAGGTATCAGGTCATGAGCAAAGGTACAGTTAAGTGGTTTAACAACCAGAAGGGCTACGGCTTTATCTGTGATGAGAACGGAAAGGACGTCTTCGTTCATTATTCCGGTCTGAACATGGAAGGCTATAAGACCCTCGAAGAAGGCGCTGAAGTGGAATTCGAAGTTGTTGAAGGCGCCAAGGGACCACAGGCTACCAATGTAACAAAACTTTAATCAGCAGTGTACCTTTTTTGATACAGACACCGGCAGATTACGAGCAGAGCCAACCCGCTTTTGTTTCCCGGGTCGGCTCTTTTCGTATCTGTCCGCCCGGTCAGCCGGGCATATCCGGTCATATATTGTCGTACCGGTTCGCGTCCGTTCCGCAGCGGAAGAAACCCTTACTTCTCTTCCGCCCTGCGCAGCAGTTCCTCCAGTTCCTCAACCGTAAAGCGATACTTCCTTCCGCAGAAATGGCAGCCCGCCTCGATCGGCTTCCCGTCCGCGATCATTTCCTGCAAATCTTTCTTACCGATACTGATCAGCGCCTTCTCCACCCGCTGCTTCGTGCAGCCGCAGTAAAACCGCGTTTCCAGCCGGTCCGTGATCTCCAGCCCGAGGCCGCCCAGAAGCTCGGTCAGCATATCTTCCGGGCTCATTCCCGCGTCCAGAAGCGCGGTCACTGATGAAATTCCCGCCAGTTTTTCCTCAATCTCTGCCGCGATCTCGTCCGACGCCCCCGGCATCATCTGGATAATGAAGCCGCCGGCCTGCCGGACCGTATTGTCTTTGTTCATCAGCACGCCCAGGGCCACCGACGACGGCGTCTGCTCCGACGTGGCGTAATAATACGTCAGATCTTCGGCGATCTCGCCGCTGACCAGAATCGTCTGCCCCACATACGGCTCCTTCAGGCCGATGTCCATAATCACGCTTAAGACACCGACGCCCAGCGCGCCGCCGACATCAAGCTTGCCCTTCGCATTCGGCGGCAGCATCACCTGCGGATTGGCCGCGTACCCCTTTACATTGCCTTTCGAATCCGCCGTCACCGTCAGGCTTCCGATCGGTCCATCCCCCTGAATCTTCACCGTCAGAAGGTCGTCCTTGCCCTTCATCATGCTGCCCATCATGCCCGCCGCTGTCAGAAGGCGGCCCAGAGCCGCAGTCGCCACCGGACTTGTATTATGGCCGGCCCGCGCCGTCTCCACCACATCCCTCGTCGTGGACGCAAACGCCCGCACCTGTCCGCCAGCCGCCGTGGCCCGAATGATATAATCCGCCATATCCTGTCTTCTTCCTTTCCTTCTCTGTCCTTCTTCACATCCGGCATCGCCGCCTGTTCGGCCGCGGGCCGGTGCATTCACTGCGGCTCAGCCGGGCACGTTCCGCACTCTCCTCACTCTTACACAAGTCCCTTCCCGCGTTCCCGCAGCACCACATAGATCCGCTCGCTGTCCTCCCGCGGCTCCTCGCGCGTAAACGCGTCATAAACCGTCACGAACTCCATCCCGGCAGCCTCCGCCGCCTGCCTGATCTCCGCCGGTTCATAGGCCCGCTGGAAATGGGTCTCGTCGTACCGCCGGTACAGGTCTCCATCTTCCCGCACAAACAGCGTCAGATCATATTCATTGATCCGGCTGTCCTCGTCAAAATAATTCTCCCAGATGAACCCGGCGTCCTCGCGGCTCTCGGCGATCGTCTCCTCGCCGATCTCGTCCCGGTACTTATGGACCGTATTCAGGTCGAAAATGAACACGCCCCGCGGATCCAGATAATTATTTACCAGCTTCAGCACCTTCACGAGATCATCATACGACGTCAGGTAATTCATGCTGTCGCAGAGACTCACGACAGCCGCCACCGTACCGTACAGCTCGAACTCCCGCATGTCCTGCAGCAGATACAGAATGTCCAGGCCGGATTCTGCACGCTTCTCCATCGCGACCTGAAGCATTTCCTCCGATACGTCCACACCGATCATATCGAAACCGCGCCGCGCCAGAAGCTCCGTCAGGCTGCCGGTCCCGCAGCCCAGATCCAGCACAATTCCCTCGCGCACGCCATAGTCTGCCAGCAGACCGGTCAGATAGTCCGCCCACTCCTCATATGGGACATTGTCCATAAATGCGTCGTAGACCGCCGCAAATCCGCCGTAAACATCCATCCTCCGCCTCCGAGAAAAAGGGCAGAACCATCATCCCGATGTCTCTGCCCTCACATATCGCTCCTACTGGTTCCTGCCGCAGCATTTCTTATACTTCTTGCCGCTGCCGCAGGGACACGGATCATTCGGGAAGATCTTCTTCGCCTTGCGGACCGTACCGGACGCCTTCTGCTCCTTGTAAAGCTCCTTGCGCCGCTCCTCGCTTAAGATATCGTTCCAGGCCGGCAGGCTGTAGAGCCAGTCCGCCCTGGCTGCGACCATATTGTAATACAGCTTCTCCGGGTCGATCTCGATCTTCACCTCGGTATCCTCTTCCATGGTCTCGATCGGATTCTCATAGCCCTTTAAGCTGTCGTTGATCCCGTCCAGAAAACCTGTCATGATCAGAATCTCGGTATCATACTTCTCCGCCAGTTCCTTCACGGTCCCGGTAATCACCTGCTCCGGCTCCGCCAGGATCTTCTCATAAATGCCCTTCTCAATCGCGAAATACCCGGACCACATCTGCTCCCTGTGCTTCTCGTCCAGCTCATTGCCATACGCCATATTCCGCCATGTTTCCAGTAATGCCATATCGGTAACCTTCCTTCTTTCAGCCAACAGTATTTTCAAACCATATCTCAGTATATAACAAGCGGGCGTTTTTTGCAATCAGATTCGGTAATTTTGAAAAAGACGACGCATTCATGTATAATCCGTATGCAGACGGACATACTGTGATTAGTACGAAAGAGAAGATTAATACTTATCCTCCCCTTTTTAGCCGGTTCCACTGCGGGTGCGTGGTGGAACCGGTATTTTTCGCTGTATTTGCGGCCGGACTACATGAAAAAAGGCCGCTGCCCCATAGATGTTCATCCATCTATCATGCAGCGGTCCCTTCCGACGCGCTCCTAAAAGTACTTTCTGGAACCCCAGAGGTTATTTTTCTTTAACTCCAGATATTCGCTGTAGGCTTTCTCCAGAATCTGCTTCTCATTCGCAAACTTCAGCAGATGATAGGCTTCATAGAACTTATAATAGCCCGAGTCCAGAAAATACTCCTCACGTTGTGGCTTGCTGTAGTAGCTGTCGGCCATCATCAGATACCAGTGCACGTCCTTCTCCACCATGTCCTGCGGCGTATTGAACGAATACTGGCTCTTTCCGATGTACTTGATGATCGACGCGGCGACGCCGGTTTCTTCTTTTACCTCGCGCAGCGCCGTCTCCTTATAATCCTCTCCCGCTTCTACAGTCCCTTTCGGCAGCACCCAACCCTCGTATTTGTTCTTATAGTTCTTATACAACACAAGAATCTTACCACGAAATATCACCACACCGCCACAGCTCGTTGCTTCTATCATTGCAATCCCTCCTGTCGGGTACGGGATTCCCGCACCGTTGGTGTGTGTTGTGAGCCTGAACGTAGTATATCGCATTTGGGGGCGGATTGCAAGCTATCTTGAAAAATAAGTTTCAAATAGTTTCGCGGCAACCGGCGCGGCGGCGGAGCCGCCGGAACCGCCTTCTTCGACGATGACGCTGACGGCCAGCTGCGGATTCTCCGCCGGGGCAAAGCCAGTGAACCAGGCGTGCGTCGTACCGCCGGACTCAAATTCTGCCGAGCCGGTCTTGCCTGCAGCCGTATACAGATCACTCTTTAAGGCGGAAGCCGTGCCGCTTCGGACCACTTCGGTCATATACTCCGTCAGGACAGCCGCCTCCTCTTCCGTCATCAGGCTCCCGTACGCCGATGGCCGGAAGCTTCGGACCGTATCGCCGGCCGCGTTCTCGATATGATCGATGAAATACGGCTTCATGAGCACGCCCCCGTTCGCAGCCGCGGCTGAGAGAAGCGCGCTATGCAAAGGCGTGATCTGCGTTCTTCCCTGGCCGATCGCAGTCTGCAGCCGCTCCCACAGGCCGGCGTCTTCCCCCATCAGATAAGCGCTGCCGCTATACGGGAGGGCAACCGGTATATCGCTGTTAAACAGCAGCTCCTTCGCCGTCGCGGCAAGCTTCCCCGCATCGAGCTGACTGCCGATCGCGGCGAACGCGCCGTTGCAGGAATTGGCAAAGGCTTCCTTCAGGGTCTGCACGCCGTGGGCGGTTCCGTGATAACACTGGATCGTGTAGCCGCCGGCTTCGTAGGAACCGCTGCATTCATAGCGAAAATCCGCATAGTCGTCCGGATGCTCCCGGATATATTCCAGAAGGATCACCATCTTAAATGTTGAACCGGGCGGATACAGTCCCTGTGAAGCGCGGTTCAGAAGCTGGGCGGACGTATTGTCCGGTGAGATCAGCTGCTCCCAGTTTTCCGCAACCGCATTCGGATCAAAGCCGGGCCTGGACACCATCGCCAGAACCCTGCCGGTCGCAGGTTCCAGCGCGACCACGGCGCCGCGGCGGTCTCCCAGCGCATCATAAGCCGCCTGCTGAAGCGAAAGATCCAGGGTCGTGACCACCGTATCCCCCATATTCTTCTCTCCCATCAGCTCCCGCAGCGTGTGTTCAAGCGGATTCCCATGCGAAGAAAGCAGGTAAAAATGCGCCAGATCCTCCAGTCCGGTCCTTCCCATTGCGGAGTATCCGACCACATGGGCGAACAGCGCGCCGTACGGATAGCTTCGCGTCTCGGTTCCGTCCTCGCTGACCAGCGTCTCGGCCAGAACGCTGCCGTCGTCTGCGGAGATTTTCCCGCGGATAACCCGCTCAGCGAAGCTGTCCAGACGGGAATTGTAGCTGTTGTTGATCGTGTCTTCACGGCGAACGGCAAGGAACCACCCTTCATAGAGAATCATCGCGGCAAAGACTGCGACAATCACCCGGGTCAGGCGAAGCGTACTCCGGTTGACTTCCGGACGGGCTGCGGTTCTTTCTTCGCCGTTTAAGCCGCGTACGGCATGATCTTCTTTCGCGGAAGCCTCCCTCACTTTCAGCTGCAGCCCCTGCATCACGCCGAACAGAAGAAACGTACTTAAAAGCGAACTGCCGCCGTAACTGACGAACGGCAGCGTAACGCCGGTGGAGGGAATGAATTTGATCACGCCGCCGACGGTCAGAAACACCTGCACAATATAGATAACTGCCAGCCCGACGGCCGTCAGTTTTTCGAACATATCCGCAAGCTGTGACGCCAGCAGTACGAACTGCAGAAAGCAGCCCAGACACAACAGCAGCACGCAAAGGGCAAAGAGCGCCCCCATTTCCTCGGAGATGGCCGCGAAAATAAAGTCCTTCTCGACAACCGGGATCTTCTTGGGCATCCCCTCGTACAACCCCAGTCCGAACCAGCCGCCGGTACCGATGGCAAACAGCGACTGGGTGATCTGGTAGCCGCGGTTGTCGATATCCGACCAGGGATCACGCCATGCCAGAACGCGCCGCTGCACATGCGAGAACAGCCGGTAGGCCGCGACAGATGCGAGACTGCCGCTTAAGAGTCCCGCGCTGAGCCATTTCCAGTCATTCGTCGCCGCATAGAGCATGAACAGATAGGTCAAAAAGAAAATGAGCGCGCTTCCCAGATCCCTGGAGAGCACCAGTACCAGCACATGGAGGGCCGCCGCGGCGCTCGTCAGAAGAAGATGCGGAAATGTCGCCGGCCTGCATAGCATACCGGCCAGAAACAGCACATAAAGGATCTTCACAAATTCCGAAGGCTGCAGGGAGAAGCTGCCAAACGTCAGTGTCAGCTGGGCCCCGAAGCTTGTCGTGCCGGCGATACAGACCGCGCCCAGCAGAAGAAATCCCATCAGTCCGTACAGCCAATAGAGCTTCCGCAGGCCGCGCACCCTGTTAATGAGCACGGGAATCAGCAGGCCGGCCACCGACGAGAGCGCGGCAATCATGAACTGGCGGACCGCACGGTCATAGTCAAGTCTTGCCAGCATGATAAATCCGACGCAAAGCAGCATGGCAATGTTATTGACCAGCAGCCGTGAGGAGCGCGGATAAAACGTGCGCCAGACAAACCCGAAACACAGGAAAAAGACTGCCTGCAGTCCGTAAAGCGCGACAACGGACGGTTGCAGGGTATTTAAGAAAATCACACTGCAGGCAATGAAATGCAGCAGCAACATCAGCACGGTCTGCCGCCTGCAGATCCGCTGCTTCCGCTCTTCATCTACACTGAAATAACGGAAGTTCAGCCATGTGTATCCGGCCATCAGAAAGAACAGCAGGTAGCGCGTCCACGACACATATACATGCAGCATGTTCTGAAACATATTCTGATTGAAATCGGATAAAGGAATCATCCGGCCGCTGCCTCCTGTTCTGATGATTACTGCCCGGGGCCTTACGCCTTCCGGGTCTTAACTTACTCCACGCCGCGTTTCATATGTCCTCTGGTGAAAGAAGCGCTGATCGCTGCGGGAAGCCTGCCTTCTCCCCCGCGCAGGAATGCGTCCCCGTACGCCCTCACAACTGCCGAGACTTCCTCCGGCGTCTCTTTCAGGAATGCGAGCCGCAGCGCCGCCGGACGAATCCGACGCACCGTATCTTCCATTCCGAGAAGCGCAAGCGGCATCGGATTGTAAATCGTATTATAACAGAACGCGCAGTGATTATAAACCGGCAGTTCCTTCCCCGTGCGGTCTTTTATCGTCAGAAAGCCGGGGGTGCGGTCACAGCCGGATACGGTGCGGCGGATGCACTGAGCCGTGGTCATGACCGGAAGGAAGCCGTATGCGGTCAGTTCAAACTCCGGTTCTCTGGAACCGGAATATCCATCCGCCGCGCGAACCTCCGTATCCCCATCCGGCCCGCTGCCGCCGGCGGGCGCAGCTTCCCATCCCTGGTCACACGCCGCCTCCCGCGCAGTCTGCAGCGCCTCCGTAAGTTCCTGCATCTCCCGTGCGTTCAGCTCCAGCGGGTACGTCAGACGCGCATAACCCAGACCGGCCAGCGTCTCAGCCGCGAGATGATTGAACACGTACAGATGATGATCCGCGAACAAAGGCGGAAGCGCCCCGCCGCTTTCCCGATACAGCCGCTTAATCAGCCTTGCTTCCTCCATCGAACGCATCAGAAAGCCATCGAAGTCCGCGCCGCACAGTTCCTTCCTGCGCCGGGTAAAAAATGTCGCCGTCTCCGTCCGGCAGATCACCGGCATCGCAAGTACACAGCTTTTCCCCGCCGCATGACAGCGTGCGGCCGCGGTCTGCCACTCCGTCTGCGGCAAGGCGTCCGCTTCGATCTGGATCTCCGCGATATCGGGCTCGTCCAGCACCGCCGCAAGCTGCAGCCTGTCGGAGACCAGCGCGTGCAGGCGCGGCGTCTGAAAAGCGTGCGACGACGGTTCCCGGGTCTGTCGGTTCTCCTGGTTCTCCCGGAGCTGTCGGTTCTCCTGGTTCTCCCGGTTCTGCTGATTCTCCCGCGGTTCTTCCATATCCTTCACGCTGCGCCGGTATGGCCGCAGCACCGCCTCTTTCAGTTTCTCCAATCCCTCCCGCCGCAATTCATTCAACGCCTGTACAGGCACAAATGAATTACCGTCCGTGATAATCTCCAATGCTTCAAAAACAAACGGTGTGCCGCCGGTCTTCTCTGTCTGCCGCTTCATCCGCTCCGCCTGCACCGGCTGGTTCTGCGCGGCCGCGACGACAGGGCCGACCACCACCGCTATAGGGCTATCAGGGCGCTCACGAAGCGACAACTGCAGCTTCAGCGGTTCTCCCTGACAGGCCGTCAGTCTTCCGCAAATCTTCTCCTTAATCTCCGCCTCTACATAGGTCCGATCCAGATATTCGAGCAGTTCCTGATTCGTCTGCCGAAATTCCGGTTTCTCCTTCAGCGCCAGCATATCCTTACCGTTATGCTGCCGGTAATACCCCTCTGTCTGTCCGCCGCGGTCGAAGAGATCAAGAAGGAGCTGCCTGTCCGCCGCTTCCACGCGGTAGCCGTCACGTCCATCGGTCAGATAGCGGTCCACATACTTCCGATAGATACTGACCACCCCCGCCGTATATCTGGGGCTTTTCATCCGTCCCTCGATTTTGAGGGAATAGACGCCGCTCTCAAGGATATCCGGGATGATATCCAGCGTACAGAGATCCTTCATGCTCATCAGATAGCGTTCGTCCGGACTGCTTAGGTGCTTCTTCTCACCACGCCCCTGCTTCCCGGCGCCTGCTGTGCCGGGAAAATTTCCATGCGAGCCAGAAGGCAGTGATGCCCTGTTCATATTTCCATGCAAGCCGGACGCCTGTGGCACCCCTCTCGTATTCCCATGCGAGACGGACGCCTGTAACGCACTACTTGCATTCTCCGTCCGCAGGCACGCTTCCGCCGCCTCGTAAGGCAGGCGGCACGGCTGGGCGCAGCGCCCCCGATTGCCGCTGCGTCCGCCGATCAGGCTGCTTAACAGACACTGACCGGAATAGCAGTAACATAAGGCCCCGTGGACGAAGCTTTCCAGTTCGATGTCCACCTCTTCATGGATCGAACGCAGTTCTTCCAATGACAGTTCCCGCGCCGTTACCACCCGGGTCGCACCCATTTGCTTAAGGAGACTGGCGCCGGCAGCACCGGTTACCGTCATCTGCGTACTTGCATGAATATGCATGTCCGGAAACCACCGGCGAACCGCCGCAAGCACACCCAGATCCTGAACAATCACCGCATCCAGTCCGCGCGCGTAACAGGGGGCCAGGTAATCATACAGACCGGCCAGTTCCCCCTCCTTCACGAGCGTATTGACCGTCAGATACAGGGCTACGCCGTGCAGATGGGCATAATCGATCGCCTCTAGCAGCTGATCTGCGTCAAGATTCTCCGCGTAGGCCCTGGCCCCGAAGCGGCTGCCGCCGAGATAAACCGCATCCGCTCCCGCCGCAACAGCCGCCCTCAGGCTCTCGAAGGAACCGGCCGGCGCCAGCAGTTCCGCCCGCCCGGCTGTCCGTCCCCTGTGCAATTCCGTCTGTCTTCCGCTGTCCATCCTTCTTCTCCATCTGTGATTCTTCTGCCGCCGAATGCTCAAAAATCGTCTCGGCCGTCCCCGCCCGCATGTCCGCCCCCGATAATCAAATGTCCCGCAAGCGGAATTCTCGCGGGACGCTTTCGTATCTATCTGCGGTTATTGTTCGGATTATAATGCTGACCGCCGTACTGGCCGTTATTCCTCGGATTCTGCGCCGCGGTCGCCTGCAGTGCCCGCAGCTTCAGCAGTTCTTCCCGGTTGGCCTGATCCTGCTTCTTCATCTCCTCGAGCTTCCGGTTCGCCGCTTCGAGTTCGCTCAGCAGCCGTTTCTCCTCCGCAGCGGAGCCCTGTCGGTTCTTCAGTTCCGCCTGCGCCTTCTCAAGCTCCCGCTCCGTTCGTTCCAAACTCATCTGCGTCGTCACCAGCTCATGCTTTAAGCCGTATGTATCCTTCTCCATCGACTCACAGCGCCGGTTGCTCTCCTCCAGCTTCGCCATCGTCTTAAAATAATCGTCCGCGATATTCAGTGCCACCATCACGGCCTGATACTCCTGACTCTGCCGGGAGAAACGGTCCTGCTTCTTCAGTTCATTCATCTTCCCGGTAATGTAGCCCGCAACCTTCTGAAAATACTCCTGATCCTCGGCGCCGCCCAGCGTATAAATCTTGCCGTCGATCAGAACCTCCGCGTAATTCTTATCATTCATGGCGTTTGGCCCCCTGTGCTCGTAAATTTACGCAGAAACAGTATAGCATAAACAGCCATCTGTTTTCCACTGGTATTTTCATTTTCCGAAATATTCCTGCCGCGCTCCTATCCCAGAACCACCGCATCGATCAGCCGAAGCTCTTCCTCCGTAAATGCCGTGTTCCGGACAGCGCCGATATTGTCAATGATCTGTTCCGGCTTCGACGCTCCGATCAGGACGCTTGTCACAATCCCGTCCCGCAGGATCCAGGCCAGCGACATCTCCGCGAGCGTCTGGCCGCGCTCCGCCGCCAGCTCGTTCAGACGCCGGATCTGCGCCAGCCGTTCTTCCGTCAGGGCGCGCTCGTTCAGGAAGCGTCCATCGGTTCTCACACGGCTGTCCGCCGGAATTCCGTTCAGGTACCGGTCGGTCAGCATCCCCTGCGCCAGCGGACTGAAGCAGATGATGCCCTTGCCGAGCCTGCGAGAAGTCTCCTTTAAGCCGTTCTTCTCAATCGTACGGTTGAAAATGTTATAGCTGTTCTGGTTGATCACAAAGGGGCATCTCTGTTCCGACAGGATCGCCGCCGCCCGTTCAAGCGTCGGTCCGTCATAGTTCGAAAGTCCCGCATAAAGCGCCTTGCCGCTTCGCACAGCCTGATCAAGCGCGCCCATGGTCTCCTCCAGCGGCGTCTCCGGATCCATGCGGTGATGGTAGAAAATATCCACATACTCCAGTCCCATCCGCTTAAGGCTCTGGTCCAGGCTTGCCAGCAGATACTTCCGGCTGCCGAAATCCCCGTAAGGCCCCGGCCACATGTCGTAACCGGCCTTCGTGCTGATCAGAAGCTCATCGCGGTACGGCGCAAGATCTTCCCTTAAAATCTTTCCGAAGTTTCGTTCGGCGCTTCCCGGCGCAGGTCCGTAATTGTTCGCAAGATCAAAATGGGTGATCCCGTTGTCAAAGGCCGTGAAACACAGCTGTCTCATATTGTCAAAAGAAGCCGTATCACCAAAATTATGCCACAGTCCCAGCGATACCGCCGGGAGCTTCAGGCCGCTCGCGCCGCAGCGGTTATACGGCATGGTTTCATAACGCTTTTCTGCTGCCTGATACATCGCCAAACCTGCCTTTCTTTATCATATCGGTTCACGCGCCGTCGCCCGGCGCTGCCGGCCGGCATTCCTTTCCGTGCCGGCTTTCCTTCTCTCCGGTGCCTCTGCCCTTCCGTCAGACATCAGACCGCCAGGAAAGGCACGCCGTCACGCCATATCAAGTCCCAGATGCCGGTATGCGTTCTCCGTCGCCGTGCGTCCCCTGGGGGTGCGGTTGATGAGACCGTTCATCAGCAGATACGGCTCATACACATCCTCCAGCGTCCCCGCATCCTCTCCGAGCGCCGCCGCCAGCGTATCCAGCCCCACGGGGCCGCCGGAAAACTTCTGAATGATCGTCGTCAGAATCGCCCGGTCGTTATTGTCAAGGCCAAGCTTATCCACGTCCAGCATATCCAGCGCGAAATCAGCCACTTCCTTCGTAATGACGCCGTCGTACTTCACCTGCGCGAAATCCCTGACCCGCCTTAACAGACGGTTCGCCAGCCGCGGCGTTCCTCTCGACCGCCTCGCAAGCTCCATGGCGCCTTCCTCTTCAATCGTCACATGCAAAACCTTCGCCGAACGGACGATGATCGTCTTCAGTTCCTTCGGCGTATAGAACTCCAGCTTCTGGACCACCCCGAAGCGGTCACGCAGGGGCGCCGTCAGAAGACCCGCCCGCGTCGTGGCCCCGACCAGCGTAAAATGCGGCAGTTCCAGACGCATCGACCGTGCCGAGGATTCCTTACCCAGCATGATATCGATCGCGTAATCCTCCATCGCCGGATAAAGGACTTCTTCCACCTGCCGGTTCAGCCGGTGGATCTCGTCCACAAAGAGCACGTCGCCTTCCTGCAGGCCATTCAAGATCGCCGCCATCTCGCCGGGCTTCTCGATCGCCGGGCCGGAAGTAACCTTCATGTTCACGCCCATCTCATTGGCAATGATGCCGGCCAGCGTCGTCTTGCCAAGCCCCGGCGGGCCATAGAACAGCACATGGTCCAGACTGTCTCCTCTGGACTTCGCCGCGTCGATATAAACCTTCAGCATGGACTTCAGCCGCTCCTGGCCGATATAATCGCCCAGATACTGCGGCCGCAGGCCGGATTCGACCTTCTCGTCCTCCGCCGTCAGTTCCGTGTTAATGATCCTTCGCTCCATAATACGATCTCAAACCGCCTTCTGTCTGTTTCCTGTTCCCCGCATATTTCCTGATTCCACGCATAACGCTTCCGTCCGTCCCCGCGGTTCGAATCCGCGGCTTTCGGACTGTATTCTCACAGCATATACCGCAGCGACGCCTTCAGAATCTCCTCCGCAGTCATCTCCGTGGCGCCTTCTACCTTACGCACGGCTTTCGCCGCCTCCACCGGTGAATAACCCAGGGCCACAAGCGCATCGACGGCCTCCTTCGCGGCCCCGCTGAACCCTGACGAGCCCGCAGCCGGCCGGCCGCCGGCAATGGCCTCCGCCCCCGAGGCACCGTCTGAAAACGACGTCAGCACTTCATCCATCGACACCCGTTCCTTCAGATCGAGAATCACCCGCTGGGCCGTCTTCAGCCCGATTCCGGGCGCCCTCGCAATCGCCTTCGCATCGCCGGTCACGATCGCAAGCCGCAGATCCGCCGGGCTGAGCGCCGACAGAAGCGCCAGCGCGCCCTTCGGCCCGACGCCGTTCACGCCGAGCAGCTGTTTGAAAACCTTCAGATCCTGACGGCTGCCGAAGCCATAGAGCGTCACCGCATCTTCCGACACCCGCAGATACGTATAAATCCGCACTTCGCTTCCCAGCGGAGGCAGCTCCTCCATAAGGGACAGCGGCACGCGGATATGATAGCCGACGCTCCCCGCCTCCACGACAATCCCTTCTTCATCTATCTCCGCAAGCGGTCCTCTGATATAGGAAATCATGAACTGTCCTCCGTCAGCTGAACCTCCAAAATCCCCTGTCCGGTTTGCGTCAGCTGCTTTCTTCTGCGTATCATTCTACCATATCCCGAAATTCAATGCAAGCAGAATCGAACAAATATTCTGGTGCAGATTCCTCTTCCCATTTTTTATGATATCGATTATAATAATGCCTGAAACAGCAATCGGCAATTCTCACATATGAAGGAGAGACAGATATGGTGAAACTGACGCCGCCCATGGGCTGGAACTCATGGAACACCTTTGGAAATAACATCAGCGAACAGCTGATCTTCGAGACCGCTGACGCCTTAGTAAGAGAAGGCCTGCCCGGAAGAGGCTACGAATACTTGGTCATCGACGACTGCTGGTCGCTTCGCGAACGCGATGCCAATGACCGCCTGGTCGCCGACCCGGCCAAGTTCCCGCACGGCATGAAGGCCGTGGCCGACTATGTCCATTCCAAAGGGCTTAAGTTCGGCATGTATTCCTGCGCCGGCAACTTAACCTGCGCCGGCTATCCCGGCAGTTTCGAACACGAATTCATCGACGCTGAGACATTTGCCTCCTGGGGCGTGGATTTCCTCAAGTATGACTACTGCTACCACAGCCCCATCATTGCCGGCAAATACCTCTACGGCCGCATGGGTCTGGCACTGGACAACTGCGGACGCGACATCCTGCTCTCCGCCTGCTCCTGGGGCGCGGACGAAACCCACGAGTGGATCAAGACCACCGGCGCGTCCATGTGGCGCTCCACCGGCGATATTTTCGATACCTGGCAGTCGGTGAAGGACCTGGTCAAACAGCAGGACCGCCTCCATCCGTTTAACGGCGTCGGCTGCTTCAACGACATGGATATGCTGATCGTCGGCATGTACGGCAAAGGAAATGTTGGCCTGGCCGGCTGTAACGACACCCAGTATAAGACCCATTTCTCCATCTGGGCGTTCTTAGGCTCGCCACTCATGATCGGCTGCGACGTGCGGAATATGAACGACATGACGAAGAAGATCCTGACCAATGAAGAACTGATCCGCATCAACCAGGATCCGGCATGCCGCCAGCCGTTTAAGCTGACCGGCATCTGGTGCGGCGACGACGTACTGCTTTACGCAAAGCACCTGGCGGACGGCGACCTGGCCATCGGCCTTTTCAATCTGAGCGACAAGAAGGGCGCCGCGCGTTTCAATCTGGACGAAGTCGGCCTGCCCCACAGCACCGGGCGCACGCTTAAGATGACGGAAGTGTGGACCGGCGAGGAGGCCACGGTCGTCAACTCCACTTTCAGCAAGGACCTGGATGCTTTCGACTGCGCTGTCTACCGCGCGAAGGTGGTTGAGAGGAAATGAAGACCTGTCGGATGAATGTCACTCTCGGCGTGTTCCGTCCCAGCCGTGCGGACGGAAAAAGATCATGAGCGCCTGCATGCGGTGCGGCCGCGAACTGACCCACAATGAGATCGGCGCCCATAAGAAATTCATCAACCGCGGGAGCACACAGTTTCTCTGCAGGGACTGCCTGGCTGAAAAGCTGGGCGTCCCCGCGGAGCTGATCGACAGAAAGATCGAGGAATTCAAAAAGCAGGGATGCACACTGTTTGTGTGAGCGCATGTTCGAGATTTGGCAGACAGGCACTATTCGAGATGCTTACTGCAAACCCGGACAAGACCATCGCATGATTTCAGTTCATGATATACAAGAAAGAGGCACCTCCCCATGATCACCGTACAAAAGAGCATCTCTCTTCTGGACACCTACCCGCTCGACAGGCTGGGACGTCTGGAAGAGCTTCTCTTCTTCGATATCGAGACCACCGGTTTTTCCGGCGATCATTCCCAGCTTTATCTGATCGGCTGTACATATTTCCGCGATGGAAGCTGGCAGCTGATCCAGTGGTTCGCCGACACGCCGGACGCGGAATCGGCGATTCTGACCGCCTTTTTCGAATTCCTGAAGCAGTTCACGACCGTCGTCCATTTCAACGGCGACGGCTTTGATATTCCCTATCTTCTGAAACGCTGCCGCGCCCAAGGGCTGGATTACGATTTTTCAGCGGTTCAGAGCATCGATATCTACCGGCGGATCAAGCCCTACCGCTCTCTTCTGGGACTGGAAAGCCTGAAGCAGAAATCCATCGAGCGCTTCCTTGGGATTTTCCGGGAAGACCAGTATAGCGGCGGCCAGCTGATCGAAGTCTACCACGCCTATCTGCACAGTCACGACGACCGGCTCTACGATATGCTGATGCTTCATAACCGGGAGGATCTGGAAGGCATGCCTCTCATCCTTCCCATCTTAAATTATCCGGATCTTCTGGAGCATGATTTCACGCTTGAAAGCCAGACGCTCAGTGAAAAAACAGAACTGTTCGGAGAGTCGCAGCCTGAGCTTCTTCTGCACGCAGTCAGCGCCTATACTGTGCCTGTGGATATCTCCCGAACCGTTTCCGTCGGTTTTTGTGTCTGTCATACACATCTTTCTGGTAATACCCTTACACTGGAAACGGAACTCTACCGCGGGACGCTGAAACATTTCTATGCGGATTACAGGAATTACTATTATCTGCCCTTCGAGGATACCGCAATCCATAAGAGCGTCGGCAAGTATGTGGAACGCTCTGCCCGTGAAATAGCGTCGCCACAGACCTGTTACACGAAAAAAGCCGGCATCTTCCTGCCCTGTCTTGCCGGGATTCAGAAGCCGGAGTTTAAGATTGAATATAAAGATAAAGTTTCCTATCTGGAATACGAAGAAAATCTTTTCGCTGACCCGAAGGACTTGAACCATTATCTTCATGGCATTCTGAAATTATCCTGACCACGCGGCAATGTATTTCCATTGATTTCGACAGTGTGGCGGCATATTTTCATCTTTTCGAATGCCGAAAGTCACAAGTCACCGCCGCCCGTTAATATGGAATGACTCGGACACGAGCTATCAACCCGCACTACTTACCAGATATCATCTCCCCATAACTCACAAGCACGACATTTCCCATCTCTTTTGCCATATCGATGCACCCTTTCGTAAATCCAGATTTGGCAAAGAGGTAGAAGTGCTTTTTCTCATAAGGGAACAATTCGCTGCGCCCGACCAGTGTTTCCAGCACACCGAGGTCAACCTTTTCGTTCGTCCATTTGCACTCGCCGAAAAGGGCCGTATCTTTGTCCTGCTCGGCAAGAATGTCTATCTCCGTCTGCCGCTTTTCTTTCGGGTCATTGCCCCACCAGCGGCCAAGGGAGGAAAACTGCACCGGGCACTTTCCGGACAGCAACTGCTTCCAAAGATACTGCTTGCAGATCTCCTCAAACACCTTGCCCATATAGTCAGGCAAATTTGGCTCAATACGCTTGTAAGCGAGATCGGCAGCGCCACGGGCGATGATGGAATTATTCTCCGGCACAAAACGATACCAGAAGCGGAACAGGTTGTCCTCGATGGCATAGATCGCCTTCCGGGACTCCTTTTCGCCGTAAGGCATCTCTTTTCGTATGATGCCGAGGACGACAAGGTTTTTCACATAGGCGGAACACACATTGGTTTCCTCGCCGACCTTGCCGGAAATCTCCGACATTCGGGTGGAGCCGGTGGCGATCGCCGTGAGGATGGCGTTATAGAGCGCAGGCTCACGAACCTCCTGCTTCAGCAGATTCTCCGGCTCCTCAAAGAGCGCAGAGGTGGGATTCAGAAATGTGTTTTTGATATTGTCCTCAACACTCAGCTTGTCGCTCATTTGCAGCAGATACTGCGGTGTCCCGCCAACTATCCCATAAATCAGCGCCTTTTCCTCATCGGAGAAATTCTCAAAATACCGACAGG
Organism: uncultured Lachnospiraceae bacterium; assembly: GCA_947599905.1. Taxonomy (GTDB): domain Bacteria; phylum Bacillota; class Clostridia; order Lachnospirales; family Lachnospiraceae; genus UBA3402. The sequence continues at coordinate 19,092 of CANQFR010000013.1, forward strand.
CCTCCTCAAAATCAAAGGGAACTATCTTCATCTGCGCTGTCCTCCGTCCATACAACGGCGCTTTATAGGCGAGAACCTGATCCTCCATATAAGACATGGACGAGCCGCAGAGAATCAGCATCAGCTTCGAATTGTCCTTATATTTGTCAATGAGCAGCTGAAGCGTAGAGGCAAGGCTTTTTTCTGACCTGGCGACATAGGGGTACTCGTCAATGGTGAGGATGAGCCGCTCCTTTTCAGACAGCCTGAACACATACTCCAACGCCGCCTGAAAAGAAGCGAAGGAGCCCTCCGTCTCGATGCCCGTGCGGTACTCAAAAATACTCCTGCTGAGGTTTTCGAGATTTTGCCTGGCATTACTTTCTACACCCATAAAATAGATCGCGTTTTTGTCCTTGATAAACTCATTGATCAGCGCAGTTTTCCCCACACGCCGGCGCCCGTATATGACCATGAATTCAAATTGATTTGAGGAATACAACTTATTAAGAGTCTCCAGTTCCCGCTCTCTGCCGATAAACATCGAATCACCTTCCTCGTTATGGTAACTGTAGTATAGCACAGAAAGAGGAAATTAGTCAAGTACGATTCAGCAAATCATACTTGACATAAAACAGGAGTTCCCGGTATAAGATTTCTCCTGCCTGGAACTCCTGCTTTTATTATTCTGCTTATTTCGCCGGCCCTGTCGCCATTTTCCTCGATTTCGCCGGACATCTCTATCACACGCTTCGCGCAGCCCGGACGTCAGTCGATCACATTGCGGATCCGGTACGGCGTGCGGTAATTCCAGGTGGAAATACGAATGCCGCTGCGCTTGCTCGCCGCATGGACAACCTGACCGTTGCCGATATACATGGCGACATGGTTCACCGTACCGCTGCTGTTCGCGTAGAAGATCAGGTCTCCCGGCCGCATCTGGCTGGAAGTGACCGCCCGTCCGGATTTCGACTGATCACGCGATACCCGCGGAAGAGAGATGCCGAAATTCTTCATCACAGACTGCACGAAACCGGAACAGTCGGCGCCCCTCGTCAGGCTGGTACCGCCCCAGACATACGGGTTCCCCACATATTTCAACGCGAAATTCACGATCTTCGTGCGCCGTGCCGCCTGCTGGTTGGCAATCTCCTCCAGCGGCGAGAATTTAATCGCTTCCTCCAGCGCATAGCGCACCTCGACGTTATTGTCGCGCGTGGAGATATAAGCTGCGTCGCTGTCCTCCATATCGCCGGCGTCAAGCTCGATCTGCACCCAGCCGTCCAGCTGGCTGACCACAGGATACCGCTCCTCCTTGGAAATCTGCGTCCACACGCCGGAATCGGTGTTCGGCTCCTTGCGCACATTGAGTTTGTCCGTGTTGACAATCGCCATCAGCGTCGCCGTACTCATCGCCAGGTCGGAGGCCTCCTGACCGGTCGCCACGTAATCCGGATTCGTGGAAACATAGCCCGTGATAGAGCCGGACTGAATCTTATACCAGTCCCCTTCCTGGCCCAGGATATCAGCCGCCGCCTTGCTTGGCAGCTTGCCGATGATATTGGCATCCCCCTCGTCCGCCGGCGTCTTGCGCACGTTCAGATAGTCGGTTACCTTTGAGATCAGGAGATTATGATACCTGCTGATCGCCATCGCCTTCAGGTCCATCTTCCGCGCCTCGTTGAGCGCCAGCTTAACATCCACATAATCCGCGGAAATATAACCTCTTGCGATCTTCACCCAGCCGTCCAGCTGTTCTTCCACCACATAACGCTCGCCCGCGAGCGCCTGACCGACGATATTGGACTCCTCCAGGGAAGGAGTCTGACGGATATTCAGACTGTCATCCTCCGATACATTGACAATCGCGCGAAGCTGCACGTCGGCAAGCGCAGCAGCTCTGGCTTCCTCGCCCGTCAGCACGAACTGCGTGGAAATGTAGCCATCCACGCCGCCGGAAGAGATATGATACCAGTCGCCTTCCTGCCCGAGGATCTCGCAGACACTGTTCGGCTGCATCTTGCCGATGATATCCCCGTCGGAAGCCGGCGTCCTGCGCACATTCAGGTAGCCGCCTTCGAGCTGTATGAGGCCGAGATTTGTATAGGCGTCTACCACTGCCTGTCTGTCCGCTTCCTCCGCTGCGCGCGACGCTTCCTCCAGACGCTGCTGCTCGGCTTCCTCCGACTGCCGCAGCGCCTCCGCATCCAGCGTCGTCTCAACCGTCGCCTCCACAGTCTCCTGCGTCTCTTCTTCTGCGGTTCTGCCCCCACTGGCAGCCCGTATCACAATGATCAATATCACCACCAGAAGGATCAGCCCTGCCGCCGCAGCCAGATACAGATACGGCTGCGGAACCTTCCCCTGCGGTTTTCTTCGGCTTCTCCCCCGCACTGCCCTGTTGTCGCTTTTATCCGTCATCTCCTGTTGCTCCCCTGTCTGTCGTATTCCCCTTTATATTCTCCCGCCGTTTTCAAATGCTTCGGCGAATCCGCGTATTCTCTCCTGTTATTCCGGCACAGCCTTGCTGCAGTGCCCTGTGCGAAAACATCTGATTTTCAGTATAGCACACTTTGTGTGTTTTTTCGCAGAAAATTTATTTGCGATTTTCTTAAATTCATGTATAATGTTTTCCGAACGATCATTTACCTGTAATGAGGAGGAATATCATGAACCTGATCATCCCGGAAAATTACGACCCGCGCCTGACCGTGCGCGAAACACAGGAAGCCATCAAATATATCCGTGATACCTTCCAGAAGGAATTCGGCCGCGAGATGAACCTGGAGCGCATTTCCGCCCCGCTTTTTGTGACGAAAAGCAGCGGCCTGAACGATAACTTAAACGGCGTTGAACGCCCGGTGGCCTTCGATATGGCATTTGACCCGGACGAGACCGTGGAGGTGGTCCAGTCCCTTGCCAAATGGAAACGCATGGCGTTGCACAGCTACGGCTTTCAGCCCGGCGAAGGTCTCTACACGAATATGAACGCCATCCGCCGCGACGAGATCCCGGACAATCCCCACTCCTGCTACGTAGATCAGTGGGACTGGGAGCGCGTCATCACGCGCGAGCAGCGGAATACCGAGACGCTGAAAGAGACCGTGCGCACAATCTTTAAGGTCATCAAACACATGGAACACGAGGTCTGGTACAAATACCCCCAGGCCGTGAAGAAGCTGCCGGACGACATCTACTTCATTACCTCCGAAGAGCTGGAGGAAATGTATCCGGACCTGACGCCCCGGGAGCGTGAGAATGTGATCACCCGCGAGCACGGCTGCGTCTTCCTGATGAAGATCGGCGAAAAGCTCAAAAACGGCAAGCCCCACGACGGCCGCGCCCCGGACTACGACGACTGGCAGTTAAACGGCGATATCCTGTTCTGGTTCGAGACCCTGGGCTGCGCGCTGGAGATCTCCAGCATGGGCATCCGCGTGGATGAGAAGTCCCTGATGGAACAGCTCGTAAAGGCCGGCTGCGAGGAGCGGAAGGAGCTGCCCTACCACCGGATGCTGTTAAATGGCGAACTTCCGCTGACCATCGGCGGCGGCATCGGCCAATCCCGTCTCTGCATGCTGCTGCTGGACCGGGCACATATCGGCGAAGTCCAGGCAAGCATCTGGCCGCAACAGATGCGGGAGGAATGCGCGAAGCATAATATCATTCTTCTGTAAATGCATTCTTTTGCAGCTATGATTCTTCCGTAAACATTTGGCAAGGTAAGATTTTCTGAAAAAAATGTCCCCAGACCTATCGTTTTCAGTCTGGGGACATTCTTATATGTTTCTCATTTTGACAATATTATCTTAGGAATCATACGACTCGTTTCGACGGCTCTTTCTACTTCTTTTCTTTCTTACCGCGCTTCCCAAATGCTGCGATTCCGCCGATAACTGCGACAGCCAGAACGACAATAACCGCCAGCCAGGCAACGCCTATGCCGCTCTTCCCTGCCTCTGCGGACGCAGCTTCAGCCGCGGCGCCGGATGAAGTTTCAGACGCGGCATCGGAACCCGCTACGGAGGTAAGTTCAGAAGCGGGTTCAGAACCTTCGCCGGAATCAGCCGCGGAAGATGCTTCAGGAACGGCATCCGCTCCCGCCGCATTACCGTCAGCGTCAGTCTCCGTCTCCCCTTTCAGCAGTACCATAGCGGAAATCGGCTCCACCGTCACTGTTCCACTAACTGTCTCGATCGGCTCCGTACCGGCCTTCTCGCCGTTAATGTACACATCCCATTTGTTTCCGGCCGGAAGCGTCACTTCCTGCGCCTCTTCAGACGCATTGAAAATGAGATAGATCCCATCGGAAGTCTCGCCATTCACGCCGCCCTTCACCTCAAAGGCCAGCGTCTGCTTCGGCATTCCCTCCACTGCCGTCACACTCGCCTGCACATCCTCGGCGTTCGTGAGCCTGAGGGCCGCGTGAGCCTTGCGAAAGGCGATCAGCCCTTTGTAATATTCAAATACCGCGGCGTATTCCGGATCGTCCAGCGTATCCCATTTCAGACTGTTGACCTCGTCGGGGGCGTTGTAGCTGTTCTCGTTGAGCGTTCCGTCCGCGTTGGGCTTGGAGCGGAGCATTTCCTCCCCGGCCTGCATGAACGGAATACCCTGGCTCGTCATATAGAAGGCGGCGGCCAGATTGTTCATCCGCACCAGATCTTCCCTGGATGCGTCCGGCCTCGACAGCGTAAGGCGGTCGATCAGCGTGTTGTTGTCGTGGCAGGAAACATAGTTCACGGTCTGCGCCGGCGTCTTCGACCAGGAAGGCAGTCCCTGGAAATCCTGCTTCAGTCCGGTCTCCTTGCCGGAAGCCCCGGAGACAAAGCCCGGATTCTTATCGAACACGCCGCCTTTCAGCGCGTCGCGGATGTTGTCGCTGAAGAAAGCGAATCCGGGCGTGAATTCGGAATGGGTCTGGGTGGCCGTAAGCATCAGATCCTTCGTCATGGCAGTGTCCATTTTCCAGCCTTCCCCGTAGAAGATCACGTCCGGATGGCTGGCGTGCACCGTCTCCACGATCTCGTTGATCGTGTTCGTATCCAGAAGGCCCACCAGATCAAAGCGGAAGCCGTCGATATGGTATTCGTCGGCCCAGTAGTTCACCGAATCCACGATGTATTTGCGCACCATGCTCCGCTCGGAGGCCGTATCGTTGCCGCAGCCGGAGCCGTTGGAGTAGACGCCCGTGTCGCTGATGCGGGAGAAATAGCCGGGAACGATCTGATTGACGCAGAAATCCGAGGCGCTCTGCACATGGTTGTAGACCACGTCCATGACCACGCTTAGACCGTTCGCGTGCAGACTCCGGACCATCTGCTTCATTTCATTCACCCTCACCGCGCCGTTATAGGGATCAGTAGAATAAGAGCCCTCCGGGACATTAAAGTTGACCGGATCGTAACCCCAGTTAAACTGCGGCTCGTCCAGCTTCGTCTCGTCCACGGAGCCGTAATCATAAACCGGCAGCAGATGGACATGGGTGACGCCCAGCTCCTTCATATGGTCGACGCCCGTCGCCGCGCCGCCGGCGGTCTTTGTCCCGGTCTCAGTAAAACCGAGGTATTTCCCCGCGTTCTGAATCCCGGAGCTTTCGTCCGTGGAAAGATCGCGCACATGAAGTTCATAGATCACCGCGTCATTGTAGGTAAGGCCCGCGTTGGGATTGGCGTCTGTCTCCCATCCTTCCGGATCCGTGGAATCCAGATCGATCACCATGGCCCTCCGGCCGTTTACGCCGGTAGTTCTGGCATACGGATCGCAGGCTTCGTGGATCTCGTCGCCCAGCCGGACCGCGTAGGTATAATAGACGCCGTTTAAGTCGCCTTCTTTCTCCGCGACCCAGGTTCCGTTCACGTCTTCGGTCATGGGGATCGATTCGATCAAGTCGTCCGTTCCCGCGGTACCGCTCTGATAGAGGTTGACCGAAACGCCGCCCGCGGTCGGCGCCCAGACGCGGAAGACCGTCTTCTCCGGCGTCCAGGACGCGCCCAGGTCGCTGCCTGCGTAGGTGTATTCATCCTCGAATGCTTTGGTAGAGTAAATATTCGGCATATTGATCTTATACTCCGTTCCGTCGAACGTTACTGTATAGTTGCTGTAAATGTCTATCTTTCCCACGGTCAGTGCGTACTGCGCACTTCCGCTCTCCGCGGCGGCCGACACGGCCACCTTTCCGTTCGGTCCCTTGACGGCGAAAACTTCCATGGGATCGCCGCTGACCGCGCCGGTAGTCGTCACGATGACCGCTTCCGTCTCGTTGTCATACTTGGCCGACATCACCAGGACGCCGGTGACCACATCGTCACCGTCCACTCTCGTGTACCCCTCCACGCCGGACTCCACGTAAATGTGTACGGTACCCCGAAGCACATCCGGAAGCTCGATGAACTGATCCTTGTCCACGTCCTTGGCCGTCCAGGAGCCGCCGCCCTGGCGGACGATAAAACCGATCTTCGTCACGCCCGGCGTCACCGGGATCGTGGCGACCATTTCGCCGTCCGTCTCGGCAAATTCATAACCGGAGCCATCCATACCGTCCGCCCAGGACCAGACATCCCAGTCGTCATAGTTCCCGTCCGGGCGGTTGTAATGCAGGTCGATCGTCACGCCGCCTTCCGCCCTTACGGGGATAACGCCGGATGGGGCCAGGAGCGCCAGCATCGCGAGTGCGAGCAATATCTTTTTTATACGAACCATTCCTTTTCCTTTCTGTGATTTCCCTGCCATCTAGTTACACGCCAGCACCACGCTTGTCTGTCCGTCAATTGTAAGCATACTGCCGTCAAGCGCCGCCGTTCCCATACCGACCACGGCGTTGATCCCGGCCGCGTCCAGTCCCACGCCGGACAGATCCACCGTCTCCGCGGCCTTGGACGTATTGTGCAGAACCGCGACCGTCGTACCCTCATACGAGGCCGTAAAGCCTCCCACCTTCGTATCCGCAAATTCTAGCGCCGTATAGTCTCCTCTGCAGATCGCGGGGTTAGCCTTACGGATCATGATCAGCCTCTTATAGTAGCTGAAAAGGCTGTCGCCGTCGGCCATCTGCTCCACCGCAGAAGCGGAAACTCTGTCGGAACCGTAGGTCGTCCCTTCCGGATCCTTCACCGTGTCGCCGTCGCCCCACTCCATCTTCAGGCGGCGGTTCGCGTCCGTATTGGCGCCGCCACGGGAGCCTCTCTCTCCCAGTTCCTCGCCATAATAGATAAATGGCGAGCCAGAGGAAAGAAGATAGAGATTCGCCGCCACCCGGATCTGCCCGCTGGCCTCGCTAAGATAGCCCGCAGCCCGGTCGGTGTCATGGTTCGCGATGAACGGCACGATCATCGCGTCCTCGTTAAGGGCGGCGATCCGGTCCAGATAGCTGTCCACATAGCTTGTGTACTTGTTCACATTTCCGGCCTGGGCAGTCTGGGCGATCAGCCCGGAAGCCTGGGATGTAGTGAAATTAAAGCAGTTCAGGGCCGGATAATACGCGTCCGTCACGCCGTCGCTGTCCCATACCTCCGCCACGGCGTAGACATCCGGCTTAACGGCGCGCAGCTCGTCCATATACCACTGCCAGAACTCGCCGCTCTTCTCATTGTCGCCGAAATAGATGTATTTGGCCGCGTCGAAGCGGAAGCCGTCCACGCCGAGATCGAGGTAATATTTCGCCACGTCAAGAATGGCCTGGCGCACCGCTTCATTGTCATAATTGAGTTCCGGCATGCTGCCTGAGAAATTGCATTCGTAGTAATCCGAACTGCCCTGTATTTTGGCAAATGTCCTGCCCGCCGGCGCTTCCTCCCCGGCGCCGTAATATGTATAGAAATCATAATACGGATCGGAAGTATCGCCGTTTTTGTGGGCGTTCTTAAACGCGGTGAACCACGGATGGTTGGGGCCGGTGTGGTTGATCACAAGATCCAGGATGACCTTCACGTTGCGCTCATGGCACAGCGCGAGAAGTTCCTTCAGATCCTCTTCCGTCCCGAACTTCGGATCGATCGTATAGTAATCGTCCACATCGTATTTATGGTAACTTTTGGATGTGAAAATAGGCGAGAGCCAGAGGCCCTCCACGCCAAGGCTTACGCCGGAATTATCCGTTCCATCGTTCAGATAATCCATGCGGTTGATGATGCCCTGTATATCCCCCATTCCATCGCCGTCAGAATCCGAGAAGGAACCCACAAAGATCTCATAGAATACCCGGTAATTGTCCTCGGAAGCGACGGCTCCCGCACAGGCAGCGTCGTCGATGATGGCCTCGCCGGAATCGCTGAGCTGATAGGTGCCGGTCTTGTCAAGAGCGGGGCCGGATGAATCCGGATTTTCAGAAGAAGCCCCGGAAGATGCGGCTCCATTTTCGGAACCACCAGTCCCACCGTTTTCCGTACCGGAACCTTCGGAAATGCCAGTACCCGCCGCTGCGGAGTTTCCCGGCAAGTCAGATACCGCGCCGCTCCCTCCGTTTCCACTCCCGGCATTCCCGGCGCATCCCGAAAGGATCAGGATCAGAGCCAACGCCAGAAGAAAAACACGCTTTTTCATAGTCGTCCTCCATAAAATCCAAGCTGACATAAGGCACGAAAAGAACTCTTCAGACACATTTTCGCGCATACCAGCGTATAATGAAGGGCTGTGACCGTGACCGGTCACAGCCCCCAACGATACGGACGGAGAATCGCAAACGCTCCGTTCGTATAGAAATACAAAAATCCAGATCAAACTATGCCATAAACTCCGCCACTGATCACGTCAGCAGGTTCTTCTGCGTCGCCGCGTCGAACAGATGCATGGCGACGCTCTCAAAGGTGATATTGATCTTCGCGCCGCGGACCAGTTTCTTACGCTGCTCTTTGCTCAGACCCAGGGTGGGCACCCGGACGATCAGTCTCGTACCGTCAGCGTCGGCGTCGACGTGAAGATGAAGTTCGGAACCCATCATCTCGTCTACCACCAGCGTGCAGGGGATCGCGTGCGCCGCCGCGTCCGCCAGTTCGATATGCTCCGGTCTCACGCCCAGAAGCACGTCGCCGGCCTTTACCTTGCGGGCCGCCAGTTCATTTCCCTTATCGCCGTCCACCTCGATCTTCGCGCCGAAGGGAGTAACGTAGTATTTGCCGTTCTCCAAAAGCAGCTTCGTCTTGATGATGTTCATCTTCGGCGCGCCGATAAACTCGGCCACAAACAGATTGTCCGGCATATCGAAAACTTCGTCCGGAGAACCGACCTGCATGATGTAGCCGTCCTTCATGATGACGATCCGGTCCGCCAGCGTCATGGCCTCCGTCTGGTCATGGGTGACATAGATGAACGTGGTGTCCAGTTTCTGACGCAGAAGGATGATCTCGGAACGCATCTGGTTGCGCAGCTTGGCGTCCAGATTGGAAAGAGGCTCATCCATCAGGAAAACTTTGGAATCGCGCACCATCGCGCGGCCGATGGCCACACGCTGGCGCTGGCCGCCGGACAGGGCGCGGGGCTTGCGCATCAGATAATCGGTGATGCCCAGCACCTCCGCCGCCTTCGTAACCTTCTCATAGATCACATCCTCGGGAACCTTCTTTAACCGCAGGGAGAATGCGATATTGTCATAAACGGTCATATGGGGATAGAGGGCGTAGTTCTGGAACACCATCGCTATGCCTCTGTCCTTGGGCTGAAGGTCGTTGACGACCTCGCCGTCGATCTCAACGGTTCCCTCGCTGATATCCTCAAGTCCGGCGATCATGCGGAGCGTGGTGGACTTGCCGCAGCCGGACGGGCCGACGAAAACCACGAATTCCTTGTCCTTGATATCCAGGTTAAAATCGTGGACGGCCACTACGTTATTATCATAGATCTTCTTTACATTCGTTAATTTAACGCTTGCCATATCCTGTACTCTCCTTTCAAATTAGCCCTTCACGGCTCCGCCTGTTACGCCTTCCACGTAATATTTCTGCAGGCAGAGGAAAAGGATGGTCACGGGGACCGCTACGATGACGCCGCCGGCGCAGAAGGTGGTATACATTCTGTTGATCTGGTCGTTGGTCAGCCAGCTGTACATACCGACGGCCACGTTGTAGCCGGCGGATGTGCCGAAGGCCACATATCTGGCGAACACATAGTCGCCCCAGGGACCCATGAAAGCGGTAAGTATGGTATAGATAACGATCGGCTTGGCAAGGGGCAGGATGATCTTATAGAGCACCTGGAGCCTTGTGGCGCCGTCCACTCTGGCCGCCTCGTCAAGCGACTTGGGGATCGTATCGAAGAAACCCTTCGACACATAGTAGCCCATACCGGAGGATGCCACGCTGACCAGAATCAGTCCGGGAACCGCGTTGGCCTGGGTCAGTCCCAGATCGCTCAGTACGCGGTACAGGATGATCATCGTCAGCAT
>CANQFR010000014.1 GCA_947599905.1 uncultured Lachnospiraceae bacterium
CACAGAGCCATTGTAAAGAGCAGTATAATTCCCTGCGCCCGCAGATAGGCCCGGCCGACTACTCCGAGCACATGTCCGATCCGCGCAAATTCGTCCCTGAAAACGGAACGCTTCATCCGCGCGCGTATCCCATCCATTTCCTGCACAAACAGCATCACTCCCACGACGAACAGAATTGTAACGACCGCTGTTTCCACTACCGTCTGCGCCACCGGCATGGAATTCCCCATCAGATAGGGCATCACGCCCTGCTTCATCCGGTCGCCGAGACCCGCGATCATATCCTGGGCCAGATACACCATCGTATCCTCCTTGAGCGTCAGACGCTGCTCCATCAGATGACACATGCCCGTAAGCCACCGGTTCAGCTGCGCCAGCCACTCCGGCATCCGCTCCATAAAAAGCACGATCTGCTCACAGAGCCGCCGCCCGCCTGCATAGGCCGCCGCGCCCAGGACACCCAGTACCAGCGTAAGTTCCGCCACGGCAACTGCCCAGGGCGCAACGCCGAAGATGCGGCCCCGCCATTCAAACCGCAGCTTCCCGGCAAGTTTCTCCGCCGGCGGCTTTAAGAGAACCGCCGCCACAGCGGCAAATGCAAACGGAGCCGCAAGCGGCAGTATATACTTAAAAACCAGATACACTCCCGCGGCGACTCCGATGATCCGCAGTATTCTCTTTTCTTTTTCGTTCATAATCCGGTCAGATCCTTCCACGCCGCCGGCTCTTGGCAGGCACATCCCCGCAATACTCCGGCAGGCTATTCTTTTCTTAGATTATGAACGTATTTCCCAATATCTATTCTGTCCTTATTTCTGTGCTGCAATCCACAGACACGGATACTCTCTTTTCAGACTTTCCGAATGCCTGAAAACGTCGCACTTCATTAGCCAGATACCGAAAGCGCATACCACAGCTGCAGATTTCAGGCCTCTCGCACCGTTCCCGCACCGCAGCTGTCCGGGCCAAGGAGCCCCCACACAAAATCATAGGGTCTCATGCACACCTTGCCATCTCCGCCGATTTTCTCGCCGGTCATCAGATCCGTCCCGTCTTCTGTCCAGACCGTCTCCTTCCATTCCCGGCTGAAATTAAAGATTCCGATCAGGGTTTCCGTTTTCCCGGTCCGCTTAAGGAACAACACGCCATTGTCCCCGCTTTCGCAGGTCTCCGCCTTCGCGTGCGTCTCAAACGCTTCATGCTCTGCGCGCAGCGTCTCCAGTTTCCGCAGGGATTTGAATAACCGTTCCTGCACAGTTCCCTCTTTTTCGATATTCTTCACCAGATTCCATTGGAACGCCCCGCGGTGGATATAGCGGGAATCCAGCCGTTTCTCCGGATCGTCCCTGTAAGTATAATCATTGACCTGCCCCACCTCGTCGCCGCTGTAAATCACCGGGATACCAGCCTGGAACAGCATAAATGCGTGCAGCATCACATCCAGCCGGATCGCCCGCTCCATGCCGTGCGCATCGCCGCAGAAGCCGGCCTTCTCCACGCCGCACATGGACGCTGTGGTCCCACAGAAGCGTGCGTCGCGGGTGATCGGGTCGTTGTTATAGAGTTCACCGCGGCTAAAGCTGTCCTCCAGCCTGCCGGTGAAGAAATCATTCAGAAACTGCTTATGCGGTATCTGCTGCATCCCCCACTCCGCCAGCGTATCATAGTCCAGCCCCCAGCCGATATCGTCATGGCAGCGGAGATAATTCAAAAAGGTATACTCCCGCGGAAGACTGTACACGGTATCCAGCTGTTTCTTAAGCAGCCGCACATCCTGCGTCGCCACCGTGTGCCAGACCGTAGCCATTGTGGTCACATTGTAAAGCATATGGCACTCCGGCTTCTCCACAGTACCGAAATACGGCGCCACTTTGACCGGCTCCATGACCACCTCGCCGAGCAGAAGCGTCCCCGGGCAGACAACCTCGCCGATCATGCGCATCATGCGCACAAGCGTATGTACCTGGGGCAGATTGCGGCATGTTGTTCCCAGCTCCTTCCAGATATAGGGCACCGCGTCCAGACGGATCACATCGATGCCCATATTCGCCAGGAAGAGGTAATTATAGACCATCTCGTTGAATACCACCGGGTTCGCGTAATTCAAATCCCACTGGTACGGATAGAAAGACGTCATCACATGCTTGCCCACATCCGGCAGCCAGGTGAAATTCCCCGGCGCCGTCGTCGGGAACACCTGAGGCACGGTCTTCTCGAACTTCATCGGAATCTCCCAGCTGTCGTAGAAGAAATACCGGTCCTGGTACTCCTTCTCTCCGGCCCTGGCCCGTCTTGCCCACTCGTGATCCTCGGAGGTGTGGTTCATCACGAAATCCAGGCACAGGCTGATCCCCTGCTCACGGCAGCGGTCCGCCAGCGCTTCCAGATCCTCCACCGTCCCCAGTTCCTCCTGTACCTTCCGGAAATCCGCCACCGCGTAGCCGCCGTCGGACCGCCCTGCCGGAGACTCCATCAGCGGCATCAGATGCAGATAATTGACGCCGCAGGACTTCACATAATCCAGATGCTCCGCCACGCCCTTCAGATTCCCGGCAAACTGACCCACATACATCATCATGCCCAGAAGGCCGCTGCCGCGGTACCACTCCGGATCCGCCTCCCGCCTCGCATCGAGCGCTTTCAGAGACTTCTTTCTGTCCTCAAAGAACCCCCGCAGCCCTTCGCAAAGCTCCGCGAACCGCGTCTCGTCGTCATACAGCTCCATATAAAGCCATTTCAGCTCATCGTAATGAACGGCAAGCCGTTCTGTGAATACATCGTTCTTCCCCTTCACGGTTCATTCCCCCAAACAGGTATTTCCGCAATTTTATCATTTTGTCAGGCGGCTGTCAACCGCCATGCGGCTGCCGTCTCCAACCCCATTTCTGCCGTAAACGCTAATCCGACGCGCAAATTATGCCTAAATGCCGTTTTTGTCGATATTCCTTGCTATTTGGTCATATTTTGGTATATAATGAAGATGGACGTTAGCAACTTAAGCAATAATTCACAACCGGATCCCGGATACTCGACTGTTTTTATGTGCGTTACGTTGAACATTTTGCAATACCGTTCTGCTGGGCCATGTGCCGATGAAAGGAGCCTGAACTATGAGCAACGTCCTGTTTTCTATTTTCCCAAACGAAAGGTTCGTTGACCTGAGCTTATATCAGTACGGATGGGAGCAGTGCGAACCCCTCCTCAGTGCCGGGCCTTATGATCGCGGCCACTATCTGTTCCACTATGTCATTGCAGGCGCGGGTACGCTGACCGCCGCGGATGCGGACGGTGAAAACCATGAGTACCACCTCAAGAGCGGCAGCGGTTTTATGATATTCCCCCGGCAGACGGCTGTCTGGCGCGCCGATGAACAGCATCCCTGGGAGTACGCCTGGGTCGAGTTTGACGGACTGAAAGTCAAAGAATCGCTGGAACTGGCCGGTCTTACCGCGGAATCACCGATTTATCACGCAAATACCCGGGAACTCAGCATGGAGCTGAAGAATGAAATGCTCTACATCGCCCAGAACCCGGACCAGTCGCCGTTCCATCTGATCGGACATCTGTATCTGTTCCTGGATTATCTGACACGCTCCTCGTCCGCACGTCAGCTCGTGCAGACCGGCAGACAGCAGGATTACTATGTGCGGGAGGCGCTGTCCTTCATTGAGCAGAATTTCCAGAACGATATCACCGTGGAGGACATCGCGTCCTTCTGCAACCTGAACCGCAGCTATTTCGGCAAGATCTTCCGTGACGCCGTAGGCAAGACGCCGCAGGAATTCCTGATCAGCTACCGAATGGGCAAAGCGGCGGAACTTCTGAAGCTGACCGGCCTTTCGATCGGCAATATCAGCAGCGCCGTGGGCTATCCGAGCCAGCTGCATTTCTCGCGCGCATTCAAGAATGTATACGGAGTTTCTCCGAGAGAATGGAGGAATGAGAATAAACTGATTCCCAAGTAAGGCGCCGGCTGCCGCCAAAGCGGCACCGAATCACAGCGCAGGAAGAATCATGATTTCGGAAACAGTTGGAAAATCTCAGCTTCCGGCTCCATGGAAAATGTCATCGTCTCGCCGGTAAACGGATGTGCAAATGTCAGTCCGCAGGCGCAGAGAGCCAGCTTAAGGGACGTGTGCGGCACGAAACGAGTACCGCGTGCAGGCAGAGAATTCCGGCGGTTCCCCGTCTGCACGGATCCGTTTGCCGCCGGTGGTTCCGAATCCGCCAGGCCCGCGTAACGGTTATCGCCCCAGATCGGCAGTCCGTGTCCCGCGAGCTGTACGCGGATCTGGTGATGACGGCCCGTGAGCAGCTCAATCTCCAAAAGCGTCAGGGGTCCGGAACCGGCCCAGGCCGGAATAGTTGGCGACAGTTCCGGCAGCGTATCCAGCACCCGGTACCGCAGTTCGGCACGCTTCGCCCCTGCCGCTGCCTTTTCCACAATTCTCGACACGTTATTCTGCGGATCTTTCAACAGGTAATCCACAAAGTTACCCACATTATCCACACATCGGCCGCATACGACGGCACGATAGATCTTCTTCACACAATTTGTCTGAATACGGGCGCTTAAGGCAGCGGCAGCGGCCTTCGTCTTCGCATAAACCATAATGCCGGAGACCGGCTTGTCCAGCCGGTGGATCACTCCCACATACGGTTCCGCCGCTGTCGTACGGTCATGCCCGGCAGCCCGAATATGGTTCCGTATCTCACTGACCATATCCGGCTCAAAACCATGCACGGCCTGAGACTCCACGCCGGCCGGCTTCTTCACGACAATGATATCCTTATCCTCATAAAATACTTCCAGCATCATCGATCCCCACATTTTCAAAGGCAGTCTCTCCGAAAACCGTCCGCAGACGACAGACAAAACAGACCTTCCACGAAAAAATCCTTGCATTTTTCACGCAAAAGGCGTATACTAAATTACAACACATAGTTTTTAATACTACTTGTAATTATATCGAGGTGATAACATGAATACAAACAAAGGCAATTTCCACATCAAAGACCCCGGAAGCGCCATCACGCATTTCATCGGCATGGTTCTGGCCATGCTGGCTGCAACGCCGCTTCTTGCAAAAGCACACCACGAAGCCGGTGCGCTTGCTGCGGGGGCGCTTTCAATCTTCATCGTCAGTATGATCCTGCTGTATGCAGCCAGCACTATTTACCATACCTTTGATATTTCGCCCGCTGTGAACAGGGTGCTGCGCAAGATCGATCACATGATGATCTTCATCCTGATCGCCGGCACCTACACGCCGGTCTGCCTGGTCGTTCTGGGCGACCGTACCGGCTGGATGCTGCTGGCCCTGGTCTGGAGCATCGCAATCGCAGGAATCATCATCAAAGCCTGCTGGATCACCTGCCCCAAATGGTTCTCCTCCGCCCTCTATATCTCCATGGGCTGGGTCTGTGTCCTGGCGTTCACACGGATCGTACAGGCGCTTCCGCGGGCTGCTTTCTGGTGGCTGCTGGCCGGCGGACTGATCTACACCGTGGGCGGCGTGATCTACGCGCTGAAGCTGCCGATCTTCAACTCGCGGCACAAAAACTTCGGCTCCCATGAGATATTCCATCTGTTCGTCATGGGAGGAAGCTTATGCCATTATGTGATGATGTACTGCTTTGTCGCCTGATGCACAGGCAAATTACTTCACTGCTTCCCGTCCGGTTCCTTCACGCTCTCAGCCGCGTCATCCGGCAATTCGCCGGTTTCCGGCCCCTGCGTAGAATCGGACGGTTCTGCTGTTTCGGTGGGCTCTCCCCCGTCGGTACTCCCCGCGTCCGCTTCCTGCACCCCGGAAGACTCCGCTCCATCCGCCGCTTCGGCGTCCGCTCTCACGAACATGCTGTAATCCGCACCGCCTTCGTCGGCCTGTCCCTCTTCATCCGCGAACAGGGGACGCATATCATGGATATCCCTTTCGTCCTGAGGGATATATTTCTTAAAAATATGCTCCAGAATGTAGGAATTTAAAAAGGCGATCAGCGCAAAGCCCAGCAGGCTTATCACAGGCAGGCTGGTCAGCGTAAAAAACACGATTGCCAGATCCACGATAATCATCGCGATCGTATAGAGGATATAGCGGATAGACAGCAGAAATGCATTGGTAATCGTCTGTTTGATCGTTCCGTAAAAACGGGCGAGCACCGGAAATACGTATATCAGAACCGCGAACCACACGGCCAGCATTCCGATAAACAGCGCCATCGCAAGAATCCGCGGCGTACCCGCGGGAACGATATTCGCCGTAAGCACGAACCACAGGTCGCAGAAGAGAATAATTCCCACCATCAGAAGGATCAGCCAGATAACCGTCGCCTGTCTGAAATTCTGCTTAAAGGAACGGAAAAACGAGCGAATCGTATACCCGTCCTCATCCCTGGCCAGTCTTAGCGTCACATAATACACTGCGGTTGTCGCGGCACCCACGGTAAAAACCGGGATACAGCAAATAAGCCACAGGAGGTTCAGGATCAGCACATCCCAGAATTTGCCGATAAACCGCATCACCGGATTGTCATAGCTAAATATTCCCTTCATAATAATGATGGCCTCTTTTCTTTAACATATCTTCATTATAGTCGATTCAACCATATTCGTCAATCTTTCTTTCGCCGAAGCCGAACAGCCGTTCCACCGGGCTGGTTCACAGCCTCATATGCCGGTTTCGCTCACCGCCCGGCAATAGAGCAGCTGCCCGTCACCATCGGAGGCAGATATATCTCCGTTACGCGCAAAGCCGCAGCGTTCAAGTACGCGGATGGAACCGAGGTTTGCCGCAGCGGTCCGGGCTGTTACGATGATCCGGCTGCCGAAATCCCCGTCCTTCACCGCCTCATCCCGCAGCATCTTTAAGATCGCACGGCACGCCTCCGTCGCGTATCCCTGCCTGCGGTACGGTTGAAAAATGTGATAGCCCAGTTCCAGACGCACCGGTTCTATTTCCGACGATGCGGGGCCTGCGGTCTCGTCGGCCGCAGGCGTGAGGCCCGCCGTCTCTCCTGCCATAGACGCGGAGCCTGTTGCCTCGCCGGCTGCAGGCATGAGGTTCGCTGTCTCTCCTGCCGTAGACGCGGAGCCTGCTGTCTCGCCAGTCGCAGGCGTGAGACCCGCTTTTCCTACGAACGTACCACCCGTTTTTTCAATCAATGCCCACACGCCGCATTCATAGAAACCGTACTGGCATCGGATGTATTCACGCAGAAGATCCGGCGAATAAAAGACACGATCTGCCTCGCTGTCCGTATCCTCCCGCAGAACAAACGCCGCATCCGACTCTGTGAATTCACGGATCAGCAGACGCTCTGTCTCCGCAATCGTCCACGGCAGTCCCAGATGGCGGCGCACCACGCGCTCCAGATAACGGTCGTCGGCCATTTCCGGGGAAGCAACCACATAGCGTGCAGGCAGGAACTCTGTATTCCCGGTTTCCACCCCTGATTTGGCTTTCTCCGCGCCTGAACCACGTCCGTCTGCTTCGCCCTTCTCCACAGCGACAACAGCCCTCCCGGCGGCCTGCGCCGCCAGAAGGGCCTCTCTCTCATCCGACAGAACGACAATTTGCGGTTTTCCTTCCACCCATACGGTCCGTTCTGCTGTCATGATTCTCACCGTTTCTCCGGCTCTGCATACTCCTCACCGAATGTCTCCACCGTGACCGACTTTATTTTCTGCTCTTTTAAGGGACGGTCATTGTAATCGGTGCGCACATTCGCAATCTCATCGACCACATCCATGCCCTCCGTCACCTTGCCGAAGGACGCATAGGCGCCGTCCAGATGCGGCGCATCCGCGTGCATAATGAAAAACTGGGAACCGGCGGAATTCGGGTTCATTGCACGCGCCATCGAAAGCACGCCCCGCGTGTGCTTCAGGCTGTTCGGGAAGCCGTTCTGCGCGAACTCTCCCTTGATGGAATACCCGGGGCCGCCGGTACCGATACCGTCCGGACAGCCGCCCTGAATCATAAAGCCGCTGATCACCCGGTGGAAAATCAGTCCGTCATAGAAACCTTTCTTCACGAGGCTGATAAAATTCCGCACCGTATTGGGCGCGGTCTCCGGATATAGTTCCGCCACAATCTTTTTCCCATTCATCATTTCAATCGTTACTACCGGATTCTGCATCATACTGATCTCCTTAAATAATATTGTACTCCTTCTCATGCCCGATCGTCGTGCTCTCGCCATGTCCCGGATATACTTCCGTCTCATCCGGCAGCGCGAACAGCTTCTCCGACACCGACACAAACAGCTTCGCCTGACTTCCGGTGGGCAGATCCGTCCGGCCAACCGACTCGCAAAACAGGGTATCGCCGCTTATGAGCACCGAGTCCGCCTCATTATAGTAACAGACGCTGCCCTCGGTATGCCCCGGTGTAAAGATGACGCGCCAGTCGGCATCCGCCAGATGCAGAACCTCGCCGTCCCGCAGCAGCCGGTCAGGCTCCAGGCTCATACTCTCCCCGACCGAACCGGTCAGATTCATCGCAGGCTCCGCCAAAAGCGGCGCCTCATTCTCCCCGGCAAAGACAGGCGCATGAAATGCGCGCCGGATATCCGCCGCCGCCAGGATGTGATCGAAGTGCCCGTGCGTCAAAAGAATCGCCTCCGGCTTCAGACACATGTCCCGGCACTTCTTTATGATAAAGGGCGCATTGTCCGCCGGATCCACGATCACGCAGTGCCCCGGCGCCTCATTCGTCCCTTTCTCCCTGTAAATAATATAGCAGTTGGTCTCCACCATTCCCAGCACGCTGCCGGCAATCTTCAGATTCTCCATGAAAAGTTCCCTGCTCTCTTTCCTGTCATTCTTCGGCGGCAGCTCCGCGCCGCAGCCGGCCTGCGCTCACCCCGCCGTCCGCTCGATATCCAGCACGCCCTCGATCTGCTTCAGCTTTTCCGTCAGCCGCGCCAGTTCTTCCGCACCGGGAATATCAAAGGTCATGACGACCGTCGCCTTTCCCTGACGGTTGGTACGCACATTGATCGACGTGATATCCACCTGCCGCTCCGTAAAGATCTTCGAAATATCCACCAGAAGTCCGATGCGGTTATTCGCGAAAATCTGAATCTCGGCCGTGTATTTCTCATCGCCGCCTCCGCCTTCCGCCTTCTGCCACTCGGCGTCAATCAGCCTTGCGCGTTCCTCTTCCGGCAGATTAATCATATTCACGCAGTCCGTCCGGTGAATCGAGACGCCGCGGCCCCTGGTCACAAAGCCCACGATCTCATCTCCCGGCACTGGATTGCAGCAGCGCGAGAAACGAACCGCCACGTCATGAATCCCTTTGACCACAATGCCGCTCTTCGGCTTCTTCACCTTCGTATACGGCGTCCGGCCGCTGCTCATATCGGTGAGACCGTCCAGAATCTGGGTGTCCGTGACCTCGCGCTTTAATTTCTTATCGCGCTCCTCCAGCATTTTATTGATGACCTGGCCCTCTTTCAGGCCGCCGTGACCGATGGAAGCCAGCACCGAATCCCAATCCTTGAAGGCGTAGCGCTGCATGACCTTTTCCATGAATTCCGGCTTGCTGATCTCCGCATAGTTGATGCCTTTGGCCTTGCAGTAGCGGTCGATCATCTCCTTGCCGCGGACGATATTGTCTTCCTTCAGCTCGGTCTTAAACCACTGGTTGATCTTATTGCGCGCCTGGGTACTCTTGACAAGCGCCAGCCAGTCGCGGCTCGGCCCCTTGGCATTCTGGGAAGTAATGATCTCGATCTGGTCGCCGGTCTGCAGCACATAATCAATATTCACCAGTCTGCCGTTGACACGCGCGCCCACCATTTTATTGCCCACGGCGCTGTGGATTGCATAGGCGAAATCAATCGGGGTGGAGCCGCTGGGCAGCGTCTTCACATCGCCGGTCGGCGTGAAGCAGTAGACGCTGTCCGAGAACAGGTCGAGATCTCCCTTGACCATACTTAAGAATTCGCCGGAATCGTCCGTATCCTGCTGCCATTCCAGAATCTGACGAAGCCACGCCATCTTGGCCGCTTCGTCACCCTCGGCGGTGACGCCGCTTCCGCTTTCCTTATATTTCCAGTGCGCAGCGATACCGTACTCGGCGGTACGGTGCATTTCGTAGGTCCGGATCTGAATTTCAAACGGCTGACCCGTGCCGGAGAACAGCGTCGTATGCAGCGACTGGTACATATTCGGTTTCGGCATGGCGATATAATCCTTGAAACGGCCCGGAATCGGCCTATACATCTCATGGATAATGCCCAGGGCCGCATAGCAGTCCTTCACCGATTCCACCATGATACGTACCGCGAACAGATCGTAGATCTGGTCAATGGTCTTGTTCTGATTGACCATTTTCTTATAGATACTGAAGAAATGCTTGACGCGGCCGCCGACTGTGGCCTCGATGCCCGCCTCCTTCAGATTCGTCTCGATTTCATTCACAATTCCCTGAAGGAACGCCTCGCGCGCGTCCTTGCGCAGATTCACTTTCTCCACCAGGTCGTAATAGACGTCCGGTTTCAGGAATTTTAACGACAGGTCATCCAGTTCGGTCTTGATCTTCGAAATACCGAGCCTGTCGGCAATCGGCGCATAAATCTCCAGGGTTTCACGGGCCTTCTCCTGCTGCTTCTCCGGCTTCCAGAACTTGCCGGTACGCATATTGTGCAGGCGGTCGGCCAGCTTGATAATGATGACGCGGATATCCCTGGCCATCGCCAGAAACATTTTCCGCAGATTCTCGGCCTGAATCTCAACTTTGTCCTGATCCCAGGACAACTGGGTCAGCTTGGTGACGCCGTCCACCAGAAAGGCCACGTCGGAACCGAATTCCCGCGTCATGTCATCAAGCGTCATGCCGGTATCCTCAACCACATCATGCAGGAGGCCTGCGGCAATGGTTTCTTTATCCATCTCCAGATCAGCCAGAATAATGCCAACACAAAGAGGGTGGATGATATAGGGTTCACCCGACTTGCGTTTCTGATCCTTATGTGCGTCTTTGGCCAGCAGATAGGCCTTTTCTACAAGGGAAATGTCATCGGAGGGGTGGTATCGGCGGATGCTGGCAATCAGATCCTGATACAGTTCCTCCGGACTCGTAAAGGAGGCCGGCGCCTCCAGTTCCTGCTCCGCCCGCTCCTTTACCATGGCCGGCGCCGGAAACTCACGAACCGGCACCCCGTCTTCCTCAGCCGGCGTTCCTATCTTCTGCTCCGGCCGTTCTTTGGACAGCGCCGTCGCTGCAGGATACTGCTCAGGCGTCTCTTTTGACAATTCCTGCGCCATACTGTCACCTTCTCTGTCCGCAGCGTATCTCGTCTTCCCCGGGGTGGCCGAAGAGACGCGGATTTTGCGGAAAATAATGAAACTATTATAATGATATTTCCATGAAAATGCAAGGGTTAATTCTGCAATGGAACTCAGCCGCAGGACGGATACGGTTCAGATAACGCATATCCAGCCTGCGGCTGTACTGAAAGAGGTCCGTACGGACCTCTGGTTTATTTACTTTCCTTCATAAACGATCACAGAATCCACCTGATAGCCGGCAAGCTTCTCGCGGCCCTTGAGACCGGCAAGCTCCATGACGAAGCAGATCTCGACAACCTCACCGCCCAGCTTCTCCACCAGCTTCGTGATTGCCTCAATCGTACCGCCGGTGGCGATCAGATCGTCGATGATGACAACCTTCTGTCCCGGCTTGATAGAATCCTTATGCATCTCGATCACGGCGCTGCCGTATTCCAGATCGTATTCCATGCTGACGGTCTCGCAGGGAAGTTTTCCCTTCTTGCGAACCGGCACGAAGCCCTTATGCATCTCGTACGCCACCGGTACGCCAAAGATGAAGCCGCGGGATTCCGGTCCTACAACCACATCAAAGTCTTTATCCTTCAGGAAATCCATGATGCCGTCAATCGCCAGCTTCAGCCCGTCCGGATCCTGCAGGATCGTCGTGATATCCCTGAAAATGATTCCCGGCTCCGGAAAATCCGGAATACTTCTTACATAATCTTCTACTTTCTTCATCTGCTGTTCCCTCCGATTCTATATTTTTCGCGTACACTTACCTGCGCGGATGCGCTCCCTGATAGACGCGCCGCAGCGAATCCTGCTCATTTGTCACATATGCCGCGTACATCTGGGTAGACGCGGCGTCCGCATGTCCCAGCATCGTCTGCACCGCATGAAGATCCGCACCTCCGCCGATCAGATGCGCAGCGAACGAATGCCGCAGCGTGTGCGGCGTGATATCGGCCGCAATTCCCGCTTTTTCACCGTAATACTTGATAATTTTCCAGAAGCCCTGACGGCTCATCGGCTGTCCGGAACAGTTCACGAAAAGCTCCGAAAGTGCATTGCCTTTTAAAAGCACATCCCGCGCCTGATCCAGATACCGTGCAAGCGCCTGCCTGGTCGTCTTCCCGAACGGCACGGTACGCTCATGCCCGCTGTCACGGCAGGTCACAAAACCGATCGGCAGATTCACATCGGAGACCTGAAGGCTGATCAGTTCCGAGACCCTCAGGCCGGTCGCGTACAACAGTTCCAGCATGGCCTTGTCACGGATTTCCTTCGGCGTCTCGCCTGCAGGCTGCTCCAAAAGCCGGTTTACCTCTTCCACGGACAGGATCCCCGGCGCTTTACGCTCCACCCGCGGCGTCTTCAGCAGTTCGGTCGGGTCCTTTCGCAGATTCCCCTGACGCAGCTCATAATGGAAGAACGCGCGCATGGAGGCCATAATCCGCGAAATCGTTGTCGCCGCCTTACCGTTCTTTTCCAGATACAGAACATACGAATTCAGGGATGTTTTCGTAACCTTTGATATACCGGTAATTCCGCGGCTCTCCAGATAGTCCGCCATCTGGTTCAGATCCCGCTCATAAGATACCAGCGTATTGCGGGAGGCATGCTTCTCCTCCCTGATATACGAAATAAATTCCCTGATCTCTGTCCCCATGATTCTCCCCCTGACTCCTCCCCCAAAGGCGTCTTTTCCGACTCCAATTAAACATTATAGACCCTAATTTTGATAAAATCAAACATAAATTTCCCACTTTTATTTTCATTTTGCCATAATTTACATAAAAAATACAACATATGGAGCAGTCTCATCCGACACTTCCCAATATGTTGTAAAAACAGCATTGTATTTTTTTAGAAACGCAGAAGGCATGGATTCACGTAGGCTTCAAAAAATGTTCCGATTCCCGCCAGCGCCGCCAAAAAGATGCACCGCCCGGCCCGCGGCCTGCCGGCGTCTCCGCCCGCATACCGCGCAAGCATCAGCCATACCGGCAGATAACAAAGCCACTGGGGAAGCAGGGATATCACAAACATCGGCAGCCCCAGAAATCCTCCTGTCAGCGTCAGAACCGAAACCGCGAGTCCGCAGCCGCAGCCTGCTGCAAACGCCAGAAGCGCATATCCCGCAGGAGCCAGCGGGGTCAGCCCCACAAGGAACGCCAGACCGAATTCCGACAGACGCTGCCGCGCGGCGGCCGCCCACAGCCTGCGCCGCTGCTCCATCGTAAGTCCCGCCAGACCCCACAGACGGAACCAGCCGGCCGCACCGTTCATTCCACGCCGCGCAGCATACTGTGCCAGTCCGTCCGCTGCCGCAGAGCCGCCAGCCAGCCAGTTCGCAAAAATTGTTCCCGCCAGCAGACCACAGAAAAAACAACCGCACAGCACCGCCGGATATGTCAGTACCGGTCGTTGTCTCACTGTCCCACCGCCCCTGCTTATCCGCGCTGTATGCAGCGCAGATTGATCTGGTGAAAGATATGACGCAGGGAGCGAGATTATACCATGACGTTTTGCCCTCACTTCGGTCGGACACCGAACCGGCGCGGTATCATCTCTCAGCGGTACTTCACCGCATAGGCGCAGATCGCAGCAACCGTCTTGCCGTCTGTTATCCTGCCTTCATAAATCAGCTTCAGCAGATCATCAACCGCCCACGCCTCCACCTCAATCACCTCGTCCTCGTCGAGATGCTGATGAGACGGTATCAGATTCTTCGCCACAAAGATATCGATGGCCTCGTCGCAGAACGCCACCGTTGTATTGACGCTGATCAGATACTCCATGTCCTCCGTGCGAAAACCGGTTTCCTCTTCCAGCTCCCGGTAAGCGCAGTCAATCTTCGGCTCGCCGGGTGCGTCCAGCTTGCCGGCGGGAATCTCCAGGGTCTCCCGGTCCAGCGCGTTGCGAAACTGACGCACCATCAGGATCTTCCCGTCGCCGGTGACCGGCACCACGGCCGCTGCACCGTCATGATGAATATAATCCCAGTGAGCCTCATGCCCGTTGGCAATCACCGTATCCTCATAAATCTTCAGAATCGTCCCCTGATATTTCAGCTGCCGGTCCAGACGGATCACCTTATCTGCCATAGCCCAAACCTCCTTCTATTCCATCATCGCACCGGTGGAATCCACGCGCCGCCCCAGACCGTCCGGCACAACCGTATTCACCAGCATCGCGCCGCTGTCCGGATCGCAGTAGTATGATTTCCCGTTCCAGTCAATCCAGCCGGTCACCATATAGCCCTTGGAATCAAAATAATACCATTGACCGTCAATATACTGCCAGTCGTCCGTCGTATAGCTGCCGTCGGCGTTCCGGTACCACCAGCGTACCCCCTCAAGGATCCACCCGTACATATCCTTATAGTACGGTTCCGTCACCATAGCGGCAGGCACAGGCCCATACCCCGGCTGAAGCGGGTACTTCGCGCAGTTTGCGGCCGCTGCCGCACTGTCTACCGTAAGGCTGGCGGAATCCCTCCAGGCGCTTTTGATCAACTTATCTTTGCGGTTCACCGCGCGCACTCTGAAATAATAAGTTCCCTCCCTGCGAATCAGGCTTCCCAGCTCACAGGAAGTAGCTGCCGGGCACGTTACAGCCCCCTGCAGCCTGCCGTCGCAGTAGATTTCCACTTCGTAATCACCTGCGTTATAAGCCGGCGACCAGGCTGCCGTCGTCGAAGAACTCCATAACGC
Organism: uncultured Lachnospiraceae bacterium; assembly: GCA_947599905.1. Lineage (GTDB taxonomy): Bacteria > Bacillota > Clostridia > Lachnospirales > Lachnospiraceae > UBA3402. The sequence continues at coordinate 15,001 of CANQFR010000014.1, forward strand.
CTCGCCAACCTCCCCTACCTGCGTCTCAAGAGAAGGAAACCGCAGCTGCATGACATACATCAGACCCGCGTCGTAGTACGCGTATTCGCACTCGGCGCCATCAACCCGGATTCCGGACCTTGTCACCGTAAAGTCCCCGTTGTCAGAGCGGAGGTAGACGATGACACGCGGGATATCGTTATTCCCCCATACCCCGTCTTTATTCATAAGATCAGCTCCCCAGAACTCACAGCCTTCGCTCAGCACCGTAAACGAAAAATCCGTGACGGAACGCGTCTTTCCCACCTGAATATCCGCCTTCGCCTCCAGCACAATCCGGTCAACCGGACCCCCGTCGTCCGCAAGGGACGCAAAAGAAGCCGCCAGCGTCATGATTCCCAACGCCAACGACAAAAGGACTGTCTTATTGAGCAATTTCATACGTCACCACCTTTCTTCACATACAGACCCCCGATTGTGAAAAAGAAGCCTTACAGATTCCCATAAGGCTTCTTCACATGATAATCGTTACTTAGCGTAATCCGTCACTCTTGATTCACGGATTACATTCACACGGATCTGTCCCGGATACTCCATGGACTCCTCAATCTTCTTCGCAATATCCCGGGCCATCAGCACCATATCATCGTCGCTGACCTGCTCCGGAACCACCATAATACGAACCTCGCGTCCCGCCTGAATCGCATAAGACTTATCGACGCCCTTGAAGGACTCCGTAATCTCTTCAAGCTGCTTCAAACGGTTCGTATATGTCTCCAGCGTCTCACGCCGCGCGCCCGGACGGGCTGCCGAAATCGTGTCCGCCGCCTGTACGATGCAGGCAATCAGGCTCTCCGGCTCTACATCCCCGTGATGGGACTCTACGGAATTCACGACGATCGCGGATTCCTTATACTTCCTGCACAGATCTGCCCCCAGCTTCACATGGGAACCCTCAACCTCATGGTCAATGGACTTACCAATATCGTGAAGCAGACCGGCTCTCTTGGCCATGCGGACATCGACGCCGATCTCCGCTGCCAGCAGTCCGGCCAGCTGAGCTACCTCAATCGAATGCTTCAGCGCGTTCTGTCCGTAACTGGTTCTGAACTTCATCTTACCCAGAAGCTTCACCAGTTCCGGATGGATTCCATGGATACCGACTTCGAGGACGGCGGCCTCACCTTCCTCGCGCATATTGACTTCCACTTCTCTCTGGGCTTTCTCAACCATCTCTTCAATTCTGGCCGGATGGATGCGCCCGTCTACGATCAGTTTCTCCAGAGCAATTCTTGCCACCTCACGCCTGACCGGATCGAACCCCGACAATACGACGGCCTCCGGCGTATCGTCAATGATAAGTTCTACACCTGTCATCGTCTCAAGTGTACGGATATTCCGTCCTTCACGTCCGATGATGCGTCCCTTCATCTCGTCACTGGGAAGCTGCACTACCGACACCGTCGTCTCCGCGACATGATCCGCCGCGCATCTCTGGATGGCGGTCACGATATATTCCTTCGCTTTCTTATCCGCCTCTTCCCTGGCCCTGGCTTCGTACTCCTTCACCTTCTTCGCCGCGTCATGCTTCACATCGTCTTCAATCATGTGAAGCAGATAATCTCTGGCTTGTTCCTTTGTCAGACCGGAGATCCGCTCCAGTTCCTCCATCTGTTTGCTTCGGAGTTCTTCCGCCTCTGTAAGTTTCCGGTTCAGATTCTCTTCGCGTGCTGTCAGGCTTGTCTCCCGGCGTTCCAGTGTTTCGGCCTTCTTGTCCAGATTCTCTTCCTTGCTAAGTACTCGTCTTTCATACCTCTGAAGCTCTGCCCTGCGTTCCTTGGTTTCTTTATCTAATTCATTCTTCGTCCGGATGGACTCTTCCTTGGCTTCCAGGAGAGCTTCTCGCTTCTTTGTCTCTGCGGTCTTTAATGCTTCATCTATGATTTCTCTCGACTTTTCTTCCGCACTGCCGATCTTGCTTTCATATGTCTTCTTTCGGTATGCGACCGCCAATACCCAGGTAATCGGAGCTACAATGATCATTGTAAGCAACACAGGTATTATATACGACACAGGAGCACCTCCTTATTAAATTTTCATTGTACGATAATACAACACTCTAATTTTATACCGTTTTGTGCACCGTGTCAAGAAGTTTCGCAGACAGTTCGTCCGCGGTTAGCAAAGTGATCAAAAGGAAGACCCCTCTTCCGGATCCGCATTCCGGGATAGCGCCTCGCATACTGCCCCGAATGAATACCCACGGCGCAGAAGCGCATCCTGCAGCTTTCGCTTCTGTCCGGGCGTCACACTTGCGGCATCATAACCTTTCTTCTCCAGAAAAGCGTGAATCTGCGCCTGTTCCGATATCTCGCTGTCCGCAAACAGTTCCGCAACCTGCCCTGCGTCAAGTCCCCTGCGCAGCAGATCCTCCTGAATTCGCCTGCGGCTGCGGCGCGTACCGTAAATCTCAAGATACCGCCGTCCATACGCCAGATCGTCAAGATAACCGTACTCCTTAAGAAACGCGACTGCAGCGTCCGCTGCCTCCGCCGGATAAAATGCTTCCCGAAGCTTCCTCCGGATCTCCTGCTCCGTCCGGTCATGCGACTGCAGCAGATAGAGTGCCCGTTCCTTCGCCCTCGGACAGAGCACCGTCTTCAGGATCTCCCGATATCCGCTCTCCGACAGTTCCTCTCCGGCTTCGAGCCGGTATCTGCGTATCTCCCCCTTATATAAAGCAAAGGCAAAGCCCGCATCTGTACGGACTTTGCACCTTCGCTTATCCAGAGGGACGATCTCCGTTATCTGCACGTCCCATCCTCCTGTATCTGTATGTCTCTTTCGTACCGCGCCGCGCGGAAAGCACCACATCTCCGCACTGCGGCGCACCCGTCTGCCTGCGCAGCGCCCCGCATCGATACCTTGCCTGCGATACACCTACTCCGCATCATTCTCCGTCACGGCTTCGTTCGGCCTCAGCCCGTAAAACTCACGTACCTTGTTCTCAATCTCCAGGCATACCGCCGGATTCTCCAGCAGATACGCCTTCGCGTTCTCACGCCCCTGGCCGATACGCGCTCCCTGATAAGCATACCAGGCGCCGCTCTTCTCAATGATATTCACCTTTGCAGCCAGATCGAGGATATCACCCTCGCCGGAAATCCCTTTTCCGAACATGATATCGAACTCTGCCTCTTTAAACGGAGGCGCAATCTTATTCTTCACAACCTTCACGCGAACGTGGTTGCCGACCACCTCGCCGCCCTGCTTCAGGCTCTCGGTTCTGCGAACCTCCATGCGCACAGACGCATAGAACTTCAGCGCACGGCCGCCGGTCGTAGTCTCCGGGTTACCGAACATCACGCCAATCTTCTCGCGAATCTGGTTGATAAAGATCACGCTGCAGTTAGTCTTACTGACCACGCCGGTCAGCTTCCGCAGCGCCTGCGACATCAGACGCGCCTGCAGACCCACATGGGACTCGCCCATCTCACCGTCGATCTCTGCCTTCGGCACCAGCGCCGCCACCGAGTCCACGATAATAATATCCACTGCTCCGGAACGAACCATCGTCTCCGTGATCTCCAGCGCCTGTTCGCCGTTATCCGGCTGAGAGATATAAAGATTATCGATATCCACACCGATGTTCCGCGCGTATACCGGATCCAGCGCGTGTTCCGCATCGATAAAACCGGCGATTCCGCCCCGTTTCTGCACTTCCGCCACCATGTGGAGCGCCACCGTCGTCTTGCCGCTGGACTCCGGACCGTAAATCTCAATAATACGTCCCTTCGGGATTCCTCCCAGACCCAGCGCCAGATCAAGGCTTAAGGAGCCAGTGGGAATCGTCTCTATATTCATATTCGCTCCGGAATCTCCAAGCTTCATCACGGAACCCTTGCCGTATGCTTTCTCAATCTGTGTCAGGGCCGCATCCAGGGCCTTCATCTTATCATCTTTATTCATGTTGTCCTCCATTCGAACATGTGTTCTATGATTTCATCATAATACATCCACTGGGAAATGTCAACTGTTTTCTCGCTTTTCTTCTTAAATTCCGACTGATCGCTGACTGGGTATTCTGCGGCGCCCGCCGCGTCTGCCGCTTAACGGCAGCATCAGATGCCTCGACGCGGCCGCCCGGCCGCTGTATCACAGGAGAAATCCTACGATTCAAAAATACCACATTTTCCCCGAATATGCAAGACGATTCTGCAAAACACACGGTCATAACAGCTTTCGGAACAGAAGCCTTCAGTCCGCGAGCAGCCGCTCCACATCCAGCAGACCCCAGCCCTGCTGATTTCTGGGCAGTCCCATATCAACGGCCCGCTCCCGCAGCCGCAGCTTCACGTCCCGGTTGCTCATATCCGGATACTTCTCCAGAAGAAGCGCAATCGCACCCGACACGACCGGCGTCGACATCGAAGTTCCGCTCTTGACCGCATAGCGGCCCGCTTCATTGCTGCAGCTGATGATTCCGGCTCCGGGCGCCACAATTTCCGGCTTGCAGATACAGGCTCCGGTCGGACCGCGTCCGGAATAATCCACCATCCTGTTCCCCATGACGCTGACTTCCTTGTGATCGTCCGAACAGCCGACCGTAATCACCTTACGGCTGATGCCGGGCGTCGTTACGGTCATGTATCCGGGGCCGTTATTGCCGGCGGCCACCACGACCACCAGTCCGTCGTCCCACGCCGCATCCACGCCGCGTACCAGCGCCGAATTCTCACTCATGTTCTTGCGGGAATAGGAGCCGACGGAGATATTGACAATCCGGATCCCCAGAGCGTCCTTATACGTGCGTATCCAGCGAAGCCCCGTCAGTACATCCGAGGCAAAGCCGCCGCCTTTGGCGTCCAGAACCTTTACGGAAATGAGATTGCAGCCGGGCGCCACTCCCTGATAACGCCCGCCGGACGCGGCGCCGCTGCCGCCGATGATTGCGGAAATGTGCGTGCCGTGGCCGTTATCGTCGTAAGGCTCCCGCCGCCGGTGCAGCACGTCAAAAAAGGCGGTGATCCGTTGTCCGAAATCCTCATGCGGATAGATGCCTGTGTCAAGGACAGCCACGCCCACACCCCGCCCGCAAAGTCCTGCCAGCCCGGGTTCCCCACTGTGAATTACCTGCCTCGCCTGATTCAAAGCATTCCATCCTTATCTGGTTTATCAGTATTATCATATTCACCATGCCGCGAAATGGTTTTCCGGACGCGAAAAGAGCCGCCGCACTTTTGTGCAGCAGCCCTTCCATGCCTGTTGATTATGCTTCCGCCGTCCTTAATATCTCGTCTCCAGATACGCAAAGGTATCCTCCACGTCGCTTCTGCTGATCTTTCGTCCCCAGTGGATGGAACTGTTGTAATTTCCTTCACATACGGTCACCGAATCCTCTCCGACCGAGAGCACAATAACCGAATGCGTATCATAGTCAAGACGCAGATGATCGCCGACCCGGATATCCGACCAGTTCAGCACATCCACCGTCCTTGAGCTCCCTTTTCCGAACACCGTATCCTGAACCAGAAATGCGAAACCGGCGCAGCCGTAACCGGTATAGCTGCCCCTGCTGTAACTGTTGTCATTCGTCCATCTCATCCCCTCCGGATAATCGCTTTTCATCGCCGTGATCTTCGCATAGGCTTCCCGGTCTGTCAGCGTACTGCCGGAATATCCGGAACCTGAGCCGGCACCGTAGGTGTTCGGGGAATAAGCATACATGTCTTCCTCGTAGATTTCATCCGCGATGATACCCTTGTCGCCGTTAATCACATAACAGATACCATCGAGCAAAAATGTCTCTTTCTGCAGGTCACCGTCTTCATTGAAATAATAGCGTTCCCCTTCAATCTCCTGAAAACCGGTCACCATATTTCCGTTATAGTCAAAATAGTATCGCCCGCCGTCAATCGTCCGCCATTTACCCTTCAGATCGTTGCCGTTCAGTCGGTATCTCCGATATCCGCCGTTCTCATACCAGCCATCGGTCACAGAAGCGGATGCAGTGAACGCAGAGGTGTAAACGATATTACTGTTGTCAATAGAAACCTGCGTGACGCCGTATTTGCCCTTAAGCTGTTCGAGGCCGTCCGCATTGAGAACCGCCGCGAAGGAACCGTTATGGGAGCCGTCCAGCGTAAGACTAATTCCGTCATAACTGCCCGACCGGTAACGCAGCATTCCGAAATATCCGTTGTGGTTCGTCTCCAGGGAATAGTAATTACCCGTCCGGTCCAGCACAAGTCCCGCGCTGATCATATTGCCGTTCGCGTCAAGCAGATACCACACGTCCTTGCCGTTCGCCGCCACCGCATCATCGCACAGCCACGCATTCGCCACCACACTTCCGTCCGGCCGGACAACCTTCCAGTTGCCGGAAGCGTCCTGCTGCCAGAAGCGGCTGAATGTGCCTGCCTCCGCCGCACGGGCCGTCATCGCCCCCGAAAGGTTCGTCAAAAACGAATTCTGCGGCATAACTGCCCCGCCCGCAAAACAGAGCGACATCATAAGCCCTGCCACGATCATGATTTTCTTTGCCGGTTTTGATTTCTCCGTCCGTCTGGCGCCGGATACGGAATGGTTCCATACTCGCATTGCTGTCCTCTCCTTTTTCTGAAAAATGGTATACCCGGATACCCTGCCGGGCCGCTCCGCCAACCTTAAGAATTTCTTCATAATCTATTCAAACAATCTACAATCTTTTTCCGAAGGCTTATGTTATACTTTCTGCGTAAAGAATGAAAACCTTACTTCAATCACACTCCTTTATCCTTTGACATCCTATCCTGGCGTGAAAACCTGTCCCCCGACAGGTTTTTTGCCGTCTATATGCCAGAATCACGGATCATCTCTCGTCAAAGCGGTTTTCGTCGCGTCGGAACTCCGCCGGGGGGAGGGTTTATGCGCTTCAGCCCAGATATTTCCCCATCACATCGCAGAAATCGAAAGTCGCGAAGTAGTCGGCCGGCGTCTCGGCGCGGCGGATCATTTCAAAGGAGCCGTCCTCCCGCAGAAGGATTTCCGACGAACGCAGTTTTCCATTATAATTATATCCCATGGAAAAACCGTGCGCGCCGGTATCGTGAATCACCAGCAGATCGCCCATGGCAATCTCCGGCAGCATCCGGTCAATCGCGAATTTGTCATTGTTCTCACACAGAGAACCTACGACGTCGTACTTATGGTCGCAGGGCGCATTTTCTTTGCCCATGACCGTGATATGATGGTAAGCGCCGTACATCGCCGGACGCATCAGGTTGACTGCACAGGCGTCGACGCCGATATATTCCTTGTAGGTATGCTTCTCGTGAATCGCACGGGTTACCAAACAGCCGTAAGGAGCCAGCATAAAACGGCCAAGTTCCGTGTAAATAGCCACGTCGCCCATGCCGGCGGGCACCAGGACTTCCTCATAGACTTTCCGCACGCCCTCGCCGATCGCAAAAATATCGTTCGGCTGCTGATCCGGCCGGTAGGCCACACCGACGCCGCCGGACAGGTTGATAAACGCCACCTTCGCGCCGGTTTCCCGCTGCAGATTCACAGCCAGTTCAAAAAGGATCTTTGCCAGCGTCGGATAATATTCATTCGTCACCGTATTGCTGGCGAGGAAAGCATGGATACCGAAGCGTTTCGCGCCTTTTTCCTTCAAAGTACGGAATGCGGTGAAGATCTGTGCGGTCGTCATGCCGTATTTGGCGTCGCCGGGGTTGTCCATGACGCCGTTGCTCATCGCAAACACCCCGCCGGGATTATAGCGGCAGCTGATCGTCTCCGGAATGTACCCAAGCGTCTCTTCCAGGCACGGAATATGCGTAATGTCGTCCAGATTGATGATCGCCCCCAGATCAGCCGCAAACCGAAATTCCTCCGGCGGCGTCTCATTGGAGGAAAACATGATCTCATGACCTGCAAACCCGCAGGCGTCCGACAGCATCAGTTCCGTCATCGAGGAACAGTCGGTTCCGCAGCCGCACTCACGAAGAATTTTCAGAATAAACGGATTCGGCGTCGCCTTCACTGCGAAATACTCCCGGAATCCGGGATTCCAGGCAAATGCCTCGCGCAGGCGCGCAGCATTTTCGCGGATGCCGCGCTCGTCATAGAGATGGAACGGGGTCGGATAGCGGCCGGCGATCTCTTCGAGCTTTTCCAGTGTTACAAACGGTTTCTTTTCCATAGCGGTTTCATTCCTTTCACTTGCAGCATCCCTGCATCTTTCGTCTGATTCTGTCAAAAAAGGACCTCGTGGGATACAATTCAACATTGTAACCCATGAGGACCTCTTTGTCCACTGATTTTTATGCGGTCCGGCGCAGCTTTCGTCCGGACGCCGCTGCGGATATTAACCGACGTTCAGTATCCGCATCATGTTCGTATGTGCCGCCGGCAGATCCTTCCGGTCATAATTGACGAGACCCGCGGTTATGACCGCAATGTCGCCCGACTGGAAAATGCCTTTCTCCTTCAGGTACTCGATCGACGACTCGATCAGCGCATCGGTGGAGTCGGCGCGCATCGCCAGATATGGCCGCACGCCCCAGTAAATCTGCATCTGACGCACCGCGCTGGCTGCCGGCGACATGCCGATGATCTGCACGCCGGAGCGCCATTTGGACAGAAGGCGGGCAGTAAAGCCGCTGATGCTGGGCGCCACGATCGCCTTCGCCCCCAGGTCGTGTGCCGTAGATACCGAGGAGAAGCATACCGCGTTCGAGATACTGGCGCGGTTCAGTTCCGTCACCTGACGCTCACGGTAGGCCGTGTAGTCCAGATGGGACTCCGCCTCGATGCAGATCTCCACCATCATCTTAAGCGCCTCGACCGGGTACTTACCGGCGGCAGTCTCTCCGGAGAGCATGACCACGTCGGTCCCTTCGGCTACCGCCTCGGACACGTCCGTCACCTCAGCCCGGGTGGGCCGCGGATTGCGGATCATGGAATCCAGCATCTGGGTCGCCGTGATGACCGGCTTACAGGCCGCGTTGCATTTCTGGATGATCGTCTTCTGAATGAACGGCACCTTCTGGGCCGGGATCTCCACGCCCATGTCGCCGCGGGCTACCATGATGCCGTCGCTGGCCGCAATGATCTCGTCCAGATTCTCGATACCCTCGGCGTTCTCGATCTTGGCGATAACCATGATCTTCGAATTATGCGCCTTCAGAATCTCTTTGATCTCACGCACCGCGTCCGCTGAGCGCACAAATGACGCCGCAATAAAATCAAAACCCTGCTCAATACCGAACTCAATATCTTCCTTATCCTTGTCCGTCAGCGCCGGCAGCTTCACCTTCACGCCCGGGACATTCACGCCCTTCTGGCTGCCCAGTTCCCCGCCGTTTAACACCAGACAGGCAAGATCCTCACCTTCGATCTCCCGAACCTTCAGTTCGATCAGTCCGTCGTCGATCAGTATCCGGTCGCCGGGCTTCACATCCTCGGCCAACCCGGCGTGATTGATATGGCAGATCTTCTCGTCACATTCCACCTCGCGGGTTGTCAGGGTATAAAACTGTCCCGAGATAAGCGAAACCTTGCCGCCGCCCTTCACGCGGCCCGTCCGGATCTCCGGTCCCTTGGTGTCCAGAAGCGCCGCTACCGGCACATCCAGTTCGCTGCGGATGCTCTTTAACTGATCCAGCCTCGCCTTCTGTTCTTCATGGGTTCCGTGGGAGAAATTGAACCGCGCAATATCCATCCCGTACCGGACAAGATCCATCATGACATTCCGGTCGTCCGATGCCGGTCCCATCGTGCAGATAATTTTGGTTTTCTTCATCCTGTCCCCTCCTGTGTCTGTTTGTAATGCTTTCCCTTCGCGGCTTCCCGGCGTATATCTTCCTGCAGCTTCTCCCTGTACAGCGTCCCTCTGCGCGACGGCTGCAGCTTCACTGCAGCGACCCCTGCGGCTGCCCCGTCACATGCTGATGCGTATACAGATGATCCTGGCAGTATTCCAATCCGCCCGCGCATTTGGAACAATAACGGAATTCCAGATTCTCGCCGTCTTTCTCTGTCCGGCCGCAAACCGCGCAGCGGTGCCTGGTTCCGCTCTGCGGTATGATCTTCGTCTGGCTGCGGAAATCCCTGCGCCGCTTCACTTCCCTGGGCGTATAACGGCTCAGATTTCTGGTCATCAGGAAGAATATAAGGAAATTCAGCAGAGACAGAGCAATCGCGCAGCGCGTCGCCGCATTCCCCACGATGAAGCCGTATACAAAGAAAATACCGTCGAAAATCGCCAGCACCTTGGCCTTCACCGGAATCACCATAAACAGCAGAAACTGCAGATCCGGATACATGGCGGCAAAAGCGAAGAACAGTGACAGATTCAGATAAGTCGTTGTCAGAAGCAGCATCTGTCCAAAGATCAGATACGCGATAAGCGCCGCCAGAACATGCCCCAGCACACCCATAAAAAAGTACACATTAAACTTAAATGCGCCCCAGGTACGCTCCAGGGTCGTCCCCAGCGAGTAATACAGCGACAGCGCGATGGCATTAAACAGCAGATCCGAAAGCATACTCATGGGCGCGGCCCCGGCCTGCGACATACTCATCGGCGGATAGATCAGAAACGTGACGATGCGCCAGATCTGTCCGTGTACGATCGCACCGGCATTCAAACAGAGCCAGTTCCAGTAGATTCCGGGCGCTACAATCTGCAGCACCAGTCCCGCCGCGTACATCAGCATGATATAATACATCAGATTCTTAATGGCATATCGGCCGAAGCGGCGTTCCATTTTCTGGAAAAATTTCATACGATAATTCAACCCTTTTCAGTAAATGTATGACAGTTCAGGCGCCTTAAGGGGCGCGCGTTTCTCCGCCGTCCGAACTGTTCATCTATATTATAGTTTCTGCCCTGTCGTTTGTCAAATACCTTCCAGATTATTATTATTCTGAATCCGGCGCTTTCAAATTATTCTGAATTTCACACGCCCTCTTAGTCCGGGAGAAGCAGGAAACACCGTCCGCCTTCACCCGCCTTCAAAAAGCAAAGAGAAGGAAACGCCGAAACGCTTCCTTCTCTTCTTCATCTTATAAACGACCGCATCAGGCTTCCCAATCCGGAAGATCCGGTACCCTTCCTGCAACCGACGTGGAGTCATCGATCTTGACCACAACGCCGTTCTTATCGGTAATATACTTGACGCCTTCCGTATCCTTAACGCCGGAGGTACTCTTGGTTACGCGGCCCGCCTCATTCACCAGATAGACCGTGTTATTAACTTCGACCGTCTCATAGCGCATCCCTTCCGTGGCTGTCTGAATTCTGCCCATATAATACAGGCTACCGCTGTAAACCCCGGTATATCCGCGGCCGGCCGAGCCGAAATAGTAAGTGACCTTTATCCCGTTGCTCTCCTCAATATCTACCTTGCCTTTTACCGCCGATCTGTCCTTCTCGTCGAAATAATAAGCTGTATACTGACCGTCGGCCTCCTGAACTTTCTGAAGGCCGTATACCGGGTTGCCCTTCTCGTTGAACAGGTAAATCTTACCGTTAATCCTAAAGAAATCGCTTGTCGATGCTTCCCCTTCCCGGGGGCCGACCTTCGGCTCACCGTTTCTGGCGAAATAGAACCAGTCCACATCGCTCTCATACTGACCCATAAGTTCTGCCGGAGGTTCCGCCGTATACCAGCCGGTGACACTCGCACCGTTGCTGCCATAATAGCGGTACTTACTGATATCGCCGGTGCCGTTATACGGAACCCAGCCGGTCTGCATCATACCCGTATCGTCAAAGCAGTAGTATACGCCGTCAATCCTCTTCTCCGTGTACTCGCTGCCATCGGCAGGCACATACTTCTTGCCGCTTGTATTGAAATAATACCATACCTTGCCATCGGTCTCCTCAAACGGATCAAGCTGGAGATCGGTGCCATCCGGCGGATAGAGCCTCTGCCAGCCTGTCAGCGCCGCACCGTCGTCACCGCAGAAATACATATTATCGTCAACCCAGCCGGTCTCCATGATTCCTTCATAATTAAAATGATACCATCTGTTGTTGAGCTTCAGCCACTTGTTTTTAACCGCCTTGCCGGTATCCTGAAAATAATACCAATGGACATCGCTGGTATCTCCGTTCGGAGACACGCTCAGCTGCCTCCATCCGCCGGAAACCATGATGCCGTTCTCATCAACATAATATTCGTCATCCACCCAGCTGTTCAAAGCCATGACTCCATAGCCGTCCAGATAACGCCACAGATTATCTGCGCCACGCCGCCACTCGTTATACACAGGCACACCGTCTCCATCCAGATAGACCCATGCTCCGTTCTGCATCGTCCATCCGGCAGCCAGAGACGTCATGGCAGCGCCTGCTGACATCGCAAACACCATCGCTGCGATCAGCAAAAACTTTCTCTTCATATCGGCTCACTCCTTCATAATTCGTCCAAAATCCTACCATATATTGTATCAAGGTATTTCGATATAATCAACACCTATATCTTTCATTTCTATTACGATTTAGGGTATTTTTTCATGCTTTTTCCATTATTTCATAGTTTTCCGCCCATTCTTGACGTCGTGTATGCTTTTCTGTATAATGAATACTGTTCAGACGTCTGAACGATATCTTATGCTTATTATAATGAAAGGCAAGTGACTGATATGTGGCTGGCAGACGGATGGAAAGACTATGAAGTGATCGACTGCTCCGGCGGCGAGAAACTGGAGCGCTGGGGTAACTATCTTCTGATACGGCCGGATCCCCAGATCATCTGGGAAACGCCCCGTTCACACCTCGGCTGGAAGAAATGCAGCGGGCATTATCACCGAAGCGCCAAAGGCGGCGGCCAGTGGGAATTCTTCGATCTGCCCCAGCAGTGGTCCATCAGCTATGGCCCGCTGACATTTAACCTGAAGCCCTTCAGTTTCAAGCATACCGGTCTCTTTCCGGAGCAGGCCGCTAACTGGGACTGGTTCGGCGGTCTGATCCGCGGCGCCGGACGGCCGGCGCGGGTGCTGAACCTGTTCGCCTACACCGGCGGCGCAACCCTGGCTGCGGCCGCTGCGGGCGCGAATGTGACCCATGTGGACGCCTCCAAAGGCATGGTCGGCTGGGCGAAAGAAAATGCGAAGTCCAGCGGTCTGGAGAATGCGCCGGTCCGCTGGCTCGTGGATGACTGCATGAAGTTTGTTGAGAGGGAGATCCGAAGAGGCAGTAAATATGACGCGATCATTATGGATCCGCCATCTTACGGCAGAGGGCCGAAGGGCGAGATCTGGAAGATTGAGGATGCGATCCATCCGCTGGTGAAAGAGTGCGTAAAGCTGTTAAGCGACGATCCGCTGTTCTTCCTGATCAATTCGTATACTACCGGGCTGGCGCCGGCGGTGCTTTCGTATATGTTGTCGCTGGAGGTGAAGAAGAAATTCGGGGGCGAAGTGGAGGCCGGGGAGCTGGGATTGCCGGTTACGGAATCAGGGTTGGTGCTGCCTTGCGGGGCTTCGGGGAGATGGATGAAGGGATAAAATATGAGGACTTAAAACGCTGCGCGTTTTTGCGTTGAGATAGGAAGGGAATATCAACCGGGCAGCGCACCTCGGAAACGCTTCGCGTTTCCTCAGGCACGTGCATTCGCAGAATGCACGTGCAAAGCGTAATAAAAGGCCGCTTTCATGCAAGCATGAAGCGGCCTTTTCCTACGCTTTTGGGTGCGCTTTGTTCATTGCTTTCGTGGCATTACTCGATGATAGTAACAACTCTTCCGGATCCGACGGTACGGCCGCCCTCACGGATAGCGAAGCGGAGACCCTGCTCCATAGCTACCGG
>CANQFR010000015.1 GCA_947599905.1 uncultured Lachnospiraceae bacterium
CCCATGCCGAAGATGAACCAGGCGTTGCCGGCCACATTGATCAGGTTCATCACGATGGACACCTGCATGGAGATCCGGGAATTGCCCATGGAACGGAACAGCGCCGCACAGGAGTTATACACCGCCAGAAATGGATAAGAGAGCGCCGAGATCACCAGATAGATCAGGGCGTTGCGCATCACGTCCTCCTCGATGCCCCGGTAGAGCGTATTCATAAGCGGCCGCCGGCACACGATCGCAAATACCATGATCAGTACCGCGATCAGGGCCGTGACCACTAAAAGCTGCCCGGCCGACCGTCTGGCCTCCCGCTCATCCTTTCTACCCAGATGATGGGACGTGACCACCGCGCCGCCGGTGGCGACGGCCGCGAAGATATTGATGATCAGGTTGCTGATCATGTCCACCAGCGACACGCCGGAGGTCGCCGCCTCGCCGGCGCTGGACACCATCATTGTATCCATCATACCAACTGTCACGGCCAGGATCTGCTCGATGATCAGCGGCCCGATCAGCCGGGCCAGATCCTGATTGGAGAATAAGTAAGCCGTCCCCTCCTCGGTGACCGGATGGGGACGGCGATGGGTATGTATCAGTGGATCATTGTGAAAAAACATTTCTATTTCCTTCTCTCTGTCCTCTGTCTTCCATGGGACTGTTCCGACGCGGATATGATACCCGGTCCGGAACCGAATCCGCTATTCAGTATATTAGAAGTTGTCCGCAATGTCAACATGACATAATGACAGAATTGCGCATGACATAATGACAGAATTGCGCACATGACATAATGACAGAATTGCACATGCCTGCCAGCATGGAAACAGCAAAAGCCTGACGGTGTGATAAACCACGTTCACCGTCAGGCTTTTCTATCCTTACCGATCCGTTCTCTACTCCTCGCGCGTTCCGTCGCGGCCCGCACGATATGGACCGATCAGCGTATCGGGCAGCATTGCGCCTTTGGTTCCATCAGAACTCTTATTGAAATAATACATATGACCGTCTATGGACTGCCAACCGGTCAGCATCTTTCCCTTAAAGCCATCAGACACAGGATTCAGATAATATTTTCGTCCGTCGTCCAAGATCCAGCCGGTCGCCATAACAGAGTTCTTATCGAAATAGTACCAGTCTTTGACATTATTATATTCCAGATAATGCCAGCCGGCATCTACCAAAGAACCTTCCACGCCTTCTGCGGCCGTGTTGAAATAATACCAGTTTCCGTCCAGCATCCGCCAGCCGACAGCCATCGCACCCTCGGTCCCCTCACCGGCTTTTAACAGATAGTATCTCCTGCCGTCCGCGTCAGTCATCCATCCTGTCAGCATATAGCCGTCCGGTCCGAAATAATACCAGTCGGTCTGTCCTTTATAGGTCAGCTGCTGCCAGCAGTTTGCTGCCCACTGACCATTGTCCAGTTTATGTCTCCAGCCATTGGTATCTTTCGTCCAATTGCTGTCTTTGACGACAGAAGAAGACGATTCATTCACTGAGCTTTCAGAAGAACCGGAGCCAGAGCCAGAACTGCTGCTGCCGTTCTGTCCCATTCGGAAGTTCTGGGAAGTTTCCTTCATCTCCTGTATGGAATCCGTACCCTTACCAGCGTTAACGGTTCCGCCTGCGCCTTTCTTACGGAACTCAGCGGCGATCGTGTTGGCCGTTCCGTCTTTTTTGGCTTTACTGGCAAAGGTCTGGCTGCGGACCGTAATTCTTGTACTGCCGCTCTCTACTGTATAATCTGCGCCCTCGGTCAGCAGTTCGCCGTTCAAGAACACCTTTCCGGTAAACTCTTCCATCACGCCTGCCGAAACAAAGAGCTGGTCGCTGGGAGACGCCAGATAGAAGTCATACCCTCCCATATCCTGACCGATGTGCTCTTCCAGCGCATATCCGTTATCCGTCTCTTTGTAAACATTCTCGTTCGTGTTGTCCTTCACAGTCAGCGTCAGCTGCTTTCTGGAAGGCGAGAACTGCGCCACGCTGAAACCGTCGTTGGCCGCGTTGCTCCGCTGATAGCTGGCCGTAATCGTCACCGGGAACTCTCCGGTCTCCTTCGGCACCCCGTAAATCTCGCCGGTCGTCTCGTACATATGAACGCCTTCCGGCAGTTTCCCGCTCTCCACCTCGAATGTAACTTTGTTCCAATCGTACATATTGTCCGTCATGACAAGGTAGGAATACGGAACATACTTCACCGCGTCGTCGAGCGCGTCCGTCACAATGATCGGGTTGCCGGCATAACCGGTCAGATTGATCTCGACCGTCTTGCCTGCTCCTGAAATAACCAGTTTTCCGCTGATCTCTCCGCCCTTGCTGTTCGGATCGGGAAGAAGACGAATCTTGGCCAGATTGTCCGCTTTCCCGTAATCGGAACTATTATAGTTCCTGCCTGCAGCTTTTAAGGTTCGGTGATCGCCGCCGATCGTCCAGTAATCGTCCAGAATCACATTTTTCGCATCAACAAGCTTTACATCCAGATTTGTAATATTCTCGCTGCCGATATTGGCCAGCAGGATATCGTGCCGATTCTCGAAATACTCGGTCAGGAAGACCTCTCTCGTATTGCCCTCCGCATCGTCAGGATGCTGATCCGGATAATTCACAAACAGTTCCGGGCCATTCTCCGACTTTTTCATAACTGTTACATAATAATTCTTTATATTGCCGCCTGTAAAATGCGCGGTCAGCAGCACAGGACCCTCTGAAAAATCAAGCTCCGTCTCCCCGGATACAAGCACGGTGGAACCGGTCTGGATCGTCACATTGCTGGCCTTATCAAATCTCAGCCTCACTTTGCTGAGATCAACGCTGCTGCCAGATTTGTCGTCAACAATCAGCGTCTGATAGCCATAGCCATACAGGGTGTCGTAAGTCGTATTCTGATCATTTCTTACATAGTACGCATAACCATCCTCTACTCCTGTTACACGGAACCATGGATCCGCGCCATTCACCACAGGGTCGCTGCTGTAGGGCGTTCCGCTGTCGTCGCTGTCGCCGAAGACATAGATATAATAACTGCGTATCGTATTGTCCTTATATACGACTGTAAAATGCTTCGGAGAACCATCTTCAAAGGCAATCTTATATCCATATGGCGCCTTGCTTCTGTCGGACGGCATGACAAGCGAGGTAATGTCCTTCGCATTCTGAACATCCTGCAGAGTCGTATAGCGTCCTTCCACGATCTTGCTGATCGCGGCAGACTCACTCGCATCCAATATATAGTAATACTCGGCATCACCCGGATATCCGGCATTCAGATAGTACCTGGCATACATACTACTGGACGAAGAAACATTATAATCTACGCTTACGCCGTTTGGCTTCTTGGAGGTATCCAAAAAATGAAACACTCTTTGGTCTCCACCAGAAAATGATGTAGAATCCACAATTCCCTTCATCAAGTCTCCATCCGGAGTGTAGATGGAACCCTTTGGCAAACCTGCGTCGCCTGGAAGGACTGTAAAAATCATTCCTTCGTATCCAAGTATCGCCTTCGATACGGTATCCCGATAGACAATGCCAATGAAATTATCCGCCTGCAGTGCCGTCTCCTGACTGACCGCTTTGAAACTGCCGGAGAGTCTGGAATCATACTCCGACAAATCTTTTGCCAAAGCCTTAGAATTGTCGAGTCCCGCTTTCGGATTTTTCAGATACTCCAAAAGATCCGCAATTTTGTATGCCTCCGCAGCGATCTTATCAGAATCACTGTCTAACCCCGCTGATATGCTCAGCTCATATGAAGTCTGTTCCTGATACGAGCTGTTAGGAATATAAAAGTTTACCGCCGTTACCGGAATATCAGCGTCTACAGTAATAGCAGAAGCGGACTCCATCAAAGTCGTAATTCCAATCCGGCTCCCGCTCTCAGAATACAGATTATAATAATACCAAGACTCATACTCATTCGCCAGAATAATACTAATACGGTACAGAACCGCGTCATAGTCCAGCTGCTCTCCGCTGCCGATCATAATCTCCAGCGTATATGAGGAATTGGCATTTCTGTTCACGACCGACAGATCAACCGTATCGTCAAGTCCGGCTTTCTCTTCATAATCGTCCGACAGGTGATAGGAGGGGTACCGGGATCCTTCTGGAGCGTCTGTTACATAGAGGTTTACTAAAATCTTCTTTCCCTCTACATCCGGCATCTTAATACTGTCTCCGCCATTGTCTACCATATTCCCCAGAATCGTCCGCAGGGGAACGGCCTTCAGCTGCTCGTCCGACATTTCTCTCAGAACCAGATAAGCTGTTGTTGTTTGTATATGCAGCAGCGACATTAAAGCAGGTCTCTGCGACGCATCAGAATCCGTCGCCAGCGGAATCCCTGCGATCTCTTCTTCCAGTTCATCCGTTTTCTGGGTTTCAGGCGGTTCCAGCCCGTTTTCGGTTTCCTTCTTTGTTCCTGTTGCCTGCTCAGTTTCCGTTCCCTTCTTTGTTCCTGCTGCCTGCTCAGTTTCCGTTCCCTTCTTTGTTTCTGTTACCTGCTCAGCTTCTGTTTCCTGCTCAGTTTCTGATTCCTTCTTTGCCTCTGTTTCTTTCTCAGCTTCTGTTTCCTGCTTCGCTTCTGTTTCCTGCTTCGCTTTCGATTCCTGCGTCTCTTCTGTTTCCTGCGTCCCCTTCGTTTCCTGCTTTCCCTGCGGTTCCCGCGTCTCATTCGTCTCCTGCGTCTCCGCCTCCGACTGCGGGACGGACTCGCTGGGAGCCGCCGCCCTGACAGGAATTCCCGGATTCAGACAGGATCCCAGCACCAGCGCCAGCGTCAACACAAGTGAAAGTTTTCTTCTGATACCGCTCATATCCTTTTCTCCTTCTGCTCCATTTTCAGATCGAAGCACGATCCTCTTTATATTATATCTCTAATAATTCTATCAGACAAGTATTAATTCTAATAGAATTATTTATATTTTCCCTCACGCGCAGCCGAAATCAACTCCTCAATCCCATAAATACGGGATTTTCGCACATTGCCGGTCGGATAATCGAAATAGAGTTCGCCATCGTACACATCGCAGAGGTACGGCAGATCAGCCAGCACCCCGCACTGTCGTCCGTCCAGCAGCTGGCCGTAACAATATCCGTCCGCCGTCACAAACTGGACGACGATATCATCCCCGCTCTGCGTCACATAGGTCAGGTAGGCATCCTGACTAAGCTCCCGCACCAATTGTCCGCTTTCAATATCATAAGCCGCAGGCGTTCCGTGCAGCGGCGAAGTGATCCGCAGAGTATCCGTAGTAAATTCCTCGTACATATCCTCCGCCGGCGTCTCCCCGTTCTCCACGGAAAGCAAAGAGCCATCCTTTGCGCTGTACGTCCTGATCCTCCCATCATTGTAAATGACCTGCAGAGAGGAACCGGAATCTTCCCTGAGATACTGCTGATCATAAACCTGCGCCCCATCCGGGATTTCAACCTCCGTTATTAGTCGGCCATCCAATCCATACAGCCGAAACCGATCATACGAAAACAACATAACCGTCTTTCGATCAGCGCTGATTCTGGCCTCATCATGCGCGTAGGAAGAATCATAAGAAAAAACCTGTGCCTCCGGATAATCGACATACTTCATGACGCGCACCAAAGGGGAATCCATACTGCCGATCAGCGCCACGCCCTCCGCTAACTGGACAAAATCGCCCCCGAATTCCTTCGTATGGCTGGACATTAGGTTAGCGAAGCGGTCAAAAAACATAAACTTGTCACCGGAGGTGATCAGCGTGTGTTCCCCTCCTCTGGCAAAACGCAGAATATCATCCGAAACCGTAACCAGCGGCTCCTGCTCCCCCGTCACCGGATGAATCTTTACCAACAGGTTCTCTGTCTGCACATAGATGCCGGTCTCATCAGTTTCCACGCCAAAGGCCTTTTCTGATTCAAAACCGCCGGTTTCCTCCTTCTCCACCGTATCGATCACACAGAACACGGAATTCCCGGGCGTCGAAGCGGAGAACGCAAAATACTTCTGATAGAAGCCTCCTTCAAAATGGCTGTAGCCGGAATCCGCTTCGTAAAGAATGATACCGTCATCCGGGTGTTCCAGATCAAACACCTCCAGTGAACCGTCCGAAAAGCTGGCTCCCAGAAGCGTGCCGTCTTCGTTCATCGCCCACAGATTGTCTCGCGGATTGGCAAATATGTCATTCACCGTCACGCTCTGGCTCCGCCCGCCAAAATCAACCTCAGAAACCACGCTGCCGTCCGCTGTATCGTATACGAAGGCCTGCGTCTCATCCCGGTATACCGCCGCCGCCCGCCGTCCGTCCCCGGACAGGGCAATACTGGTAGCGGGCGCTCCTCTCCACAGCACCCTGTCTTCTGCGATATCATAGGCGGTAAGCCCCTCCGACCCTGCCAGCAGAATCGTATCCGAATCCAGATACCGTGCCTCGCTGAGAGCGGACTCTGCAACCGGAATCGTCTTCCTGATCCGGGCCGTTTCGGTATCGACAACCGCAGCCTCATAAGCATATATGCACACCGCCGTCTTTCCATCCGGCGAAATCTCCATCATAAACGGTGCGGACGGCAGATTGACAGCCCCACTGGTCTTGTAGCCGTCATAGAGATCGTATACCGCCAGTGCGTCTGTCAGCGCTCTTTGCGCTTCCGCCGTATAGGGCGGCTCCAGAATGCTTCCCGTCCGGGGTGGAAGGGCCTGCAGTGCATAGTCTATCGCAAGGGCAGAATCTCCGGCGTCCAGCGCATTGCGGGAGTACTCGGCGAGCTTCAGCCACTGCTCCGTGGTCTGCATACGCTTAAGTCCAAGGAAAGCAGCGGAAGCACCGGCAACGATAAGCGCCGACAGCGCTGTGCTGACGATCATTTTCGTCACTCTCAGCCTCCGCGTCCGCGGATCCCGTTCCCGCAGATGATTCAGATCATACAGCATCTCTTCCGCCGTCTGGTATCTCAGATCCGGGTTGGGATTCATCGCTTTGGTTATGATTCTGACAACCATCGGACTAAACTGCCTGACAGAAAGCGGCACAACTTCTTTCGCATTTCTGGCAGGACGTACGCCGCTCAGCAGATGATAAAGCGTCGCGCCAAGACTGTAAATATCGGAACGGACGTCCGGAACAATGACTCTCTTTCGGGAGGAGACAGAACTCTCCTGTGACACAATGCCGTTTTCACGCATGCTCTTTCCATTTTCTTCTGGATTTCCATCCTTTTCCGTCCCGGTCTCATAGTCTGTTCTATCCGTCGCTTCGCTCTCAGCTGCCGCATCCGTTTCTGAATCCGTCTCGGTACCGGCTTCCGCTTCGGTTTCTGTATCCTGATCGGCATCGGTTTCTGTTCCGTCTTCTGTCTCCGTTTCCGTTTCGGTATCTGCCTCTGTTTCCGTTTCGGTATCTGCCCCTGTTTCCGTATCTGCAGTCATTGCCGCGTCTGTCTTATCCGCTGCTTCCTGACCGGCATCACGGCCGGAAATCACTGACTCACTGCTGAACGAAAAATCCAGCCCATAGTGCTCAGGCGACGCATACCCGGCGCTGCGGCCGACCACATTTTCTTCTCCAAGAGCCAGCGCGATATTGAAATCGATCAAACAGACACTGTTATCCGGCAGACGCATAATATTCGCCGGTTTTATATCGCTGTGCACATATCCCTTGGGGGGATCGCCATGCGTCGGACTGTGCAGATACGCCAGAGCGTCCAACAACTGCTTCGCCCACTGAATTACCTGCGGCTGCGAATACTTCTCCCCGCGCTTCAGCGGCCGGTCCAGACTTTCGCCTTCGATATAGTCCATCACCGTGTACACGGTGTTGTCTTCAATAAAGTAATCGTAGACTCTCGGAATATTCGGATGATGCAATTCCTTCAAAATATCCACTTCGCGCCGGAGCAGTTCCGTCCGCGTTGTGATTTTCCGTTTGTCCGCTTTCAGGACTACCTTTTTCCCCAGTCGGTTGTGATATGCAAGGTATACATTTCCACCCCCGCCAAAGCCCAGTTTCTCATATATCTCGTATGTTCCGGCGATCAGTTTGCCCACTTTATACCTCCTGAGGTTTTCGCCCTGATTTTCTTTTTTCCCTTTTTTTCTTCTCCCTCTTGTCTTCCGCTCCGTACTCTGCATCCAGTCTGGCATTCAGACGTATCTTTAACACCATATATACGCACACAAATAAAAAGAGCACAAGAGCGGCCGTTCCCGCCAGAACCGCTCCGCCATAAAACATTAGCTCGTCCGTTATCGGCAGCAAAATCGACTCCCCCTTTCACTGAAAACCATAGTGTGTCTTGACTTTTTCTCAGATTCTATCTATGATAGACGCATATAAACGATGGAGAAGTAATCATGACCCCTTACTATTTTATCCTGCTATTCTTTTGTTCCGCTCTTTTCGGCGGAACCATCGGCGCCTACTTTGGAACGGCCGACTATCGGATTCGGAACGGGGAACCCCTGATTACATCCGAATGCCATTGCCCGCGCTGCGGACATAGGCTTCCCCTGACCCATCAGATTCCCGTTGTCAGCTGGTTCGCCCTGCGGGGTCGATGCCGTTTCTGCGGGGAACCGATTCCTGCACGCTATCCCCTGACCGAGGCCGGCTTTCTGCTTTGGTACAGCTTAGGTTACCTGCTCCTGTGGCGGCATCCTGCCATTATGCTCGCTGTATGGTACCTGACCGTATCCCTGCTTTTACTTTTGCGCGGCCTGCCGCATTTTAAAGCCCTGCTGAAGGCTGAATTTATCTTTTCGGCTTACCATCTCCTGTATGGAACAGTAATGATAGCGGTCTTATCCGGTTTTTAGGAATCAGGATGACAGACATAACAAGACGCAGGAAATATTATCCCGCTCTCCCCGTCCCATCACCAACGACATAATATTCTGACAGGCCTTCTGTGCATTCTGGTCATTATTTACCGCCGCGGCGACAGTTTGGATATCCCCCCAGGACAGTTTCTTAAATAATCCGTCAGACCCGATGATAAACCGGTCCCCCTCAGAAATATCCCCTGACAGTTTATTCATCCACAGGGAATTGCTTTTGCCGATATAATTTGCAAGAACGCTTCTGATCCGACCATCCTCCTCAACCATGCTGACCTCGTCTCTGGTTATTTGCATCAGATTGCTGCGCAGCAGATAGATTCTGCTGTCACCCACATGAAACACATAATAGTTCCGGTTGATCAGAAGCAGGATGGACATGGTGCATCCAATATCAATTCCGCTGCGCAGACGGTATGTATGGATCAGTTCATTCAGTTCCGTGACCGTCTCCTCCAGATCCTTCGGCAGCACTTCCTCATCAATCTCTTCCGGAAAAAGGGCTTCCATCCCGTGGAACCAATTCGTGATTCCTCTGGTCATCATCTCCGAAGCGATTTCACTCTGCGAAAAGCTCCCGATTCCATCGCACACGCACGCAACGGCCAACAGCTTTTCCCGCTTCTGCCAGACATGACAGACCGCACGGTCCTGATTTTTTTTCTTCACGATTCCCTTATCCGTCGCACAGCCAGAATAAACCCTCATATGCGGCATCTTCCTCTCAGCATACCCGATAAGTCAGGCGTCTCTTATTGCAGCTTATCGCAATAACGTCGTTCTGCTTGAGCGGATACGGAATATTCGGCGCTATTTTCGTATGATTGACATAAGTCCCGTTTGTAGAATTCAGATCCACGATCTTCCAGCTGTCCCCATTTCTTTCAACCCTGCAGTGGATGCGGCTGATAAATGAATTCGACATATCGAAATTGAAATCTGCCTGGGCCTCCCCATTCTTATTGGCACGCCCGATCGTCGCGGCGCCTCCCTTTAAAGATATTTCGATCATCGGCGGACAGCTGCACCCTTCGTGTTCCTCCAGCCGTAAACGCAGCGTATGGTTATCAAAGGCCTCTTCTTCAGAAACAGTGGTAATCTCTCCGTCTGTATCAGTATCGGGAGTCTGCCCCAGACCCTCCGCTCCCTGCACAGGCTGCGCCGCCTCCGGCTCTATGACCGGTGCTTCCGGCTTCGGCTGCAAAGCCCGGATCTCCTCCAGAATCCCCGCAGCAGCTTCATCGGCAGCCCGCGGCTCTCCCAAATCTTTTTTGGATTTTCCTTTCAGGCGGCTGAAGACGCCTCCACGCTTCGGCTTTTCCTTTGTTTTGGGCGTTTCTTCTTCTCCAAACAGATTATTCATCAGTCTTCCCTGCACGTCTTCTTTCCCAAAGTCAACGGCGTTCGTCCCCGGTCTTGCCCCGGCTTCCGCTCTCTTCTCCTCCTTTGGTTTCGCCGAAAACAAGGCTTTCCGAACCTCATCCGCAGGCTTTTCCATCGGCTTTTCTGCCACATGTTCGGATACAGGCGCCGGCCGCGCGGGCTTCTGCTTCACCGGTTCAGATGGGGCAGGCGCAGGCTGTGCAAACAGCAGGTCTCTCTGCTGCTTCTGGAAATATTCCAGAAGAGAAAGCAGACCTGCGTTACCCTTAAGAATACGCAGCGGCTCGATCTGCGCGCGTTCATCATCCACAACCGTCAGGCCAATAATCAAATCCATAAAAAAGTTCCTGATCTGTTCGTCTCCCGCGATCGGTTGCCTCTCCGGAATATAGACATATTTGACAGCCTGGCTGCCTCTGTCAACAAAAATATAATTCCGATCCAGCAAAAAACAGTGATAGTCCAGAAACCAGTCGCCGCAGAGCTTAAACGGTTCCAGCAGATGGATAAGCAGCGCATAATAATCCTTTTTCGATATCTCCTGCGGGCAGTATTCCATGCGGATTCCGCCTGTCAGTTCATAACGCACTTCCATCTGTCCGTCCATCTCTACAGTGCGGATGGGCATCAGAAACTCCGGACAGTCCTGCTTTATGACTTTCATTGCAATCGGATCCAACCGGCTGTTCTCCGGCACCAGATAGCGCGCATAACTCTTATTGGCTATTACTATGTCTGTAAGCATACGGTTACCTCTTTTCTTTCTCTAATTTGTTTAAAACAAATCATAATACTTAAGCTCAAGAATACGGTAAAAACCGGTTTCATCCACGACCAGCGCCCTCCCCTCCAAAAATGGCAGCGCAGCCGCAAACTGCGGTTCTATGATTATCGTATCGTACCGGTTGATATATCCCCATTTCCCTGCATAGCGTACCGCCGCCAGCTGATCGGAGAAGGAATGCGCGTCTTCATAGCGGCATTCCACGACAATCTCGCCTTTTTCATTCGCAAACCCCCATTTCCCTTTGGCGTTTTTCACGGCGAACAAACCGCCCTCCATTCCTCTGGCATCCTCAAAGCGCTCACTGAAACAGGCCTCGCCCGCTGCGTTGATCAGAAAATAGCCGCTTTCATCCGCAACAACCGCATAGTCTTTTTCAAAAAGCTGACCTTTGCTGTTTTTTGCAATATCGGAAAACAAAAAATCAGTAACCGGCTCCAGCTCCGCGTTAAGCAGCGCCCATTTGCCCCCTTTCTTCACAGCATAGATACCGTTTGCGCTCATGCACACGTCTTCGTAGGCTTCCTCGGAAACCTTCACAAACGTATTGGTATAGATTCCATACTGTCCGTCTTTTTCCGCGACGATCCGGCTCCCTAAAACAGCGTCTACATGATCCAGGCCAAGCTGATCAATCGCATTCCAATAACCATTCTTATCAATAAGCGTGTACCTTCCGTCAAGTTTGACGACGGCATAACTCCCGGCGAAACTGGTCGCCTCGTCGTAAATAAACTCCAAAATGGTTCTGCCATTGTCACCCACATAGCCCCAATGCGTCCCGTCAAAAGCAGGTATGTACCAGTCCCCGGCGGGAATCTTCATCTCGACAAAAGTTGTGGACACGGGGGAATATTCATACCGCACCGATTCATACAGGTCTGTGAGACCGCTGTCCGGATACCGGCTGATTCCCTCCTGCAGCACGGGTATCGCTTTCGATATCGATTTTGTATCGATATACCCCTGCGCCCGGTCTATATATTCGTCCAGCTGCGCAGTCTGCTTAGCCCGCCGCTCGTCGATCAATACATAATAATCGTCCGTCATACCGGCCTCTTTGTAGACTGCCAGAAGCTCCGTCTCGTAAATCGGATTATTCTGCGTCGTATACTCCGACAGCGCCTTCTGATACTGCTTTACGGCACGGATATACAGCTTGTCCGCCAAAAAGTCTTTCGCCGTCGCCACCAGAGCCGCCTGTTCCTCCACAGACGGATCGACCAGAACCGTACTCGCTGCAAGAAGCCAGCCAACAGCCACAGCCGCCGTAAGCAGCAGCGTCATCCGGCTTTTTGCCTTCATCACGATGTTCTTTTTCTTCGCCATCACTCAAACTCCCTTCAACCAGCCAGATATCGAAGTACCAGTCCCACATATAAGAACGGCACAAATGGGATCCTGTCCCTGCGGGTCAGCTTCTTTCTGAGCATCTGCACAATGGAAAAAACAGCCGCCGCCAGACATCCATATAATACGGCTCCCACAACATATTCTCCGGTGAGAAGCAGTCCCATGACCAGAGACAGCTTCATGTCGCCGGCTCCCATACTTCCACGGCCAAGCATAAATACGATGCCAAAAGAAAGCATGCAGAAAACGACGCCCAGAAGAACCGACGGCAGCAGCCGTATGACCGGTTCCATATCCCTGACTCCCTGAAATCCCAACAGGAGTACAAAGAAAAGCAAAAGCAGCAAAAGTACTTTGTTCGGGACAATCCGCTCCCAGTAATCGGTTATACAGATGACCGCCATACCCTCAAGCATCACGTACAGCATCCAGTACAGAAGCGGGGAGTCGCCCTCAAGCAATACGGATTTCCACATAAACACGAGCGCAAGTTCCGCGGACGCCATCACAGCGATTTCCGGCCAGGAAGAGAAAAGCTTTCTCCCCCTGTTTTCTTCGGAACGGAATTCCTGCCTGCAAAGGGACATTACCATCAGGAAAATACATGGCGTCAGAATCATCCCAACCGCTAACAATATATACGCTTCCATCCGTCTCCTCCCGCTACTTCGTATAAGTAATTCCGTCGCCGTCCAGCCACGCCGGCACCATCACCCTCTGAACGACGTGAACCGTAGGATCCTTAAAGAAAAGCTTGAAAAAATAAATCTCCAGATCATATTCCACCGTAATGTCTATCATGCGGTACTGGTACAAATCGTCGCTTAAAAACTCGCTGGAACTAAAATCCAGTCCCTCCATCCCGTCTTTCACTCCGTAAGACTTCAAATACTCGTCCGCTGTCCTTGAACCGTACCGCGCGAAGCTCTCGTCCAGATATACTTCCATCATCCCTCCTGAAATCGTGTCAAGAAGCAGACTTTTCGCCTTATCTTCCGCATACTCAATCCCCAGATAGACGAATCCCCGGATCAGGTCCTTCGGGTTGCTGAGCAGTTCCCGGCTTGATGAGGCGGCTTTTGTCCCCGCATTCCAGGTAGCCTCTGCCTGATTTACCACCTCATCTGGATCCAGCCGTCCGTTCTCCGGACGGAGACTGCTGTCCAGGGAGGTAATCTGATCCATAAAGTCTCCGATATCCGCAATCGCCCCGTCCACCTTCTCGGTATCCGCATCGGCGTCGCTCTTAAGCTTTAAATCCGCCGCCCGCAGTCCCAGCGCCTGATACAGATAGGTATATCCCGACAATTCGCTCCCCATCTGATAGAGCGCGTACTGAATCCTGTTATGCACGGCAAATATGTTGATAAAGGAGGTAATTCCCAGAATCACAAGTATAAACGGCACGAGGCTGAGCACTGCTTCTACCGTAAGCATTCCTGCTTCCCTGTCTTCTGTCCTTTTCACTGTTTTCATCGCCTTTCCGTTTAGTAACCGCGTATCACAGAATATCCGAAATAATTGTCCTCCAGCACGTCGACCAGAGCGTTCGTATCCGCAGAATAAAACAGCTGCGCGATATTATCCGGAACGATCACAAAATCCGACTTCACCTTGCAGGTGCTTTTGATCGCGGTAACGGTATCCGACATCTTAAATTCCAGTTCCGTCAGTGTATCACCCTTCTTTTTTGCCTGATTGACATTCAGTGTAATCAGATTCGACGTCCGGGACAACAGCGTATTATCATCAATAAACAGCACGATCAGGATATACAGGTAATCCTCGTAAGTAAATCCCAGCGAATGGTCGTTGTCGTTATCGGAAATGTCAATGTGCAGCAGTTCCTCAAGCGCTTCAATTGACTCAAGCTCCTCCTTCTTACGTTTGAAGAAAACCACTCTCTCCCTGTTTTTTAAACTGTTCCAATCCGCGACCATCTCAATGGTCGCAAAAGCAAACCGCAAGGCTCCGCTGACCGCGACTCTCACCAAAACAGCTGCTGCGGGACCAATTCCCGGCACCAGGCCGACGGCATCCGACGCCAACTTAGCAATATCATCGATCGCTGTGTCGATCTCTCTTATCACATAGGAAGACGCGAAGTTTGTCGCCAGCCGCACGCCGCAGATGATATTTCTTGTATTATTCAGATTCGAAACCGACCGGTTATGTCCGCCGAACAGATATTCCAGCTCCGCCCCGTATAAATAATTGACGTCCTTCGACATTTCAATCCCGGTAAGACTCACATCCACGTAATCTTCTTCTGTCGAACTGTCTTCATCCGTTTCTTCGTCTTCCGGCCGAATTCCGGATACCCGGCTGGAGAACATTCCGAAGTCATAGGTCGCTACCAGGAATTTGTCCAGCACATTGCTCCCAGCCTTCTCCAAAGCCTCAAAAGACAGGCCGCCGGAAAAATATTCCTCCCACCCCGGCACCTCGCCGGAATCGGAGCCGCTCGACTGAAGCTGCGACGCCAGCGCATCCGGTATATCCCGGGCCGTTGTCGTCTCGTCTCCCTTCATCTGCTCTTCCGCTTCCCGCTGGATGGATTGCGCCCTTTCGATCTCCTTGTCTCCGGCATCCTTATCGCCCGTTCCGCCCGACCCTGTCCCGCAGATCTGCTGAAGTTCCTGATAGAATCTCCTTGCCTGCGTGTCCGTCTGGAAATCATACCAATGCAGATCCGGCGCATCCGGCCACTCGACCGTATCTTCCGGGCCGATGATCCGCGAATCTCCAGTCTCCGCATGGCCGGATGCGGCCAGATACAGGCCGTCCAGTACGGCGTCCGCGATTTCATCCAGCTCTGGAACCTTGCTCTCCATCTCTGCTTTATTGTCGCTGTTTTTCTGCTTATCCGCATTGAGAGGCTCAATCAGCTCGTAGGTCCGTTCAAAATCCTCAGCGAGGGCCAGAATATCCTCAAGGCCCTGTATCTCCTTCTCAATCCCCTCCCTGACTTCCTCCGAACACTCTGACAGCCTGCTCTTCAACAGATCCAGCTGGTTCCCCAGCTCGTTCAGAACGTCCTGCAGTTCGTCCGCCTTTTTCTTAAGATCATCAACTACGGAATCCACACTGTCAAAATCGATCGGCTCATCATCATGATCATTCGCAATAGCCGAATAAGCGGCCAGCGCAATTGACAAATCATCCATATAATCGCCGACATCCAAATCGAAATCATGAAACCGCTCATACAGTTCCATTTCCTCCTCGGTGAGCTCCTCGAGCGGCTCGTCCTCGTCATCACCGGAACCGGACGGCGCCTCTTCCTCCTCTGAACCGCTTTCCTGCAGCTTTTCATACCGCTCAATGATCTCCTCAATTTTCTCCTGATAGATCACATAATAATACTCATCGCTTCCCACCGTCTGCTTCAGCGCCTCGCGATAGCTTATAAACGCCTGTCTCCGTGCGTTCATATAATCCGGATACGCGGCTATTTTTTTCAAATCCTCGTAATATTCGCTTATTTTGGCCAGCGCGTCCTTGCTGCTGTCCGTTATATCCGTGCGGGCTTCCATCACATCCATGTCCGCATCGGTGGAATCCAGCTGCTTAAGCGAACCCAGAATATTCGTCGAGCTGAGCACCTCCTCTACAACCCTGTATTTCATAAAATCGCTGATCTGCGTCATAAGCACGTTATAATTGGACAGGCTGGCGCCCTCCACCGGCTCATAGGTCAGTTCCACCTCAGTATTTTTATAGGGCATGAATCCCGTAAGCGCTTTCCCGCCGCCTGTCGGGTCAAACGAATAGCCCGCGTATTTCGCAAAATCTATTATCGCCTGACGGCCATCGTCGTTCTGGGTGACTGAGAAAAGCCCGTAAAGCTGCTTCAGCAGGTTGTCAAACTCGCTTAGGACGGCGTCCCCATAGGAATCCGCCGCCATCGCCGCCTGGGAGCTGTACAGTTTCAGTCTGGCGACATCGACTAAAATACCGTTGACCGCCACCACCGGCACCATCATAAGCGTGACAAACACCGTTATGATCCCATGGCTGCCCCATTTCTTCCGTTTCTTTTTTCTTTCCTCATTACGAAGTCTGAATCTTCTCATCTTTCCCGGTTCCCCTGGCACTTCATCCGCCGAGCACTTCTCTCATCTTGGCGTACGCTTCCTGGACTTTTCCAGCCAGCGTTCTGGCCCACTCCCCTATTTTTGTCCTTGCTATCAAATCGATCGCGTAATCCAGATCACGAATCGTTCCGTCATGATCGAGCACGGCCACCCGAGCCGCTGCCGATATGGAATACTCGTTTCCCACTCCGATCATATGAAAATCAATCGGCGCGGAAACGGTCTGCGTCGCCGTCACCTCAAATTGCTTCAGATAAACGTAATTGCTGTAATCGATCGTGATGGTCAGGTTATCGTCAAACAGCATACTTCCCACCACCGACTCGAAATATTTCCGAAAAGCGGCATCGTCGTTTAAGTTATTCCCATCTCCGAACATGCCGCGGTATGGGGACAGGGGTTCCGCCGCGTAATAGGAGTTTCCTGCCCCCATGTAATCATGATCACCCTGCGTATAATTCAGTTCGTCATTCTGCGTCACGTACGTATCGGTTACGGTATTTTTGTAATATACCACCGCCGTCTCCAGGGCGGCCTGAAGCGCCGCCCGCTGGAAGAGAAAAAGGGACAGATACAGAAGGAGAAGGGTGCTCAGCACCGCGATCGGCAATATGATGATGGCCTCCACCTCGGCGCTTCCCCGCTGATTTCTATGTAAATGCCTTTTCATGATTCTGTCCCTTTCCAGATCGACTTAGAGTTCATCGGGAGCCTTTGTTGTCGGCTCTGCTGAATTAAAAACCTTATCCATCAAGTCATTCAGCCATCCACTTAACCGATTCCAGAACACCCCGATAATCAGCACAACAATCAAAAGAATAATGATCGTCGCCACCACGTTGGAAACTCCGTCCTGTGATTTCCAGAAGTCCACAAATCTCTCCTTCGCCTTCATCGCGCGGATCGACAGATAGATACACGCATTGTCTAAAGCCTGCATCGCCTTTTCCTCCTTCTTTTATTTTTTTATTATCACCCTGCGGGTCAGAAATTGAATCCCGACATGGCAGGAACGATAATCACAATCAGAATCCCGATAAACATGAGCATCGTCGGCACAAACAACTTATTCTGCACTGCCTCTCCCATCCGGCGCGCATTATGCTTCTTGTCTAGCCAGCACTCGTCGTTGATCGCCTTTAAGTCAGCCGCCAGGTTCGCGTTGCCGGACACATAGCTTTTCGCAATGATAGTCACCATTTTGTCCAGATAGCGGTTATTGCACCGGTACTGAATCCGGGTCAGCGCCCCCTGAAGCGATGAGGCCTGACGCAGCTCCCGGACAGCCAGCCGCAGCTCCTGATAGATCTGCGTGCTGCCGCTGAGGGCAGTCTCCTCCAGCGCCTTCGTGATATTCATGCCTGCCGTAACCAGCAGCGTGATCTTGGAAATGGCGTTCGGAAAATCCAAATCAATCTCTTCCTGCCGTTTTGCGGCCTTCGTCCGAAGATTATCGTAGGGGATATATCCATATAAGACGCAGCCTCCCAGTCCTACCGCCATCGGCAGGACTATTCCCGCCGGATCCGTATTCCCAGCCGCCGCAGACAGCACGCCCAGAAACAGGGCTGCCATAACCCCTATGTAGCTATAAGAAAAAAGCATCGCCAGCAGATAATACGCATAAATGGACGAATTCTTCTTTCCGCCCGTCTCTTGATTCCGCTCCAGCTCCACATAGCCTGTCCTCTCGCAGCTTGCCGTCAGCTGCCGCAGAAGATTGTTATCGCCATCCAGACGCAGGTCGACCAGAATCTGATAACCGAACAGGGAAATATGATCGAGCAGCGTATACTGCTTCCCCGTCAGGTAGGTCTCCTCCTTCTTTTGGTTCTCGGCAATCTGCTTCTCCCAGGTCTTTATCTGCTTTGCCGCTTTTTTGGCCGAAACGGTATGATATTTTTCATTATCCTCCAGATAATGCTGCTTTTTCTCCTGCAGGGTCTGTCTCGCAAAGCGATAGCTCCAGGCCCGGGACAGAACGACCTCCGCGGCGGCAGATTTTCCGGCTTTTCCTGATTCGAGCAGAAAGAAGAGAGCCAAAACCGTTGCAATCGCCATAAATACAACCGTAATCATCAGTTTCGCCTCCTACACCTGAATCTCTGTCGCCCTGGTCGCGATCACATAAGATGCAAAGGTACAGATCACCCCAAAGGTCGCCGACGCCCTTCCTACTCCGGTCGTAAACAGAGCATCGAGGAATCCGCTGCCCATAGCCGACATCACCACAATCAGCACTAACGGAAGCACCAGCATCATATAGGCTTCTGACTTCGCGGAGGTAATGTTCGTCTCGATTTCCATCACGATCTCCGCCTTGTCTTTTATAATGTCCCTTGTCTGCGCGATAATGTAGCCAAAGTCGCTGGTCTTTCCCTCAATCGTCTTATAGATCGTCGCAAAGCTGATAATATCGTCGATCTCGCTTCTTTCCCCCAGCTCCTCAAAGCCTCTGGCCATCGGAATTCCCGCCTGCTCATAATCGCTGACGATCAGGCCGATCTCCCTGACAATATCAGAATTCCGATTGAACAGCATCTGAAGCTCCCTGAGAGAATCAATCACGGCGTTCTCCAGAGAACGGCCGCTGCCTCCGCTCACGGATATGGAAACCAGTTCCAAAAACTCTTTAAACTGCATCCGCAGTCTGGCCTGACGTTTGCGCATAACCGATTTCGAATAGTTTTTCTCCTGAAAGAAAGCAATCAGCAGGCCCCCGGCCACAGACACCGGCAGCATATGATAATAAATATACAGAATTACCGCAATAACTGCCGAAAACACCAGATAAGCCGCCAGATGCTCCATCTTCGTCATATTGCATTCATAGTATTTGATCCGTATTTTTTCTTTACCTGCCTGGTCCATCGGCGCCCTCCATAAAGTCGTAGATTCCTGCCAAAATAAACTTTTCCTGATTCACGATCGGATTCGCGGTTCTCACAAGCTGTCCGGAAACCTTCTTAAGCGTACTGTTCTCATCCTCCTGAAAACGGTAGATCGGATTTAAGATAATTCTGCCGTTCTCATACCGAACTACTTCCGTAATCTCCATGCATCTTCTCGAAAAATCACGAAGCCTTGACAGATGAATAATATAATCCACGGCCGAGGCAATCTGCTGACGTATCGCTTCCAGCGGAAGATCAGCGCTTCCTGTCAGCACCATGGTTTCCAGCCTGCTTAACATCCCCTCCGGAGAATTGGCGTGACCGGTAGACAGACTTCCGTCGTGGCCTGTATTCATGGCCTGCAGCATGTCGAGCGCTTCCTCCCCTCGCACCTCACCGACGATAATCCGATCCGGCCTCATTCGCAGAGATGCTTTGATCAGATCCCGAATTGTGATCTCCGTTGTTTCCTTCGAATTCGCCTTCTTTGTTTCCATCCGTACAATATTCGGTATATTCTTAATCTGCAGCTCGGCTGAATCTTCGATGGTGATCACGCGTTCCCACGGCTGAATAAAGTTGGATATCGCATTCAAAAAGGTAGTCTTGCCGCTTCCGGTTCCGCCGCATACAAACACGTTATGTCTGGAGGAGACGACTTTCTGCAGAAAACCAGCCACTTCCGGCGTGATAGATTTGTAATTCAGCAAATCCTGAATCGTCATCGGATTCTTGGGGAAACGGCGGATCGTCACCGTTGCGCCGTTGAGCGCTACCGGCGGAAATACGACATGCACACGGGAGCCGTCCTCCAGACGCGCATCGACAATCGGATTGCTGGCGTCGACCGTGCGGTCCATACTGCTGACGAAGCGCTGCACGATCCGAATCAGATCCTCATTGCTTTCAAAATGCTCCTCCAGGCGCATCAGTCTGCCGGATTTCTCCACAAAAATCGTATCATAGCCGTTGATCATCACTTCCGTAATTTTCTCATCCATGATGATCTTTCCAAGAATCCCCAGACCTTCTACAGATTCTGTGATTGTATACTTTAAGGTATCCTTTTCCTTAAAGGACAGATTCTGATAATACCAGTACAAATCGATGTCGTTTGCTTTCGCCCAGACAATTCGGTCGGATATTTTCTGATCGACCAGTTTTCGGATTTCCTCGGCCGTATATTCCCGTACCCTGCTGGCCTCCTGTATGACCTGCTTTAAAGCGGAAACTTCACTTAAAAAATAATTCTTTGCCATGACGATCCCTGCTATCTTTTCATAATTGTATCAAGATCTATCTCTCCGTTCGCGCTGATCGCATCGATAACGGTTTTGGACTGGACATTTCCATAATTATGGACTGTCCCCGCGAGCGGAACGTCCCATTCGGAGGAAAAGCGCGAACCGCTCTCTGCGAAATTGCGGACCCTTACCATTTTATGTTTATTCTCATTGACAATCCCCTGTTGGATAAACAGACCCATCTTAGCTTCCGGAAAACTTCCGATGCGTTCCAGCTCCACAATCCGATCAGCCTGCCTCAGTATCGTTTTGGCAACCATGTCCATATCGCTGTCCATATCCACAATGACTGTCTCGAAAACGCCGCAGCGTTTCATTTTCATCAGTACGGATTCGATCTCCTCTTCCGTCACGGCATCATAATCTGCGAACCGATCAAAACCCTCGACATAAAAAATTCCATTCAATCCCTGTTTCATGATTCCTTTAAGCTTTAGTTCAAAATTAACGACGGGATCTGACGCTGCCTGAATCAAGGCGACAATGCCGTCCTCTTTTTTCGGATTGACGCAAAATGAACTTCCCAACCGTTCCATGCTAACAAAGAGTGCTGATGTACCCCTGGCCGTCAGCGCGCTGGCAATCGCAAGCGCGACCGTCGTCTTCCCGCTTCCTCCCAGAGGCGAATGGACGGCAATCATCGTCGTATTCTGTGAATGATCGAAATCGGCCGAATATCCGGCCTTCTCCGCGTATTCCCGAATCAGTTCCTGATAAATTCTGCTGATCCTCTGATATTTCATGATCTTTACTGTGTCCGCATATTTGCCGGCATTACTGGCATCGTCACTGTAAAGACAGACGGGCAGTTTGATTTCAGGGAAGGACAGAGGCAAATCTGATATGTCCGGATCGAAGAGAACCACATCAAATCGTGTTCTTTCCACCGCGTTTCGGTACGACTCTTCTCCGGTATAAACGTGAAGGCTCAATTCTGCATACTGCTGCAATTCTTCGGAGAGACGCCTTACATATTCCTTGTCTTTATCGACAATCGCAACTGAAATATTCATACCCTCTACCTCGCGAGACAATAATCAACAATATCGTTTATTATTATACATCATATAATTCTATTAGGCAATATATAATTCTATTGGAATTATTCTTAAAATCGACCTGTCTCCCTTTCTGGCATCATACAGGAAGCTTCATCCTGAATCAGGAACCTATCGCGTCAATATAATTCTGTTAGATATGAAATAATTCTATCAGAGAATTATTGTATCTTATTTTCCTAGGTAAAATAAAATATTGCGAAAGGAATGGAAACTTATGGAATACCTCGACTATTACGAAATCGGGCAGAAAATCAAGCGCTGCCGCCAGGAACATGGCCTGTCCCAGGAACAGGCAGCAGAAATCTGCGACATCTCCGCCTCCTTTTACGGCAACATTGAACGCGGAACCAAAAAGATGTCGCTGGATACGTTTGTAGTGATTTGCAACAAGTTAAACCTCTCGCCTGATTATCTTCTTCAGGAGAACCTGCCCGAATCCGATCCGGTAGTAATCAGCATCATCCACGAGGCAAAAAAGGCAGGCGAACCCCAGTACAAACGGTATTTGGCTATAATCAGGGCCTTATCCAAAATCGTCGGGGAGCTGTAACAATAAAGCCGGAAACACCTGTCATAAACATAGGTGCCGCACAATCATCTATTTTCGATGATTGTACGGCACCTGTTTGCACTCTGATTCTGCCATTTTTCTCACACCTGAAACAAATTCAAGCTGCTGATGTCTGGGAATCCGTTTTCGATCTGGCTGAAACAATCGTTAAAACAATATAATTGCATTTTATCAGTTATATCTTATAAAATTCCAATTATTCACTTGATTTTTCGCCGTGTCTGACATATACTAAGAATGGTTACAGGAAAGGGGCTGATTTTATGATCAAGCGGGAAACCTATATGAGCCGCATCCGCCCATTCATCGGGAATGACCTTATCAAAGTCATGACCGGCATCCGGCGAAGCGGGAAATCCGTCATGCTGGAACTAATAAAAGAAGAACTGATAGAATCGGGCATCCCGGCCGGACAGTTCATCTCTATCAATTTTGAGGATATGAGAAACTCCCGGCTTCTCACCGCCGACGCACTCTACAAAGAAATCCTGAAAAGGACAAAGGACATGAAAGTGAAAGCATATCTGTTCTTTGATGAAATTCAGGAAGTTGCGGACTGGGAGAAGTGCGTCAATTCGTTCCGTATCTCCCTCGACTGCGACATCTATATCACAGGCTCAAACGCGAAGCTTCTGTCCGGGGAGCTTGCGACGTATCTCGGCGGGCGGTATGTGGAGTTTGTGATCTACCCGTTTTCTTTCTCTGAGTTTTTGGAACTCTACCACACGGTTGACCCAAACGCCACGGTACGGCAAAGCTTCCAGAAGTACCTGCTGTCCGGCGGAATGCCGTATCTTGCGAACCTTCGCTATGCCGAGGAACCATCCAGACAGTACCTTACCGATCTTTTTAACTCAGTCCAGCTCAAGGATATTGTCAAGCGGAACAAAGTGCGCGATGTCGATCTGCTGGAACGGATCATCGCCTATGCAATGGCGAATGTCGGAGACTCTTTCTCCGCAACCTCCCTTGTAAAATTTCTCAAGAGCCAGCAGCGGACCGTAGCAGCGGAGACGGTACTGAACTACATCAAATACTGCTGCGGCGCCTGCTTCCTTTACCAGGTCAAAAGGGAGGATCTGCAGGGCAAACAGATTCTCGCGACCAACGAAAAATACTACATTGCCGACCATGGCATCCGTGAGGCGGTGTTCGGCGGAAATATGCGGGACATCAATCGGATCCTTGAAAACATCGTCCTCATGGAGCTTCTCAGGCGCGGATACACGGTCACGGTCGGCAGATTCGGAGACCGGGAAATTGATTTTGTATGCCGCCGGCACGGGGAAAAGCTCTATGTTCAGGTCGCCTATCTGCTTGCTGCAGAGGATACCGTCGCACGGGAATTTGGCGTTTACGACCTCATACGGGACAATTATCCGAAATACGTCGTCACGATGGACGAGATCGACATGAGCCGGAACGGAATCAAGCACCGGAATATCCGGGATTTTCTGACCGCAGACGAGTGGATCTAGCACGGCTGCCCGCCGCAGATTTTTGCGGCGGGCAGTTTTGTTTCCATGCAAGCAAGGCGCCGGTGACGCCTTGCTTGTATTACGTCAATATGCAAGAAACGCGCCAGTGACGCGTTTCTTGTATTTCCATATATGATCATAAACCGATTCGATGATAACTCATGAAAACCACCAGCCAAAAAACGGCGACAGCGGTATCATAAATACTGAAAATACCATGGATGAAACAGAGATAAGGGTAGCCCGCTGGGCAGACGGGAATCGGTCATTCAGTTTCTTGTCGCTGACCAGCTCAAGACTATCGTCCAGAAATCCCGCCAACAGGCCGGAAGCCATCAGCACCGGCAGTCCCGTTTTCTGATTCTGCCATTTTTCTCACACCTGAAACAAATATTTGAAAACTTGCCGATGTATTATGTTCGATATCCATATGAGCCGCTATCCTTCTCGCCCCATCAAGCTGCTGATGTCTGGGAATCAGTTTTCGTAATTCCTCCTTCGCATTTTCAATCAAATCCGGATTTCTGTACTTTTTTCTTTTTGCCAACTTCTCTAAACTTAAACCATAAGCATTCGATACTGCTTTTAAATCGCCAAAATACCACGACTCCAATTCCCTGCAAACGATACGAATCAGTACCTGTCTGCCATATGGAGAAACCAATTCCTGCAGTGCACTCTTTATCTGAACACAATCCCCACTGTCCTGATCTCTGACAATAACAAATTTCACATCCGGCTGACGCCAGGCTTTTAATTTATGTGGTATGGAAGCTTCCAAATCGCTTTTTCCACTATGCGGAATTGTTCTGAACGTGACAGCCGAAGGAAGGATCCGGGGAAGAATAATATCCAATACCGCTTTCATGGAAGCCTCTTCCAGAAGAAAAACCAGCGTCATTTAACCACCTCTTCCACCAACAGTCCCTGTCGCCACAACTGCCCTGGCAGATCTCCTGCCTCATACAGATCTTTGATCAATGCGTTTTCAGACGCTCTATAAATCTTAGTATATCCACCCTCTTTTATAAGACAGAACAATTCCTCCAGCCGGATCGCATTAAGAAAATCCGGAGAATGCGTGGAAATAAACACCTGCCCGCCATCTTCCGCATACAATCTGAATTCTTCCGCTAACTCCATAAGAAGCGCCGGATACAACTGATTCTCCGGCTCCTCCACGCACAACAATGCATGCTTTTCCGGATCCTTCAAAAGAACCAGATAAGTGAACATTTTAATAGTGCCATCCGAAACGAATCGCGACACGAACGGATCCTGAAAATTTCCATCCTGAAAACGAAGAATAATCCTGCCATCAGCGGTTTCCTGCGCATCAATGTTTGATACGCCGGGAACTCTTTTCCCCATGGTTTTTAATATTTCATCAAATAACTCCCTGTGGTTATCGTACATATATTTGGCTACTAACGCCAAATTATCCCCTGAGGTTGAAATTCGCTCACTGTATCCCGCGTCCTTTATTCCTCTTGCCTCTTCAATATGAAAATCCGATACATACCAGTCCTCAATCAATCGACGTAACTGGGATACAGCAATAAATTCTTTAAATTGCCCCAGTCCCTTAATTGCCAGAATGTCGGGTGAATCCAGTTTCTGGCGGCTGCGGTCAGCTAAACGCACGTCTTCATATCTGATCAATTCCCCGTCTGCTGCCACTCCCTCTCCAAATGAAAACTCAAGAACTTTCCATGGCGCGCCTGTCTGTCCTCTTCGAAACCGCAGTATTTCCTTTTTAATAGCCGGCTTCTTGTTTTCCATCAGGCAAATAGATAACTGATATGTGATAACCGGTTCTTCTTCTGAAGGACGGAACTTAATTTCAAATTCAATATCCCCCTCCTGCCCCCTTGATATCACTTCTGAAAAGCCTCCGCGCCTGGCAAGCGCAGCGCGCACATTCGTCTGCAGGGCATCATGCAGAAATCCAAACACATCAAAAAAAGTCGTTTTGCCAACGCCGTTCATGCCAAGAAAAACCGCCAGATTCGGAATAGAATTTACCTCAACATCCTGAAATACTCTATAATTTTTGATCCTTATAGATTCAATTCTCATACATGAGTCCTCTTTCCTTAAACTGCATTCATTATACGCTTTATCTTTATGGCATGCAATAAAAACATCATCCGGCTGAAACAATCATTAAAGCAATATAAATCCTGGCTTTCAGTACCCCAGCTCCTTCAGATACCTCCCCAGCGCATCCTGCCACGACGGCAGCCGTTCAAAGCCCGCCGCGTCCAGCTTCGATTTGTCCATGCGGCTGTTGGCGGGCCGCTTCGCTTTCGCCGGGTACTGGTCGCTGGTGACCGGAAGCACGTTTACGTTCATGCCGGCCTGGCGGAAGATCTCCACGGCAAATTCATGCCAGCTGCACAGTCCCTCGTTGGTTGCGTGATAGCGGCCGTAGCGGTCGGTTTCAATCATATCCGCCAAAAGCCGCGCCAGATCATAGGTGTAGGTAGGCGAGCCGATCTGGTCGCAGACCACGGTCAGCGTATCGCGGGTTTTTCCAAGATTCAGCATGGTCTTGATGAAATTCTTTCCGTTGACGCCGAAGACCCAGGCGATGCGCACGATGAAATATTTCGTAAGCTCCTCCACTGCCAGTTCACCCTCGTACTTGGTCTGGCCGTAGACATTGAGCGGCTGGCGCTCATCGTCCGGCTCCCAGGGGCGGGTGCCCTGGCCGTTGAAGACGTAATCGGTACTGATATACATGAGTTTGCAGTCAAGCTCCTTACAGACCCGCGCGATGTTTGCCGTACCGTCCGCGTTGACGCGGCGGCAAAGATCC